>CABUWA010000150.1 GCA_902495085.1 uncultured Collinsella sp. | reverse complement strand
GCGATATCGGTGCATTCCTCGGCAGAGAAATCCCACGGAAAGCCAAAGTCGCCCGCGACAATCAGATAGTCGTCGCTCGTCAGGCTATCCCCAAGGTCCCAATCGCGCAGCTTTTGCATGTCGAGGCCGCCATGAATATCGCCTGTTACATAGACCGTCATCGGATTACCACTTCCCTGTAAGTCGCTAGCCCACATTCTGCACGATCACTAAGCCAACCGTTCCAGCCCTTCCATCCCTTAGGGCTTACCCTTCGTTCTTCCATCCAAACGGGTCAAGCACCCAAAAAACCAGATCGAGCACGCCGCCGGTCATCATGGCGCCGGCAAGGGCCATGCAAACGTGCAGAGAACTGGCACTTCGGAGCACGTCGAATGGCCCCAGAACAGCCAGCAGCGCGACCGCTGCGCCGGCAAGGCACAACGCGAGGCACGGCCCCGCGTCCTTGACGCACTTCTTTGCGAGATGCTTGGTGTTATCGCTCATTGGTATCGAACTCCTTAGAGGGTCGTTGTTTGGGTACATGCCGCCGCGGCAGAGCAGGGCGGCAGGGTAAGTGTCCCATGCCGTGCGGACATCAATGGAGAAACCGCCTGCTCGACCAACCTTTGACGCCGTTTTGCACCGGCACCCCATCCCCCGCTATCGAGGTCTAATACTTTTCCCACCGCTACCCAAAAACTCATCCAACATTAATCTTGGCTCAAGAATCGCTTAATCTATAACCTGCACTATAGAGTTCGACCGAGGGCGGGGCGGCACCGCGCAACGCAGGCCGCCGAACGCAACGCTCGCGCCCGGGTAGATCGCCCGGCGTCGCGCCCATCGAACGAAAGGATAGGTCATGGACGACCTCGAAAAAGTTGAAACCATCCGCACCAAGTGCAACGTGAGCTACACCGATGCCAAGGCCGCGCTCGACGCCGCCGACGGCAACGTCCTTGATGCCATCATTTGGCTTGAGTCGCAGGGCAAGACCCAGACCACGTCGGCACACGCCGCCACTGAGTCCGCGCCAGTCAATGAGCCCTCGGCCGAGATGGTCGCCGCGCAGGCCGCCTACGAAAAGTCGAGCGAAAAGACCGACTTCTCCAAGAAGATAGACAGCGTGTGGGAGTACCTCAAAAAGCTCTTCCGCCTGAGCTTGGACACCAAGTTTATCGCCACGCGCCGCGATGCGATCATCCTCAACATCCCCATCCTGATTCCCATCGTCGCGCTGTTTGCCTGGGGCGCCACGATATGGCTGATGCTGATTGGCCTGTTCTTTGGCATGCGTTACCGCATCGACAGCGACGGTGACGTGCCCGGCAGCATCAACAACCTTATGAATCACGCCGCCGACGCCGCGGACGACATCAAGCAAAATCTCAACGACGACAAGTAATCGCAGACGGGGGCACGCATGGCACGGATCCTGATCGTAGAGGACGAGGAGAAAATCGCCCGCTTTGTGACGCTCGAACTGGAGCACGAGGGCTACCAGGTGGAGCACGCCGCCGACGGCCGCACCGCCGTGGACCTGGCGCTGGGGCGCGACTATGATTTGATTCTGCTCGATGTGCTGTTGCCGCAGCTCAACGGCATGGAGGTCCTGCGGCGTGTCCGCAAGCACAAGGATGTGCCAGTGATCATGGTCACCGCGCGCGATGCCGTGATGGACAAGGTTGCCGGGCTCGATGCCGGCGCCGACGACTACTTGACCAAGCCGTTTGCGATCGAGGAGCTGTTCGCACGGATCCGCGTGGCGCTGAAGCGCTCGGAAGCCGTGCGGGCGGCTTCGGGCGTTGGCGGCGCCAGCGCCGAGGCTGGCGCATCGAGCGGCACGGCCGCCGGTATCGCCACAATGTCCCCGGCAACCGACACGGCCCAGACCGCTGCCACGCCCTCCCCCGCCGCGCTTACCGTTGACTCGGTTGCGCTCGACCCCAACCGCCGCGAAGTCACGGTCGGCGGCTCGCCCATCGTGCTGACTGCCCGCGAGTTCGATGTCCTCGCACTGCTTATGGCACATGCCGAAACCGTGCTCACGCGTGAGCGCATCGCGCACGAGGCGCTGGGCTACGAATACGTGGGCGACACCAACAACGTCGACGTACACATCGCGCACCTGCGCGCCAAGATCGAAGACGCCGGCGGCGCACGCATCATCCAAACCGTGCGCGGGGTGGGCTATGTCTGCCGTGCGTAACGCCGAGGCCAAGCGCGTCACCTCCATCGCCCGCGCCATCAACTGGGGCTATATGTGGCGCCGCCTGATGAGTTACGTCTGGCTCGATCTGCTGCTGATGGTGATTGCGGCGGCGATCCTCGTCTATGGATACAACCAGACGCTGCCCGACAGCGCGTTTACCGCAGGCTGGATTCCCGGCGCCACCGTTCACGGCATGTCGCTGACGCCCGCGCGCGGCTGGGACCTGACAACGCTCACCTATACCGTCGAGCTTGCGCGTACTACCAAGACCTTCCCCCTCGCGCAGGACCTCGTCACGCTATGGCCTCTCTACCTTGTCGTTGTGGGATGGCAGGTCATCAGCGTGCTCAACATGCTCGGCGGCGCCCGGCGCGTGCGCCGTACCATGGCACCGCTCAACGACTTGGCACTGCGCGTGGATGAACTCGGCCGCATGCAACTCGCCGGTGGCAAGATGGAAACACTGGAGCAGGCCATTGAGCGCGCAAGCGTCGACTCGCCGAGCGTCACCACCGGCGACGCCGACCTGGCGAGCATCGAGGTCGCGCTCAACCGCCTGCTGCGCCAGATGCAAGAGGCCAAGCTGCAGCAGATGCGCTTTGTCAACGATGCAAGCCACGAGCTGCGCACGCCCATCGCGGTGATTCAGGGCTACGTAAACATGCTCGACCGCTGGGGCAAAAACGACCCGGACGTGCTGGCGGAATCCATCGCATCCCTCAAGGCCGAAAGCGAACACATGCAGGAGCTCGTGGAGCAGCTGCTGTTTTTGGCACGCGGCGATGCCGGGCGCACGGTCCTGCGGCGCGCGAATACCAACCTGGCCGCACTGGTCGGCGAGGTATGCGAGGAATCGCAGATGATCGATACCGAGCACACGTATCGGCTGGCCTTTGACGCTGCGCTTGTCAGCGACCCGCGCTGCGACGCGCCCGTCGACGTGGCGCTCGTGAAGCAGGCTCTGCGCGTGATCGTGCAAAACGCCGCCAAGTACTCGGACGCGGGAACGACCGTCACATTTGGCATAACGCCCGATGCGGGCGCGGGCACGATCGACATAAGTGTTGAGGACGAGGGCATCGGCATGAACCAGGAATCCGCAGCTCACGCGTTCGAGCGGTTCTACCGTGCCGACAACGCGCGCGATGCCGGCGCGCAGGGCTCGGGTCTGGGACTCGCCATTGCCAAGTGGATCGTCGATAGCCATGGCGGTGTCATTGGCGTGACCTCGGTCGAAGGGGTCGGCAGCCGCTTTACGATTCGCCTGCCGCGGTAGGGGCACCCGCGCGGCGGCAGCCCCTCGGCATAAAAAAGGGATAAGGCCATGCGGCCCTATCCCTTTTTGCTAGCTATAGCAGCTTGTGCGCTACTCGCGGCACAGGTGCACGGCAAAGCCGGCGAACTCGCGTTTAAAGTACACGAGCTTGGTGCTGCCGTCGGGCAGCAGCACGCGCGACTCCTCGTTGACCTCGAGCCCGCGCTCGGCAAACCACTTCTCGGCCGCATCGATGTCGTTGACGGCAAAGCCGATGTGGCCCTTGGCGCCACGACCATTCTGCTTCATGACCTCGACCAGCGAATCGTTAAAGTACGAAACCGGGGTCTCGATGACGGGCAGACCCATCATCGTCGAGAACAGCTCCGCAATCTCCAGGGCGTCTGCCGGGTCGGCGGCGTTAATGCCCACATGGGCAACGCGCATGCCAAAGAGCTCGACCGGGTTGGCGTTCTGCTCACTCATACAGGCAGCGCCTACTGAGCCATAACGTCGAGAACGGCCTTCTCGGCAGCGACGCGGTTCATGCCGGTCATGAAGGGCACGCCGCTCACGTACGGGCAGGTGAGGCCCTCGGGGGCAACGGTGGTAGCGATCAGCAGGTCGGCGCCCTCGTCGCAGTAGTCTTTGGCCTCGGAGATGGCGCACTGCACGATCTCGTACTTGTCGGCGTAACCGTTGGCATCGAGCAAGGTGGCGACCTTCTGGGCAACAAGCGTGGAAGTAGCAGCGCCAGCACCGCAAGCCAAAACGATCTTCTTCATAGGTAATATCTCCCTTCATGGTTTACTTTAGGTAAGTGTACCGCAGCGAGCGATGGCACTCAGCCTCGATGAGCTTTTATGCCAGTTTGCTTGCACGCTGCGTATAATACATCTAGTACGTGTTGTCATACCGCTCG
>CABUWA010000149.1 GCA_902495085.1 uncultured Collinsella sp. | reverse complement strand
TCGTTCATGGAACCTATTACAACGGGCATGCAGGGAGCAGCCGTCGAGGACGTGCAGTCTCGTCTCCTGCAGCTCGGCTACACGATTGATGCCACCGAGGTCGCCGACAAGCACTTTGGCGCCACCACCGAGCAGGCCGTTAGCACCTTTAGGCTCGACAGCGGTCTTGCCGCCGGTCACGCCGTTGACATTCCCTGTTGGAGCGCCCTGGTAGACGCCTCGTATAAACTGGGCGACCGCACGCTCTACCTGCGCATGCCCAATTTCCATGGCGCCGACGTTCAGGCCCTGCAGCGCGCGCTCAACGTTTTGGGTTTTGCCTGCGGTGAGGACGACGGCTATTTTGGCCCGCACACCGAGGCCGCTCTGCAGCAGTTCCAGGAAAATGTTGGCCTGTTTGCCGATGGCATGGCGTTCCAGGATACCTACGCCTATATCAACCGCCTGCATCACGTGTGGGAGGGCAAGCCCTCGGTTACCGAGGCCGAGTCGCGCATCGGTTTTGCCCGCGCCGCCAACGTGCTCGAGCGCTTCCAGATTGCCGTCATCGGTGAGGACCCCATCGCACGCAGCGTTGCATCGCGCATGTGGAACATCGCCACGGCGACGACCGACAGCAGCGGCATGATGCTTTGCGATTCCGAGGTTCCGACCGACGTGGATCTGGTGCTCGAGATCGCAAGCGATGAGCTGCCCGCAGATGCTGCGCCGCGCGCCACGATCGCCCTTGCCGAGTGTCACAACCTTGCACAGCGCATCCGCACCGCCAATGTCGCCGCGCAGCAAAAGCCCGCGCGCATTCGCATTGAGCTCACGGGCATGACGCGCTACAACGGAACCTTCACCGCAAGTGATGCGCAGACACTCGCCGTACGCCTGCTCGATGGCGTTTGCGATGCCCTCGCAGATTAGGTAAACTAAACGGGTTGCTTTTGGGCAACACCACACATTGGGACGTAGTTCAACGGTAGAACTCCGGTTTTTGGTGCCGGCTGTTGGGGGTTCGAATCCCTCCGTCCCAGCCAAAGAAACCAGCCTCTCGAACGCATAGCCGATCGGGAGGTTTTTCTTGTGGGCAAGCGGAGGGATTCGAACCCTCAAGGGTGCGAAGCCGAGGAAACGCGAAGGCGCCCCAAGCCCATTAGGACCAAGAGCGCCTAACATCAAGAAAATATCAGCCCCGTTCCGAAAAGCGAGCCGTCATCTACAAAATGGCGTGTGGCCCCGACGGGCCGGGCATTAAGTTTGTCGCGAGTTCCGCACGAACAGGAGGCCACTTAACCTCGATGTTTTGGACGTGACAGCGAGAGGGGCCCTGGTATGGCAAGGTGACGTGAAACAAGGCGGCGCTGACCTTCTGGTCGCGCCGCCGAAGTTGAACGTCAGATTGCCGTGCCAGGGCCCCTCGCAGCGTCAAGAAGTCCGCCGTTCGGTAGAACGGCGGAATCTAATTGTTCAGCATGCGGTCGAAGCTTCCCGAGTCGCCATCCCGATAGTCTGCGGTCATCAGGATCTCCTGCGGAATGCGCCCGCCCTCGCGCAGCACGTTGCGGAACTGCACGCGCGTGACCATGGGCAGATCCTTGATCGTCGCTGCCAGGTTCTGCGGCACACCCTGGTTGGCAGCCGCGGGCTCGCACTCTCCGCCGGCCTTCACGCGACGCTTATGCTCGGCGAGCATAGCGCGGTACATGCCGGCATGCAGGCGAATCTCAACCACATTGGCACTGCGAGTCTGCTCGACGATACGCGCGCCCTCGCGATCGATATCGCCCACGTAGTAGACGTAGTTAAAGCGATAGCCAATCTCGGCCAGATAATCGTCCAGGGCATGCGAGACGCTCGCCTTGCATCCGCCGCCAAAAATCACGCCGCCCACCTTGATGCCAAAGAGCTTGGCGTGCTTGCGGCCACGCAGCAGCTTGACGATCTCGTCGTAGGTGTCCAGGTTCTCGACCATAATGAACGGCTTGTCGGCGCCCAGCGTAAAGAAGCCCGTAAAGTGCACGGGGCGATTGGGGGCGACCTTGATCGCCTGCATGCTGATGCCCTTTTCGGTCATACGCCTGATCAAGCGCTCACCGTGCTTGCCGTCAAAAGCCTTCTCGTCGTTAAAGATCTGGTAGGCACGCTGGCGGCGCGAGGCAACCGGCGTATCGGCACCTCGGTTCTGCTCGATCCAAGCCTGGATGATTGCGATTTCCTCGGCAATCTTGCGGTTGGACATCTCGTTGTGCTGAGTGCGCTGCGGAGCCTTTTTGCCGTCCTTGCCCTCGACCTTTACGATCTGTGTCTGCTGCTCCTTGATCTTAGAGAGCGCCGTGGGCGTAGGGACAACTTTGAGCAGCTGCCTGCCTAAAACGCGGGCAAGGGCAAACGCCGAGACCTCGCCGTGAACGGCCGACTTGGGCTGCTGGGCAGCAGTATCTGCTGCGGCAGACTCCGGCTTCTTCTGAGACTTGCGCTTAGAATCGCCCTGGGAATTGCGCTCGTGCTTCGGCATAGACGCCTGCTTCTGCGGACGATCGGACTTGCTCCCCTTCGCCGGCTGGCGCTTAGGCTGCCCCGAAAAAACCTCGGCCTTCGGATCCTCGTCCTGCGGCGTGGTCTTCTCGGCTGCAGTCTCGGCATGGGAACTGCGGCCCCCACGATGGCGACGGCGGCGAGGCTTGCTCGACGCGCCCTGCTCCGCCTGCTCATCAGTAGCCTGATGGCCCTTGGCCTCGGCATCAACCTCAAGCTGCGGCTCAACAGGCTTCTGCTCGCGAGCCGCCGGCTCAACGGCCTTCTCGTCCTTCTCGCCCTGAGTGGTCGAAGCCGGCTCGCTCTTCTCCTGACGCCTTACGGGATACGCGCGTCCCGCAAAACCGCGGCCGGGACGACACGAACCCGGAGCCCTCTTGGCAGACTCCTCAACATCGTCTGCAACCTCAGAAGACTCTTCAACCTCACGCGCGGCATCCTGCGCTGCAGCCTTAAAGTGAGTACCGCGACGACGCTTGGGCTCTTGGGCCTCCACGGGCTTTTGCTCCTTCGTGGGCTTCTGCGACTCGGCAGCAACCTCGGTCTCAACAGCCTCAGCATCCGTCTCACCCTTTCGAGCAACGGCGCGACGGAAGCGCTCCTGCTGGGCGCGGCGCTGCGCATCGCGCTTGCCACCCCCGCCAAAACCGCCGCGTCCTGCCTTGGCCGTAAAGGCACGCACGACGTTCTCATCGAGCAACTCATCGGTATCGACATGCTCACGCGGAGCAGCTTCTTCCACAGCAGGCACGTCAGCGGAATCCTCGACGACAAAATCTTCGACGGACTCGGCAGGCTGCTCCTGGACATCGCGGATCTCGGCATTGATGGTATAGAACGCCGGGCGCCCGTTAATGCCGCTACCCTCGATCTTGGTCACGATCTTTGCCGCGACAAGCTCATCGCGCATCGCCTTGGTGTCGCACTCCTTATCGACGGAGCGGAAAATCTGCGCCAGCGCACTCGACTTAATCTTGAGCGCCTTGCGGCAAAGCAGGTCGTAGGCAACCAGCTTGGCACGCTCAGCAGAAAGCGACGTCTGGCTACTCAGGCGCTCAGCCAAAGCATCGACATTGTTTTGATTATCGGAATATACCGTCTTGGCCACGGGGCCCCTTTCATATGCACACATATACGTCCATATGGTACAACGCACGCCCTTATCCACGCAAAACATCTGCGAGAACACTCGAGCGTCACCCGCTTTTGCATGAAAAAAAGACCAAGCCCGCAAAGTCGCGGACCCGGTCTTTCCGAATCATATGGATGGAACGGTTAGTCCATCAAGCTGACTAGGCCTTGGCGGCCTCGGCGTCGGCAGGAGCCTCAGCGGCAGCGGCGCGACCGTACTCGGCCTTGCCCATCTCGGACCACTCGGGCTCCTCATCAGGCATGGAGCCAGCCTCCTTGCCGAAGAACTCCTTGAGGCAGTTGACGGCGACGATGAGGCCCAGGACCATCAGCAGGACGGCAAAGACGAGCTGCAGGCCCTTGGTGGCGGCGACGGAGACGGCGGCCGTGGTGGCGGTAGCCGGGATGGTGCCGAAGAAGCCGTAGGCCTGGACGGCGGTCATGCAGCCCATGGCGCTCTGGACCAGCGAGGTGAAGGTGCAGCAGAGCAGGAAGACGACGGGCACGTAGAGCATCCAACCCTTGCGGCCGGTGCACTTGCAGAACACGGCGAGGGTGATCATGGTCATACCGCCGAGCAGCTGGTTGGAAGCACCAAAGAGCGGCCAGATGTTGGCATAGCCACCAAAAGCGAGGGCGAGACCAGGAAGCAGGGTGACAACCGTGGCGAACCAGGGGTTGCCGAGGACCTTCATGTAGCCGGCCTTGGACTCGATGGCCAGGGCGTCGTTGGTCTGGGCAAAGAACTCGGAGAAC
>CABUWA010000148.1 GCA_902495085.1 uncultured Collinsella sp. | reverse complement strand
TGCTTGACGTCTCCCACCTCAACGATGAGTGCTTTGACGAGGTTGTCGCCCACGCCACACGTCCCTTCGTCGCCAGCCACTCCAACTCTCGTGCAGTTTGCGGCGTTAAGCGCAACCTCACCGACGACCAGTTCCGCACCATTCGCGACATGTGTGGCATCGTCGGCCTCAACTACTGCAGCGAGTTCCTTTCCAACGACGCAACCGACAAGACAGCCGCAGACGTCACCTTCGACCAGCTGGCGGCACATATCGAGCACTGGCTCGACCTGGGCGGCGAGGACGTCATCGCGCTCGGCGGCGACTGGGACGGTGCCACGGTGCCCGCCTTCCTCTCCGATGCCAGCAAGATGCCCGAGTTCCAGAACATGCTCTCCAAGCACTTTGGCAAGACCGTGATGCAGAAGCTCTGCAGCGATAATGCCCTTGCCTTCTTTGAGCGTTATTAATTTCACATCCCCTGAGCGGGCCGGCATGCCGAACGGTCGACATGCCGGCCCGTCCCCAATCTGAAGGACCGCTTTTGACGCAGCAGTTTACGATTTCCGTATCCCGACCGGATGGGACGCCCATCCCCGTCGTCATTACCAAAAAGCGCGTCAAAAACTTCAACCTGCGCGTCACATCGAGCGGTGAGGTCCACGCCAGCGCACCGCTCGGCGCCAGCCGCGAGCGTATCGAAGCGTTTGTGAAGCGCAACAGCGCCTGGATTATCAGCCGGCTTGCCCAGCGCGAGCAACGTCAGGCGACGGCGCGAGAGCCGCTCAGCCCCTCGTCCATCATTGCACTTTGGGGCAAGCCCATCACGGTACAAGATGCGCTCGATCACAACTTTAAGTCACCCGCACCGCGGCCCAAACAAGCCACGTTCGCAAGCTTTATGGGTACCGACGAGCCAGACGAACGTCCGCAGGCCAAGTGGAACGCGCCCCTCGACGGCTTAACGCCCAGTGAGATCCAAGCCCATATTGACCAGCTCTATACGTCCGAAGTCACATCGGCGCTGCGGGATATGGTGCACGCATACGAAATCGCAATGGGTGTCGCCGTTTCCCGCGTTTCCGTGCGCAGCATGAAAACGCGCTGGGGATCATGCACGCCCAAAACCGGCGCCATTCGCATCGCACGAGAACTTGCCGCCTACCCCGTCGAGTGCCTTGACATGGTTGTCGCCCACGAGCTCGTCCACTTGCTCGAGCCAAGCCACAATCAGCGGTTTCACGCCCTGCTCGACACGTACTGCCCCAACAATAGAGCACTGTCCCAGCGGCTCAAGCAGCCACCCATAGAGACATATTAGAACCGGTTAGCGCACGCGCTCGATCTCGACACCGCAGCTTGCCAGGGGAAGACCGACGGGCGCCCAAGGCTTATCGAGCTTAACGCGCACGCCAAGCAGCAAGGGGTAACGACGCAGCAGCATCGAGGCCACACCCTCAGCTGCAGCCTCGATGAGCTTAAACGTATGCTCGCGCAGATAGCCATCGACATCGTGGCACACCGAGCCATAGTCAATCGAGGCGTCCAGGTTATCGTGCTCCCCCGCTGCACGCAGGTCGGCATAGAGTACCAAGGACACGATGAACTTCTGGCCCAGCGCGTTCTCTTCGGGATACACGCCATGGTTAGCAAAAACCTCAAGACCTTCAACGGTGATGCGGTCGGCATGGCGAAGGTCGTCATAGCTCACGTGGGGCACCGCCGTTGCGGTGGATATTTCGCCCCTTCCACGGCGGGCGAGCTCGGCGCCTTCAGTCTTGGTTGCATTCTCGGGCAGTTTCTTGTTGCTCATCGCGATCGTCTCCTTCGTTTAGAACCCCGACCGCGCAAACTAACTACACGCGAATCGACAGGTTCTTTTTATCATCGCTCCAGTTGCAAGCATTGCGCGCGGGGCATGCAAAGCAGGCGCGCGACGCTTTGTCGGCTGCATAGAGCAGACGCTCAAGCGGTTGGCTGTTCACGCGCAGCTTTCGATGGCCCAGAATGGCCGTCTTAATGGCTGCGGCATCGGCCGGCTCAAACGCTACGTCATCGGGCATGCCGCCGAGAATCGCATCAGCGACGCGTTCGCTTGCAACATCATGGGATATACCCGATTCATACTGTTCATCTTTGCCGATATCGTGAAGAAGTGCCGTGGCGTAGATGACCTCGCGGTCAAATTCGAGCTCTTCCTCGAGATTCTTAATCCACATAATGCGAGCGACATCCAGCAGATGGTCGATACCGTGGCGGCAGAAGATGCGCCCCGATTCCAACTGTGCAATGTTGCCCAGGTGCCGCCGGAACAGACCGTTGGCACAGATGTAATCAATGCGAGGCATGGCACCAAAAGGCGCCAGGCCCGAAGCCATAAAACCGCGACGCGGCGTTCCCTCGTCAGTATTCGATGTAAAGTCGTTGACGACTCTCATAGTTAGCGTCCCAGCATCCTAAAGAATCGCTCCTCGAGCGCCGGATCGGCCTCAAAGACGCCGCGACGAGCGAGCGTCACGGTCTTGGTGCCAGGCTTTTGCACGCCGCGCATGGTCATGCACATATGTTCAGCTTCCATGAGCACAATCGCTCCCTGGGGAGCGAGATACTCCATGAGGGCATCGGCAACCTGTGCGCACAGCTGCTCCTGCAGCTGCAGACGACGGGCATAGACCTCAACCGTGCGGGCAAGCTTAGAAAGCCCTGCGACACGGCCGTTGGGGATATAGCCAATGGCAGCCTTGCCGTAAAACGGCAGCAGATGATGCTCGCACAGCGAGTAAAACGTAATGCCGCGCTCGATAACCAAATCGTTCGAAGCGACGGCAAAGGTTTTAGACAGGTGCTCCTCGGCACTCTGGTCCATACCGCCGGCGATCTCACCATACATACGGGCAACGCGCGCCGGGGTCTCCAGCAGGCCCTCACGAGTTGGGTCCTCGCCTATGCCCTCAAGCAACAGCTTAATGGCGGCCTCGACTTTTTCCTGATCGACCATCTGGGCCTCACTTTTCCGATTTTGCGTTCGCGCTATGGTACCACGCCGGCACGCAACCTCTGCCAGCTACATAGTATGGGTCGAATAGACCGGATCGTCCCGCCAAAGCTCCACAGCATCGCAAAGCGCAACGCCCTCACGTGCAGCACGAGCGCGCGTGGCGTTCATGTCGATCACGCGCTGATTGCTCGAGCCCCTAAAGCGCAACGAGATATCGTACAGATTCTGAACGAACGGGCCGTCCACCAACATGTCGAGGCAGGCCAGGATACGGTTCGTCACCTCGGTATGATGGCGACCGCCCGGCATAAGCTCCTCGAGCACGTCGCCGGTAAAGCACCAAATGGTCTTGCCCGACCCCGCGGGATAGGCCGCACGCACGCGTTCGATAAAGTCAACAAGCCCCACCTGATTCTCGGGCTCCATAGGCTCGCCGCCCAGAATCGTCAGGCCATCGATAAAGGGATGGTCGAGGCTCTCGATAATCTTGTCCTCGACGGCACGATCGAACGTTTCACCCGCGGCAAAGTCCCACGCGACGGAGTTAAAGCAATTCTTGCACCCGCGACGGCACCCGCTCACAAACAGAGAAGTACGAACGCCTTCCCCATCAGCAATGTCGAAATACTTAATGTTCGCGTAGTTCATAGGTAACTCTCCCGGGAGGCCGGGACATATCATCCCGTCCTCAAACATTCTCGGCCTTCGGCCTGCGAAACTGCGGGCGGGACGATATGTCCCGGCCTCATGCAAAGGGTAACTCAATGAACGAAGCGAACATCGAGTATAGGGTTCAAGGTCCAATAAAAACTGGGTTGCGGCTCAACCGCCATCGCAAGTAAATCACAGCTGCAGCTCGAATTACTTCCGCTAAGAACTTCGAGGAGTGAGCAGGCTGCGCGCCGCATCTCAACTACGTCAACTTGGCTGAGCCGAGAGGGCCGCTTGGGCTTTTGCTCGATATGAGTTCCGCACGCAAAGAAGGCCACTTAATGTGGCCTTCGTCTTGCGCAGGACTGTCCGAAATAGCGAGCAAATGCCCAAGCGGCCCTCTCGGCTCAGCCCCGGAGCGGTATTAGAGATGCAGCACGCGGTCGCGGATCTCCTCGGTTCGGCCCTGGTTCCAGAACTGGGTACCGATGTAACCGCACGTGCGACGGGCGACATTCATCTTCTCCTGGTCACGATTGCCGCAATTGGGGCACTCCCACACCAGCTTGCCGTCATCCTCGACAATCTTGATCTCGCCGTCGTAACCGCACACCTGGCAATAATCGCTCTTGGTGTTGAGCTCGGCGTACATGATGTTGTCGTAGATGTACTGCATCACGCGAATGACAGCCTTGAGGTTGTCCTGCATGTTGGGAACCTCGACGTAGGAGATGGCACCGCCCGGCGAAAGCTGCTGGAACATACCCTCGAACTTGAGCTTGTCGAATGCGTCGATCTCCTCGGACAC
>CABUWA010000147.1 GCA_902495085.1 uncultured Collinsella sp. | reverse complement strand
CATAATAATCATCAAGTCGCGGCGTTACCTCAGCTGGATAGAGGGTCTGACTACGAATCAGAACGTCATAGGTTCGAATCCTATACGCCGCACCAATTGAATTTAAAGCCTCCGGTAACGGAGGCTTTTCTTATATGTCGACATACTTGAGGAGTTGCTTTCGCCGTGTTTGAAAGTATCGAGTCGATCGACTGCATCAAATGAGTAAAAATCAAATTCAATAACTTTTTTTGAAAAACGCTTGACGATTATTCAGTCCATGTGCATAATAATCAACAAGTCGCGGCGTTACCTCAGCTGGATAGAGGGTCTGACTACGAATCAGAACGTCATAGGTTCGAATCCTATACGCCGCACCATTTGAGATTAAAGCTCCCGGCGACGGGGGCTTTTCTTTTACGCCAGCTTGAGTGCTTTCGTCCAAAGGGACGATTTCCTGTCGACTCGTGTAAGATTCCGAGTAGATGTCGCGACTTATTCGCGACCACTCCTTCTTCAAACGACCGATCAGGGTGATATTTCGTGGCAGAGCGTCCGACATACAAGCTCAGGTTTCTCGATCCCAAGAAGCGCTTTCCGGCGATGCCCGAGCAGCCTGCGGGACGCTCATATGGCGTGGTCTGGAAACTCTTTGGCGAGGATCAGCGTGAATCTTGTTATGTCGTCGAATTCGTTGGCAAAAGTCATGTGTCGCTTTTGGGCTACGTAAGCGTTTCGGGTGAGGTGTACAAGGTGGACCGCCCCGTCAGCGAGGCTCCGCTGCCCAACGATCCCGACATGGAACTGGTCCTTGACGAGTCGGATTCCAGTATTGGTGAGATTATGGTAAGGGAAGCCAACGGTGCAATGCGCGCGTGTGCGCAAACTGCCGGCTCTCCCGAAGGCCCCATGCGCGAGCAGTCCGACCACGAGACATGGAATTCGACCCGCGCCCTTCCTTACGGCGAGTTCATGGCCTCGATGTTCTTGCGTTACGTGATATTTGCCAACTCCGAAAGCGCTATTGTGAACACGGCGGACGCCGGCGGACTCGACGAGGGTATGCAAAATGTTATCGACAAGATCAAGCTCGTAAAGTTGCCCGAGCCGGTCGAGGTGTTTTTGGGCTTTAACACGGCACCGCTCCCTGATGCTATCGAGACGCTGCTTTACCGCGTTGACCATGCCGAGAATCCGAGCGGTATCGAGCGCTATGCCGCCGCCCTTATGAGTGAAATTGACTTGCCCCGCCTGCGCACCATCGCTGCCAAGTCCGAGATGAGCCTGGCTCGCATTGATCGTTCAAAGCTTTTCTATCTCAATTTTGATCGTAGCCTGTTGGACCAGGACGAGATTGACATGCTGCTTGCCATCGAGTGCCGTCTCAACCGCCTCTCCGGCATCCTTGAGCGCATCGGGGCCGGATTGGTCCCTGCGGCATCCTCGCCGAGCCTTGAGGGCTGCGCGCTCTTTGATGCGTGGCATATCGCCAAGACGACCAACGATGTTCCCCGACTGCTCGATACGGCTTCGAGCGATAACCCGTGGGCCAAGCCGGGAACGGTTTCGTGCCAGCCGGGCGGCGAGTGGGACGTGCGCACCCGTTTTGCGCGAATCGTTGAGGCGCTCAACGTGGTCACGCGGCTCGACTATACCTATCGAGTAAACGTTGCCGAGGGGATTACGCTCGTTCGGTTTGGGCAGTCTGTCGTTGATGCCATGCCGCAACGTGAATACGACGCTCAGGATGACGCCTGGCGCGAGCTGGACGAGGACACGCGCGCGATCTGGGCCGCGGAGCACGATGCGCGCGTGGCACTCACGCTTGCGGCAGCGTGTTTTGCCGCGGGCACCTGCATCACGCGCTGCTATGTGCAGATTGCTGCTCCCGACAGTGAGCAGGGCGAGCGCGTTGTTGCAACGTATTTCTTTGGGCGTGCGGCCTATCTGGCCGATTGCGTTCCTGTCGCCAAGGATCTTGAGAGCATGGACATGGACGATATGCCGTGCAAGCGTGTGCTTGAGGCGTATGAGTCAACCGCTCCGGAGACGATTGAGCCTGCGGAGGTTCATGCTCGTCCGCGTGATGACCATCGCACGCTGACGCCGGCGCTGCGCGATCTGCTGCTTGCCGATACGGCTGACGAGCTGGAGGTCATGGAAGAGGACGACGACCCATACGTGGCCCGTGTTGTTGAATTGCGCGAGCAGGCAAAAGTCGACCGTACAGGTGCTTTTGAAGGCTTTTCCCGTCTTGTCGAGGAGTTGGAGGCTAAGTGCGCCGTCGCCGAGCTTTTGGCGACAAGCCCGGTTCAAACGCAGTTTTGCGATAACCAGCTGGTGCGCATGGTGCTACCGGTGTTGGAAGAAGACCGCTCTGTGCGAATCCTTCGTGCGCCCGATGCGCTGTACTTTGCCCAGCACGAGATCTGCAGCTTTTACGCCGAGCAAGAGGACTTTGAACGAGCGCTGCCCGAGGTGCGCCATCTTTACGATCTGGCGCGCTCGTCCATGCAATCGCACTTTGCGCTCATCAACGTGCTTGCGCGTCTGGAGCGCTTTGACGAGATTATCGAGGTGGCGCGCCACGGCCTACGTATTGCCAGCGATCGTTCTGCAATCGGCTACCTGTTCTATCGCTTGGCGTTTGCCTATTGGAATTGCGATCAGCTCGACCTGGCGCTGGCTTGTTACCGTCTGGTGCCGCGCGGTGAGGAATCGGGCAGCAGCGCGCTGGAAGAAATGCAGGGCCTTATGAACGAGATGGGCGTCAGCGAGCCTCCGACGTTCGAGGAAGCGGTCGAGACCATCCGCAAGGCTGGACTCGAGCTGCCGCCAGTGTCCGCCGTGACGAATCAGCTTGCAGATGCCGCTGTGCAACTGGTCGACAACGGCTTCTTTTTCCTGGCACGCGGTTGCATCTTCCAAATGTGGCGCACCATGGGCAACGACGAGCTCGGCTCCCTCAACCGTTCGCTGGGGTAGGGGCGATATAGAGGGGCCGCACCGCGCTATTTGTATCGGCGCGGGCGGGAGGACCCGGCAGGATCGGTAAGGCATAAAGCCGCCGAGCCTGCTAAAACTGTTAAACTCTGCTAAAGTTGCTAAACTTTGTTAAAGTTGTTAAAACTAGCAGAGGAGGGCAGAATGACGAAAGCTGTTAACCCCTTTAAGCCAACGGCGGGCATGAATCCGCCTGAGCTTATCGGACGGGACACTGTTTTGGATGACTTTGCCGAGGCTCTTGAGAATGGTCCTGGTGCCCCCGATCGACTCATGCGCATCTCGGGTGTCCGAGGCACAGGTAAAACGGTGCTCCTTAATGCATTGGGTGACCTTGCACGCAAAAAAGGATTCGAGGTCGTTGACGTTGCCTCCAATGCTGGTTTTTGCAATAGAATCCTCGAGGCTCTGCAGCGAAACGTTCGTCTTGAATCAATTTCGATTTCCCCATCGATTTTAGGGGTCAGCCTTGGCTCCATGGAGATGTCGAAGTCGGCCTCTCATCTGGGCGAGGCGATGTACGATGCTGCGAAGCGCGGTGGTCTGCTCATTACGCTCGACGAGATCCAGGATGCCTCAACTGAGGAAATGCGCGAGCTAGGCAATGAGATGCAGCTCTTGATCCGCCAAGGAGCGAATGTCGCTTTCGCTTTCGCCGGGCTGCCGACATCGGTAGATGGCGTGGTGGTGGATGATACGTTGACGTTCCTTCAGCGAGCCAAACATGTTGAACTTACTCGGCTTTCCGATTTTGAAGTTGGCGGATCGTTTGAGGATACGATGAGACGAGCGGGCAAGGAGCTCGACAAAGGTGCCGCTGAGCTATTAACAAAAGCTTCGGCAGGCTATCCCTTTATGGTCCAGCTGGTCGGATATTACGCTTGGCAGGTTGCTGCACGCAGTGGGGCGGAGAGCGTGAGCGAAGAGGCGGCTCGTAAGGGTATCCAGGCGGCTCTTGATAGCTTTAATGCTATGGTGATTGCCCCAGCGCTGCGCAGGGTGTCGGAACGGCAGTTTCAGTATCTCGCGGCGATGGCTCAATGCGAGGGCGTCGATATCGCCAACGGCGATATCGCCAAGAAGATGGGTTTGTCGGCGAACAAAGTTGGGTCATATCGCAAGCGTCTGATCGATGCGGGGTTGATTGAGCCCGCGGGTTATGGCTGTGTTTCGTTTGCAATTCCGTACATGCGCGATTATCTGTTGGAGACCGTTCGAGAGGACTAATAAAGAATGGGCGGTCCGCGCTGTCGCTGGGGCCGTCCTTGTATCTTTGTCTCAATCTGTAACATCTGGAGGGGATTACGGCTTGCAGATGTTACAGGTTGAGATGATTGACTGAGACGTTTACTGGTAAAAGAGAGGTAAAAGAGGAAACGCCCCAAAATTCCCCTTGCCCAACTTCGGCTGTTTGGTTACTATAGAACGGCTGTTACGGAGAGCTGACCGAGAGGCCGAAGGTGCTCGCCTGCTAAGCGAGTATGCCCCAAAAGGGCATCTGGGGTTCGAATCCCCAGCTCTCCGCCAGT
>CABUWA010000146.1 GCA_902495085.1 uncultured Collinsella sp. | reverse complement strand
TTTCGGGGGAGTGGAATGAGCAAAGAGTGTGTCGAGCAGGTCGAAGGCGCAGGGGCTTCGGTGCCGATGACCGATATATCGAACATTGATGTGCCCGAGGGCACCGACGAGCTCAGCCGTAGCACCCGCCGCGCCTGGCGCGAGCGCCTTAACGATGCGTCGTCGCGCAAGATGATCACGGGCGTCTTGGCTACGCTGGTGGGCGGTTCGTTTTGGGGCTTCTCGGGCACCAGCGCGAGCTTTCTGTTCGATACCTACCACGTCGACACCTTGTGGCTTATGAGCGTGCGTCAGATTCTCGCCGGTCTACTCTTTATGGCCGTGGTTGTTACGCGCGACCGCGAGCGCCTGATTAAGCTCTGGACCACACCCGCCGATCGCAAGCAGCTGCTGCTCTTTACTGCCTTTGGCCTGCTGTTCAACCAGTTTTGCTATCTTTCGGCCGTGCGCCTGACGAACGCCGGAACCGCGACGGTGCTCCAGTGCCTGCAGCTCGTTATCATCATGGGCTACGCCTGCGTGACCGATCGCCGCATGCCGCGTACTCGCGAAGTCATCGGCATTGGCCTGGCTCTGGGTGGAACCTTTTTAATTGCCACCGGCGGCGACCCTACCAGCCTGAATATCTCGCCGCTTGGCCTGGCAGCAGGTCTTATGTGTGCGGTCAGCGCCGCGTGTATGGCGGTGATTCCCGCCAAGATCCTGCCCGAATACGGCAGCCCTATCGTCACGGGCTCGGCAATGCTCACGGCGGGCGTGGTCTCGTGTGTCTTCGTGCAGCCCTGGGCGCATATGCCGGCGCTCGACGCTGCCGGCATCGAGGCGCTCGCGGTGTTCGTGGTTATCGGCTCGTTTTTTGCTTACATGCTTTATATGCAGGGCGTTAAGGACATCGGCTCGGTGCGTGCGAGTCTCATCGGAACCGTGGAGCCCGTCTCGGCGACCATCACCAGCGCCGTTATGCTGGGCACGGTGTTTTTGCCGACCGACCTTATCGGCTTTGCCATGATCATCGTGATGATGTTCCTCACGGTGTAGCTGGCGCCGCTGCCAAGACGGAAAAGGTGTTGTGCCGCATTTTCGCCAATTGATGTCCGTGTCTGGAGTTTAGCTGTCGATGCTCAAAATGCCATAAACTAGTAACGTTATGGACTTTTTCATTGCGACTCAATTGCGAGGATTTCTTTATGGCTGGTAATCACTTTAAGGGCAGCGATAGCGGCCGTCCTGCAGTTCCGCCGCGTCCGAACGGGGCTGGTAAGGCCGGCACGCCGGGCGGCGCTGGACAGGGCGGTTCCGGTAAGCGCGTGTCCCCGGGCGAGACAGCGATGTTTACCGCTCTGTACGAGCAGTCTCAAAAGGCAAAAAAGACCGGCCGTGCAAGAGGGAATGTCTTTGCGGGCGGTGCAACCTCCACGTCGCAGCCGAGCGGGGCTCCTTCGGTACCCGCGAACAACGCAGGTGCTGCCAACGCCGCGAATGCCGCCGGCAACGTTAATGCCGACAAGGCCGCCAACAATACTCCCTCTGCCGGTGGCGCGGGGCTTACGGGTAACCTTGGCACGATTTACACCGGCGCCTCCGAGACTGGCACGTTCGCCCGCCTGGATGATGGCGGTGCCGAGTTTGCGGGCTCGGGTTCCAAGGAAGATTATTACGATTTTGGCTTGAACTACGGTGGCGACGCTTCGCCGAGTTCGACCTCTGACGGTCTGGTCCGTCATCGCCATCGCAAGGGCGAGCGCAAAAAGCGTCACACCGGCGCCATTATTGCCGTTGTAGTCGCGGTGCTTCTCGTTGCGCTTGGCGCAAGCGGCTTTATGCTGCTTAACTCGGCAAAGACCGTAAAGAGCGAAGCGAAGGAGGCTGTCGAGATCGTCGGTGGCCTTAAGGACAAGGTCACGTCGGGCGATTTTTCGACGCTGCCTGACGACGCGAAGAAGATCGATGAGCTCTGCGACAGCATGAAGGCGGAGACCTCGAGCCCGCTGTGGACGGCGGCATCGTTTATCCCGGTGTATGGCAGTGACATCAACGCAGCCCGCACCATGATCGACGCCCTGTCCGATGTCTCGAGCAACGCGCTGGTTCCCATGGCCGACAACCTTTCGCAGGCCACGCCCGGCAAGCTGTTCCAGGACGGCATGATTAACGTGTCCGCGCTGCAGGCGGTCGCCGATTCGCTTTCCAGCAGCTCGAAGGTGTTCAAGAGCGCCAACGAGAAGGTCCAGGGCATTGGCGATACTCATATTTCCCAGGTGACCGAGCTGGTCGATAAGGCCAAGGACGGCTTTGCCACCCTCAACGGTGCGGTTGACGCGGCGGAGAAGGTCGCCCCCGTCCTTCCCCAGATGCTCGGCGCCAACGGCCAGACGCGCAACTACCTTATGTACGCCATGAACAACGTCGAGATTCGTGCTTGCGGCGGCTTTGGCGGTTCGCAGGGCCTGATTTCGGTCACTGACGGCCAGATGTCGATTGGCGAGTTTGTTCCCCGCATTGGACTCAGCGAGGATGAGGCAGTCGAGAGCGTCGACGAAGAGGATGAGGCGCTGTTCGGCAACCACAGTAACCTGTACAACTCGGGCAATACCTATTCGCCTGATTGGCCCCGCAACTCGCAGCGTGTCGCCGCGCTGTGGAAGTCCCAGTATGGACAGGACGCTGATGGCGTCATCGGTATCGACCCGGTGTTCCTGCAGTATCTGCTGGGCCTCGTGGGTAATGTTTCACTGCCCGACGGTACAGTCGTTGACGGCACTAACGCGGCGAAGGTGCTTATGCACGATGTGTACTGGAACTATCCGGTCGAGGAGTCTGACGGCATCTTTGCATCCGTCGCCAGCGCTGCCTTCGACAAGATCCTTGGCGGTATCGGCGATGTCGATGTTACGAAGCTTGTCAGCGCCGTTGAGCGCGGTGCCGAAGAGGGCCGCCTGATCGCATGGATGAGAAACGATGATGAGCAGAATGCCATCAAAGAGACGGGCATTGACGCTTCGCTGCCCGATCCGGATGACCCGAGTGCCGATCCCGTTGCCGGCGTTTACTTTAACAACCTGAGCTTCTCCAAGCTCGACTGGTACCTGAACGCCGATACGCAGATTGGTCAGGGCGTGAAGAACGGCGACGGCGCTTGCTCGTATCGCATCACCGTTACCCTGACGAACATCATGACGCAGGAGGAGGCAGGTAAGCTGCCCGACTACGTTGCGGCCAGTGCGCCTGGGACCTCGCGTGACGATGAGCGCTTGTATGTATCACTGTTTGCGCCGACAGGCGGCAGCATTACCGATCTAAACGTCGAGGGGACTCAGTTTGGACTGTTCGCTGCCACTTGGCACGGAGTTCCCTGCTATTCGGGCACCGTTGACCTGCATGCTGGCGAGACGACGACGATCACGTATACGCTGACCACGTCGGCCGAGGCGGGGGACAAGCCGCTTACGCTGCGTCAGACTCCTACATGCCAGGCGGCTCGCGACAGCGCGTCGGCGTAGGGTTTTTCTGGTAGCGCAGATAATCGAGTACCATTTTGGGGCGGACAGGCAATCTGTTCGCCCCTATTTTGTAAGGAGAGCGCATGAAGTACTTTGGCACCGACGGCTTTCGCGGTGAGGCCAACGTTGGGCTGACGGTAGAGCACGCTTATAAGATTGGCCGTTTTGTGGGCTGGTATTACGGCGCCAACCGCGAGCGCAAGGCGCGCGTCATCGTGGGCAAGGACACCCGTCGCTCGAGCTATATGTTCGAGGCGGCGCTGGTGAGTGGCCTGGTCGCGAGCGGTGCGGACGCATATATGCTGCACGTGATCCCCACGCCGGGCGTGGCGCATCAGACCGTAGAGGGCTGCTTCGATTGCGGCATCATGATCAGCGCGAGCCACAACCCGTTTTGCGATAACGGCATCAAGCTCGTCAACAGCGACGGCTTTAAGATGGACGAGGACGTGCTGGAGCTCATCGAGGACTACATCGATGGCAAGAGCGAGGTGCCGCTGGCAACGGGCAATCACATCGGCGCCACGGTGGACTACATGCAGGGCCGCAACCGCTATATTGCCTCGCTCATCGCGAGCGCGAACTTTTCGCTGCAGGGCGTCAAGATCGGTATTGACTGCGCCAACGGCTCGGCTTCCTCGGTGGCCAAGCCGGTGTTTGACGCGCTCGGCGCCGACGTGCGCGTGATCAATGCCGCGCCCGATGGTTTTAACATCAATGTCGACTGTGGCTCCACGCATATGGAGCGCCTGCAGCGCCACGTGGTGGAGCAGGGGCTGGACGTGGGCTTTGCCTACGACGGCGATGCCGACCGCTGCCTGGCCGTGGATGAGCGCGGCCGTGTGGTAGACGGCGACCAGATCCTGTACGTGTGCGGCGTGTATCTGAACAAGCACGGGCGACTCTCGGGCGGTACCGTGGTGCCGACGATTGCCAGCAACTTTGGCCTGGTCAAGTCGCTGGAGCTTGCCGGTCTGAGCGCCGTGACCAGCGGCGTGGGCGACCGTCACGTGTA
>CABUWA010000145.1 GCA_902495085.1 uncultured Collinsella sp. | reverse complement strand
CTCTCTTGGGGTGGCCGCCCTACGGGGCGGCTTCACGTTGTTCGAGAAGTATTGTTGCCAGCTTTGTACGATCTTATACACAAATCTAAGTCTCTATATATAAGATTTTCTGAGTGATTAAGAGATAGGGGTAAAGATGTCGGCCCGCCGCCGCACAGGTGCGCTACCGTCTCAATCTGTAACATCTATCGACCGTTTCTGGCTCCAGATGTTACAAATCGAGACGAATTGTTCAGCGGCACCCGTTTGTCTCAATCTGTAACATCTACTCGGCAAATAGAGCTCTATCTGTTACAAATCGAGACGAACAGAAGACACCCGAATCGAAAATCTAAATCTGTAACACCAGGCCCACTTTTAGCGGCCAAGATGTTACAAGTCGAGACAAACCGAGAACCACCACAAAGGTGCCTGTCCCCTTTGTGGTGGTCCAGAGAAGAATCAGCCCCGATTAAAAGAGGCGACATCAAGCCCAGTCTACGTTTGGCGATCCCAAGACCCAACGAGAACGCAGCGATGGAATCGAGAACCGACAATAGCCCGTTCGCACAGATAGAGGCGGAGATTCAGGGTCAGAGCCCGGCTTAAACGGCTTAGCTATCGCACGCCACAATGTTCTCGTCGTCCTCCCTATCGTATTTATAGTGCTTATAGTGAAAATAGCGAGTTTAGTGAGAATAGTATCGCTCAAGACTCGTGGACTCAATTATTGACCTCCCGCCCAGAATGAGTGGGGCAATTATTTCTATTAGAGGTCAAATCGAAGCCCAATAGGGCCTTTTAGCCCTCTCATTCCGGGCGGTCGCTTTCTTTTGAATATTGTCGTAAACTGGTATCACTTATCTTAATGAATGCATGCTGTTTGCGAGGTACCCGCCGTGAAACGCTCCACCTATATCGGCCTGCTCGTCTTAGCGTTTGCAATTACCGCAGTCGGCGTGGGCATTATCTATCTCGCATTTCTCCCTGCCTCGGCAACGCAGGCGGCGGTTGAAACCGTAAGCTACCCCATCGAAATCCTCACCGATATCGTCAAACCCGATTCAATCACCGTCGATTTCGACGGTACGCCCGCAGCGCTTGGGGTCAGTAACTATCCCCGAATCGAACTTGGAGCCACGCGCTATACCCAAGATGAGCAGCTTATCGGCAAGGCAACCAGTTTACTCAAAGGCAAGACGTTTAAGCGATGGTACGGCGCCGCAATATATCGAGCCAAGAAAGTCCAAATGAATGGCGGGTATTATTCGACCCTTGAACTCGATGCGGCAAACGGGAGCAGATTGTGTAACGTCTCATACGACCCCGGCTACGTGGACAACGAAGGGCCGGGAGTCTATATCTCGGATGGCAACGTGATCTACGTCATGGAAGGCGACCAGACGGCAGTCGTCGATTTTATGGATCGGTGTACCGAGGATGCCTACGAACAAACTTGCGAGCCCGATCCACAGACAGCGCGCGACAGTGGCTCAGCACGCACTTGGCTATTTGACGATGAAATAACCTGGACCCCATCGAAATAAGGACCCGCCGGGCAGTCACCTTTGTGGTGGTTTCGGTTCCGATGTTCCACTGTCTCGATCTGTAACATCTAGCGGCCCTTTTCAATCCTAGATGTTACAGATCGAGATGAAATGATCGGCGGCGATTGTTTGTCTCAATCTGTAACAGCCGCTCGTCAAATAGGGGCCCAGATGTTACAGGTCGAGACAAACGGAACCACCGCAAAGGCGCCTACCCCTTCATGGTGGTTTTCGACAAAAGAAGCCGCCCCGATAACAGAGGCGGCATCAAGCAAGTCTATTTATTAGCGTCCCTCAAGACCCAACGAGAACGCAGAAACGTAGCCCGGGGCTTACCCTTTCCCGAACGCGACCCTCGCGAAGCGCGTGAGCGGGCGGGAAAGGGTAAGCCCCGGGCGGACAATTAAGTGCGTTACTCGGCAGCGGCCTTGAACTTGTTGTAGTTGATCAGGCAGCCGGCCTTGACGATGGCACGCTCCTCTGCCGTCATATCGGCAATGTAGAGCTCAATCTGCTCGACCGCACCATCGGCGCGAACCACGTAAGCGGCGATGTCCTTCAGGTCGCCGTCGAGCGCGGCGCGGATACCCGGCACAAAGACGTAGTCGCCCACCTCAAAGCTGGGCTCGGCCTCCATCTGGAAGGGCACCATGCCCCAGTTCATCACGTTGGAGCGATAGCGCTTGGTGGCGTACTCGTGGACGATGTTGGCCAGGCCGCCAATTACGCGCTGGCAGCTCGCGGCCTGCTCGCGGGCAGAACCGTCACCGGGCTTCTTGGCATAGAGCATGGAGCCGTACTCAGTCGCCTTGGCATCGGCCGCGACACCCGCGCCGGTCAGCGCCTCAAACACGCTGGCAAGCTCGGCATCGAGTGCCGCCAGGTCGCCCGCTGCCTCGCCGGCAACGCGGCGCTTTTCCACCGCGTCGACCTCCTTGGAGCGGCCCACGTAGGCAGGGTCGCGGCGGCTGAGCGTAAACTCGGCCAGGCCCAGCGGGTTGGAGCGGAAGGAGCTCGTCTCGCCCGAGGGAATGAGCTCGTCGGTCGTAGTGACCGGGTCCATGATCTTGGAGCACACCTTGAGCAGGATGTCGTCGCCGAGAGGCTCCATCGCGGGCCACGGCTTGATGTTGGGGCCCTCGACCAGCTCGTCGGCCGGCTCAGCCTTGCCAAAGCCCCAGTACACGCGCTTCTTGTACGGCGCGTCGTCAAAGGTGTACTCGCAGGCCTCGTCCCAAGTCTCCTCGGGCAGGTCGGTCGCCGGCGTCAGGACGCCGCCGTTGGCAGCCGTCGCCGCAATGGAGCGGGCGTCCATCAGGGCCACGGCGCTCAGCTGACCGTTGCCCGGCTTGGAACCCTCGCGATTGGGGAAGTTGCGCGTGGTGTGGCGGATCGAAAGGCCGTTGTTGGCAGGCGTGTCGCCGGCGCCGAAGCACGGGCCGCAGAATGCCGTGCGCACAATCGCGCCGGCCTCCATCAGGTCGTAGATGTAGCCGCGGCGTGTAAGCTCGAGTGCCACGGGCTGGCTCGTGGGATAGACCGACAGCGAGAACTCGCCGCAGCCGGTGTTAGCGCCCTTGAGCACGCGAGCAGCCTGGACCACGGAGTCGTAGTTGCCGCCCGAGCAGCCGGCGATAACGCCCTGCTGCACGTGCAGCTTGCCGTCGACGATCTTGTCGAGCAGGCTAAAGTGCGTCTTGCCCTCGCCGATCTTGGCGGCCTCGAGCTCCACCTCATGCAGGATGTCCTCGAGGTTCTCGTTGAGCTCGTCGATCTCAAAGCCGTTAGAAGGATGGAACGGCAACGCGATCATGGGCTTGATACTCGACAGATCGACTTCGACGCAGCCGTCGTAGTAGGCAACATCGGCGGGCTTGAGCTCGCGGTAGTCCTCGCCGCGACCGTGCATGGTCAAAAACGCGTGCGTGTCCTCGTCGGTGGCCCAGATGCTCGACAGGCAGGTGGTCTCGGTGGTCATGACGTCGACGCCGTTGCGGTAGTCGGTCGTCATGCTCGCGATACCGGGGCCCACGAACTCCATAACCTTGTTCTTAACGTAACCCTTGGCAAAGACGGCACGGATGATGGCGAGCGCCACGTCGTGCGGGCCAACGCCGGGGCGCGGAGCGCCCGTGAGGTAGATGGCAACGACGCCGGGATAGGCGACATCGTAGGTGTCGCGCAGCAGCTGCTTTGCCAGCTCGCCACCGCCCTCGCCCACGGCCATGGTGCCCAGAGCGCCGTAGCGGGTGTGCGAGTCGGAGCCCAGGATCATCTTGCCACAGCCGGCGAAATTCTCACGCATAAAGGAGTGGATGACGGCGATGTGCGGCGGGACGAAGATGCCGCCGTACTTCTTGGCAGCCGAGAGACCAAAGACGTGGTCGTCCTCGTTGATGGTGCCGCCCACGGCGCACAGCGAGTTGTGGCAGTTGGTGAGCACGTAGGGCAGCGGGAACTGCTCCATGCCCGAGGCGCGCGCCGTCTGGATGATGCCGACAAAGGTGATGTCGTGGCTCGCCATGGCGTCGAAGCGAATCTTGAGCGCCTCGGGGTCGCCGGACGTATTGTGTGCCTGGAGGATCGAATACGCGATGGTGCCGCGCTTGGCATCCTCGGGCGTCTGCGTAATACCGCGCTCGGCAGCCTCGGCCTCAGGCACAACCTCGCTGCCACCGCGCAGGTAGATGCCGTCCTCGTACAGCTTAACCATACTGTCTCCCACTCTGCCCAAAAGATTTGGGCGCATAGCATACATTCGTTCAATATCGTGCCATAGAACGGTTGCGAGTGGGTTACGAATCTGCACGTTCACTTTATCTCGGTAAAGTAAGGTACGAACCCGGCGAGGGCCGGCAGATTTGGTGCAAGAGTGTCCCTTTCGACTAGTCATTTAAGAACGTCCCCAATGACTACCGCATCCGGAGCAAGGCAACGCCGCAGGTAGAGGACGGACAGCGAGCGGCGTCCAGAGCGAACAAGTTGGCATGAAAAAGGCAAGGCATAGACCTTCTGGTCATGCCTTGCCTTTTGAATGACAAATTGTCGCTCTGGACGTCGAGCAGCGTCGGCCCGTTACGCGGT
>CABUWA010000144.1 GCA_902495085.1 uncultured Collinsella sp. | reverse complement strand
CTTTTGCATGCTCAATCGATTTATCAATCCAAACACTGAGGTGTTTATACCGTTCGCCGAGAAGATAAAAAACCGCAGCTCACGCCTTGATAAACGTAGGTAAAGTGTTTAGCAGTTTAACGCCCATGTGCAAGCGAAAGGAATCAGGCAGATGGCAATCAAGGTGTTCGCTGACGGTGCAAACCTCGAGGGCATGCTCGACATGTACGAGAACGACAACGTTCAGGGTTTCACGACCAACCCGTCCCTTATGAAGAAGGGCGGCGTGACGGATTACCGCGCGTTTGCCAAGGAGGTCCTGGCCCACATCACCGATGTGTCCGTCTCGTTTGAGGTCTTTGCCGACGACGTCGAGACCATGGAGGTCGAGGCGCGCGAGATCGCTACCTGGGCCGAGAACGTCTACGTCAAGATTCCGTGCGTGACCACCAAGGGCGAGTCCACCGCCGAGCTGGTGCGCAAGCTTTCGGCCGACGGCATCAAGGTCAACGTCACCACCATCTTTACGCCTACGCAGGTTGATGAGATGGTCGAGGCCGTCGACGCCGAGACGCCGTCCATCATCTCGCTCTTTGCCGGCCGCATCGCCGATACCGGCGTCGACCCCATTCCGTTTATGACGGAGTCGGTCAAGAAGGCCGCCGCAAAGCCCAACTGCGAGGTCCTGTGGGCGTCCACGCGCGAGCTCATCAACATTTACCAGGCCGAGGCCTGCGGTTGCCAGATCATTACGGTGCCCAACAGCATCCTGGCCAAGCGCAAGAACATTGGTCGCGACCCGTACGAGGTCTCGCTCGATACCGTGCGCGGTTTTGCCAAGGATATCGCGGCGCTCGGTTTCCATATCCTGCCGTAGCGCGAACACTGACTGTACCGTGGGCTGTTCGCCCCGGCCTTTCCTTTCCCTATCGCTCACGCGCTCCGCGAGGGTCGCGCTAGGCAAAGGAAAGGCCGGGGCTGCCGGCACGAGCTTGCCAGCAAGTTGGCGATTGGCTTCCATATCCTGCCGTGGGCAAAGGTACCCCCGCCTGCGCCGTGCAAAAATGAGAGTATTCAGCAAGGTAAAGGTCTTTATCAGTTAACCGAAGCATGGAACGGCCCCCGTTTTGGCTCTGACGACGCTAAAACGGGGGCTGTTTTTTTGCTTTTTCGTCTCTGAGGGGCATCCGGAACGGTGGAATTTGCAGAATACTCGCGATTTTGCACATCGCTACAGGGGGTACCTTTGCTTTGGCGGTTTACTTGCCCTGCACCATGGTGAGCGAGATCTTCTTGCGGTCGCGATCGACCTTTTCGACCCACACCTTGACCGTGTCACCGACGCGCACGACGTCGCTGGGGTGCTTGACAAAGCGGTTGGCCAGCTTAGAGATATGTACGAGGCCGTCCTGGTGCACTCCCACGTCGACGAAGGCGCCAAAGTCGACGACGTTGCGCACCGTGCCCTTGAGCTCCATGCCGGGTTCCAGGTCGTCGATGGAAAGTGCCGAGCGGCTAAAGACCACCTCGGGCGCGTCGTCGCGCGGGTCGCGGCCGGGCTTCTTGAGCTCGTTGACGATGTCGATGAGCGTGAGGGTGCCGCAGTTCAGGTCACTTGCCAGCGCCGAGATACTGCCCAGACGGCGCTCGATGTCGGGCACGCCGCCGCGGCTGAGCTCGCTGGCTTTAACGCCGGCGCGTTCCAGGACGGACGTGGCCACCTCGTAGCTCTCGGGGTGGACGCTCGTCGCGTCGAGCGGGTTCTTGCCGCCGCTGATGCGCAGGAAGCCCGCGGCGTTGAGGTATGCCTTGGGTCCTAGTTTGGGGACCTTCTTAAGCTGGCGGCGATCGGTGAAGGCTCCGTTTTCCTCGCGGTAGGCCACGATGTTCTTGGCCACGCTCGGCGTGATGCCCGATACGTATCCCAGCAGGCTTGCGCTCGCGGTGTTTACGTCGACGCCCACGCGGTTGACGACGTCCTCCACCACGTGGCCCAGGGTACGCGAGAGCTCGGTCTGGTCAAGGTCGTGCTGGTACTGGCCCACGCCGATGGACTGGGGCGGAATCTTAACGAGCTCTGCCAGCGGGTCCTGCAGACGGCGGCCCAGGCTCATAGCGCCACGTACGGTGACATCCAGGTCGGGATATTCCTGGCTGGCGAGCTCGGAAGCCGAGTACACCGATGCGCCGGCTTCGTTAACGATGGTGTAGCGAAGGCTGGGCGCCTGCTCGGCGATGAACTCCGAGACGACTTCCTCGGTCTCGCGGCTGGCGGTGCCGTTGCCGATGACGATGGTGTTGACGCCGTCCTTCTTGACGAGGCGAGCGAGCTCGCGCTTGGTGCCGGCGACGTCGTGGCGCGGCTTGGTGGGGTAGACCACGCCGTGGTCGAGCAGCTTGCCGGTCTCGTCCATAACGGCGACCTTGCAGCCGGTGCGGTAGCCCGGATCGAGCGCGAGCACACGGGCGTCGCGCACGGGGCGCGCCGAGAGCAGGCCCTCGAGATTCTTGGCAAAGACGTTGATGGCCTCGGTCTGGGCGCGAACGGTGAGTTTGGCGCGGGCCTCGCGTTCCAGCGAGGGAGCCATGAGGCGCTTGTAGCCGTCGGCGATGGCGGCGTCAAAGACGGGCGCGAAGACGCCCTGGCGTCGGGGCCAACGGCTGCCGAGGCGCGCCGTAGCGGCAGCGCCGTCGACGTTCACGCGCACGCGGAGCTTGCCCTCGCGCTCACCGCGGTCGATAGCCAGCACGCGGTGGTTGGGTATACGGCGCAGCGGCTCATCATAGCTGTAGTACGGCTCGTAGGGGGTCTTCTCGGTGGGGTCGGTGGCCTCGACGACGATGTCTGCGGTGTTTTGCGTAAAGGCACGCAGGTCGGCGACGTTCTCGGGGTCCTCGGCCACCGTCTCGGCCACGATGTCCGCCGCGCCGGCGAGCGCCTTCTCGGGCGTGTCGAAGCCGGCTTCCTCGTTGACGTATGCCGCGGCGGCGTCGAGCGCGCTGCCCTTGGCCGAGGCCTGCATGATGACCATGTTGGCAAGTGGCTCCAGGCCTGCCTCGCGGGCCTTCTGTGCGCGGGTCATGCGCTTTTTGCGGTAGGGCTTGTAGAGGTCCTCGACACGCTGGAGCTGCGTGGCCTCGCGAATTTGCTGTTCGAGCTCGGGCGTAAGTTTGCCCTGAGCGTTGATGAGCAGAATGACGTCCTCTTTGCGCTGTTCAAGATTGCGCAGGTAGGACAGGCGCTCGTCGAGCGCGCGCAGGGCGACGTCGTCCATGCCACCCGTGGCTTCCTTGCGGTAGCGCGAGATAAAGGGGATGGTGTTGCCCTCGTCGATGAGCTTGACGGCTGCCTCGACGTTGGCGGCCTTAAGGTTGAGCTCGCGGGCGAGCTGGGCGATAAGATCCATGGGACTCCTTGCGTTTAAGGTGCGTTTGCAGCACAGGGCTACCAAGGATACCACCCGTCCCAAAAGACTGTTTTGGGGCCGCGCCATGAAAACGGCCTATCTACTACGTTTGAACCGTATTGGTCGACCATTCCCCGGTTTTCCGAAAATATGCAACCCGTCTACCTGCGGTTTTTATTTCGAGAAATTTGGCATGGTTGAGGGCGATCGGCTAAACGTAGTAGATAGGCGCGTTTCGTGGCGAACGAATCAAGCCGAGGTGCAAAATAGCCCCCCGCTCCAGAAAAATCGTCGGCAAGGTAGCAAAATGCCCCGCGGGCAGGAGGCTGCTCGCGGGGCAAAGAAGAGGGGCTTGTTGGTGACGGACCGAAGGGTTCGGCATGGGGCTTCTGCCGCGGTCGCTCTTAAGGCATTACAGCTCGACGAGCTGACCGGTCTCGGCGGCCTCCTTGATAGCGTTGAGAAGCGTGAGCGTCTTAACGTTGTCGGCGGGGGTCACGACGGGCTCGACCTCGCGGCGGACAACCTTCACAAAGTGCTTGAGCTGCATCTTGTGCGGCAGTGCCGGGTCGACGGCCGGAATCTCCATCTGCAGCGGCTTGTGCCAGTTAGAGGCGCCGTCGTAGGAGAACTGGTGCAGGCGGGGCAGCGACAGGGCGCCCTTAGTGCCGCCGATAAAGTAGGCGTCGGCGTCGAAGGGGCGGTACTGCGGATCCTCGCGGGCGGTGGCCTCCCAGTTCCAGGGGCTGGCGGTGGCGTCGGAGATGGTCATGCTTGCGAGCGCGTCATCGGCAAAACGGACGTTGACCACGGCGGAGTCCTCGGTCTCAAAACCGCGGGCGGCGCTGGACTGCATACCCTGGACGGCAACGGGCTCGCCCAGCAGATAGCGGAGCAGGTCGACGTCGTGAACCAGGTTGACCAGGATCGGGCCGGCACCCTTCTTGCGGCGCCATTCGACATCGAAATACTCGTCATTCTTATAGATCATGTAGTGGAAGCTCGACACGGTGAGCTTGCCCAGCTTGCCGGACTCGATGATCTCCTTGGCTTTGTTGACGAAGGGGTTGTGGCGACGGTGCTGACCCACGAGCACGGGCACGCCGGCGGTCTCGGCCTCGGCGGCGAAGGCCTGGGCATCCTCCAGGTCGTTGGAGATCGGCTTTTCGACCAGCGGCACGATGTTGCGCTTCACAGCCTCGCGGGCAACGCCCAGGTGCAGGTCGTTGGGCGTGGCGATAATGACG
>CABUWA010000143.1 GCA_902495085.1 uncultured Collinsella sp. | reverse complement strand
AGTAGTGTTTTCCGGTGACTTTTTCACCATTTGTGTCTCCTTGCGATCGGAGATTTACCCTACGCCTTGCATGATAGCAAGAAATTATTCGGCGAACGGTAAGATTCCCGTAAAAGGCATACTAAAGCGCTTCAATAAACTGAAGCGTTTTAACTAAAATTATCAACCTGCTGCATCGCCCCGCTCATTGGGGACAGACTTACATGAGTGCTTTCACTCATGCAAGTCTGTCCCCAATGAGTACAAAAAGGCGCCCTCCGTAGGGGGAGGGCGCCTTTGGTAAGTTCTATGTGAACGCGAGGTCTTTGACCCGGAGAGTCCGAGGTACTTGTTGGTAAGACCTTATTTAGGAGCGCGCAACCTTGCCGGACTTGAGGCAGGTGGAGCAAACGTTCATCTTGCGACGGTGGCCATCGACGACGACGTAGACGCGCTGGATGTTGGGGCGGAACTTACGGTTGGTGACGCGGTGAGAGTGGCTGATGGAGCGACCGGCAACGGGGTGCTTACCGCAAACTTCGCAAACTTTGGACATAACTGACCCTCCTTGGGCGACAAACGAACATGTCGCGTTAACAAACAAGCCTGAACTATAGCACAGAAGCAACTCCCTGTGCGCAATCTACACAGAGATATTCCTCTTTTGGCGATAGTGCCCACGCTACGGCCCTGGACGTAGATCCGATTTACGTGCAGCAGGGGGGATTATGCCAGCTCGAACCAAGGTTTTCAAGCTCGTCCCACAAATATATATAGGTTTATGGAGTGTTGGGCTCCGTTTACGGATTGCTCTGTATTTATGCTCGCAATTAAGCTCGAGGTTGGCTACACTATCCCTTGACCATTAAAGGGGTACGAGATACCCACATGGAATTACATTGCTGCCAAAGAGCAGCCCTTCCTGTGGGTGTCTGGTCCGCTTTGAGCGGTCGGGCATCTATTTTTTTGACTGTGTCAGCAGTCAAGACATGTGAGGAAGGAGATCGATGGGCACGACTTCCCCCAAGGCGGTCATCATGGACGAGACCGCCGTCAATCGAGCGATGACCCGCATCGCGCACGAGATTCTCGAGCGCAACGAGGGCTGTGAAGATCTCGCTCTGGTCGGCATCGTCACGCGCGGCGACCTTCTGGCAAAGAAGCTCGCTGAGGAGATCAAGGAGATCGAGGGCGTCGATGTTCCGCTCGGCAGCCTGGACATCAGCTTCTACCGCGATGACTATGCGACCAATTTCGCTCCCGCGATCCACGCTACCAACATTCCCTTCAGTGTCGACGGCAAGCGCGTCGTGCTGGTGGACGACATCCTGTATACGGGCCGTACCATCCGCGCCGCTCTCGACGCCATCATGGACTTGGGCCGTCCGAGCCGCATTGAGCTGGCTGTCCTCGTTGACCGCGGCCACCGTGAGCTCCCCATCTCGCCGGACTTTGTCGGCAAGAACGTTCCCTCGTCGCATGAGGAGAACGTACACCTATATATGAAGGAAGTTGACGGCCACACCGCCGTCGAGATTAACGACGTCGCGCCGGGTTCCCACGTGGGCTCCGCGCCGCTGGGAGGTGAGTAGTACCGTGGCGTTCAACCATAAGCACCTGATCGACATTACCGAGTACTCCGAAGAGGACATCAAGCTCATCCTCGAGACCGCCAAGGCGTTCTCCGAGGTCAACGAGCGTGCTATCAAGAAGGTCCCCACGCTCAAGGGCAAGACCATCGTCAACATGTTCAACGAGCCCTCGACGCGCACCCGCAGCTCCTTCGAGCTCGCCGAGAAGCGTCTTTCGGCCGACAGCCTTAACTTTGGCGGCTCCTCGACCTCCACGGTCAAGGGCGAGAGCCTTGTCGACACCGTCGAGACCCTCAACGCCTATAAGATCGACTGTATCGTCGTGCGTGATAAGCACGCCGGCGCTCCCTACATCGTCACGCAGAACTCGCCCGCGAGCGTCATCTGCGCCGGTGACGGCAAGCACAACCATCCCACGCAGGCCCTGCTCGACCTGTACACCATCTGGGAGCACAAGGGTGACTTCCACGGTCTGAAGGTCGCTGTCGTCGGCGATATCGCGCACTCCCGCGTCTGCGGCTCGCTGATCCCCGCCCTTAAGATCATGGGCTGCGAGACCTACGCCGTCGCCCCCGGCACGCTGCTGCCGCCGGCGCCCGAGGTCCTGGGCTGCGACCACGTGACGAGCGACCTCGATTCCGTCCTGCCCGAGCTGGACGTCGTCTACATGCTGCGCGTGCAACAGGAGCGCCTCGAGGGTGCCCCGTTCCCGACCATTCGCGAGTACCACAAGCTCTTCGGCCTGACCAAGGACCGCGAGAAGCTCATGAAGCCCGACGCGATCATCTGCCACCCGGGCCCCATCAACCGCGGCGTCGAGTTCGACTCCTATATGGCCGACCACCCGCATCGCTCCGTCATCCTGGAGCAGGTCTACGCCGGTATCTGCGTGCGTATGGCTATCCTGTATCTGCTGCTTGGAGGTGCCGATAATGGCCTTGCTTCTTAAGAATGCCCACGTCGTCGACCCGTCCGTCGAGCTTGACGGTGTCGTTGACGTCCTGATTGACGGCGACAAGATCGCCGAGGTCGGCGAGAATCTCGCCGTCGAGGGGGCCGAGGTCCGCGACCTTTCCGGCAAGTACCTCGTCCCCGGCCTGGTGGACATGCACGTTCACCTTCGCGAGCCCGGCTACGAGGTCAAAGAGGACATCGAGAGCGGCACCCGCGCAGCTGCCAAGGGCGGCTTTACCGGCGTGTGCGCCATGCCCAACACCGATCCCGTCACCGATAACGGCACTGTCGTGGAGTTCGTCAAGTCCCGCGCTGCCGAGGTCGGCCACTGCCGCGTCTATCCGTCGGGCGCCATGACCCGCGGTCTTAAGGGCGAGGCCATGTCCGAGATGGGCGATATGGTCGCCCACGGCGCCGTCGCCTTCACCGACGACGGTCGCGGCGTGCAGGGCGCTGGCATGCTCCGTCGCTGCATGGACTACGGCAAGATGTTCGGCAAGGTCTTTATGAGCCACTGCCAGGACGAGGACCTGGTCGGCCACGGCCAGATCAACGAGGGCAAGGTCTCGACCCGTCTGGCTCTCGAGGGTTGGCCGGCTGCCGGCGAGGAGCTCCAGATCGCCCGCGACATCGAGATCGCCAAGCTGACTGGTGCCAAGCTGCACATCCAGCACATCTCCACCGCCCATGGCCTGGAGATCGTGCGTGCCGGTAAGGCCGCTGGCGTTCAGGTTACCTGCGAGGCCACCCCGCACCACATGTTCCTGACCGAGAACGACCTGGACGAGACCTACAACACCTCGCTCAAGGTCAACCCGCCGCTGCGTACCGAGGAGGATGCCGAGGCCATCCGTCAGGGCGTCATCGACGGCACCGTCGACGTTATCGTCACCGATCACGCTCCTCACACCCCGTGGGAGAAGGCCCGTGAGTTCGAGCTTGCGCCCTTTGGTATGATCGGCCTCGAGACCTCGCTGTCGCTCGTACTCACCGAGCTGGTCAACACGGGCAAGATGAGCATGGGCCGCATGGTCGAGCTCATGGCCATCAAGCCGCGTGAGATCCTGGGTCTCGACCAGGTTCAGGTCAAGGCGGGCTCCGTTGCCGACCTGACCGTGTTCGACCCCTCCGCAACCTGGACGGTTGGCGAGGACGGTTACGAGTCGCGCGCCGAGAACTCCGGTTTTGCCGGCCGCACGCTCACCGGTCGTGCCACCGATGTGTTTGTCGGCGGTAAGCAGACGCTTGCCGACGGCTGCATCTGCTAGCATAGCCTTATCGCTTTTGTGCGCGGCGCCCTTGCGGTGCCGCGCTTTCTGTTCGCCTGAACCATGCAACCGCATGGGGGATTGGAGCGTCTATGCCCACACCTTCCACTGCACGCATGCACGACTTCGAGGTCGTCTCGAACCGGGAGATTGCCGACGGCATCTTCTCGCTCGTCATCTCGGCCCCCAAGCTTGCAAGTGCGCTCAAGCCCGGTCAGTTTGTGAACATCGCCGTACCCGGCGATGCGTCCTCGCTGCTTCGCGTGCCCCTGAGCTACTACCGCGCCGACGCCGAGGCCGGCACCGTCGAGCTGTGGTACGCCGTCGTGGGCGACGATACCCGTCGTTTGTCCCAGATGGGCTCTGGCTCCACCTCTAACCTGCTGGGCCCCGGTGGCCGTGGCTGGATGGTACCCGAGGGCACCAGGAAGGCCCTGCTCGTCGCCGGTGGCATCGGTGTTCCGCCCGTGCTGTGCCTTGCCGACAAGCTTTCCGAGCAGGGTGTGGCCGTCGACGTGTGCCTGGGCTTTGGCACCGCGTCCAAGGCCGTGGGTGTCGATGAGTTCCGCGCGCTGGGCGCCACGGTCAACGTTTGCACCGATGATGGCACGCTGGGCACGCACGGTTTTTGCACCGACCCGGCAGCCGAGCTGCTCGGCGAGGGCGGCTACGACTATGTGGCCAGCTGCGGCCCCGCTGTCATGATGAAGAAAGTCGCCGCCGCTGCCGCCGAGGCCGGTGCGTACTGCGAGGTGTCGCTTGAGCGCATGATGAGCTGTGGCTTTGGCGCCTGCAACACCTGCAATGTCGAGACGGTCGACGGTATGAAGGGTGCTTGCATGTGCGGCCCCGTGTTCGATGCTTCCAAGGTGGTGGTCTTCTAGTGGGTACCGTGAACATGGCCGTCGATTTCGGCGGCGTCAAGATGCAGAACCCCATCAACACCGCAGCCGGTACCTTTGGCTACGGT
>CABUWA010000142.1 GCA_902495085.1 uncultured Collinsella sp. | reverse complement strand
TCAAACGGAGCGTACTCGGCAGAGGTGCCGACGGTCAGCGTACCGTCCTTGACGAGCGCGTACTCCTTGGAGCCGTCGACCTTCTCGACCTTAGCGTCGTCAGAGCTGCTGGAACCAGCGTCAGAACCAGAGGTGGCGTTGGACGAGCCGCAGCCCGTCAGAGCAAGGGCGAGCGCCATAGCACCCGTGGCGGCAAATGCGCCGAGCTTCTTCAGCTTCATAATCAGTCTCCTTCCGGTGACCTCGTTTGATTCAGAGGTCTGCAAAAACTGTTGGCTATTATGCACCCGGAATTACGAATCTGCAATGAGAAAATCGATTGAAACAAACCCATAACGTGAATGGAATACTCTACTTTGTGACAGTCATTACTGCTGCAATGACCTTAATAGTCTAATTTCAGCTGCATAACCTGCAAGTTCGTTCGGAGTCTCCAAAATAAACGGCAGCGAACGCAAGTGGCTATTCGATACAATATTCTGCATAACCTGCATACCGCCACCAAATTCCTCGCTGCCAAGGTATCCCTTGCCGATGCACTCGTGACGATCTTTATGGGCGCCACAAGGGTTCTTGGAGTCATTGATATGCACGGCGCGCAGGCGCTCGATACCCACCACACGATCGAACTCGTCGAGTACGCCGTCCAGATCATGGATGATGTCGTAGCCGGCATCGCTCACATGGCAGGTATCCAAACAAACGCCCAGCTTGGCCGACAGCTCGGGGCGCTTGCCGGCAACACCCTCAATGATGAGCGCCAATTCCTCAAAGCTACGACCCACCTCGGTGCCCTTGCCCGCCATGGTCTCGAGCAATACCGTCGTCTGCTGCCCCTCAAACATCACCTGGCACAGCGTGTCGACAATCATCTGAATGCCGGCGTCTGCCCCCTGTCCCACATGCGCGCCAGGATGGAAGTTGTAGTAGTTGCCGGGCAGCGCTTCCAGACGCTGCAAATCTTCCGCCATAGCCTCCAAGGCAAACTCGCGCGCCCGCTCCTTAGCGGAGCAGGGGTTATAGGTATACGGGGCATGCGCCACCAGCGGTCCAAAGTCGTTTTGCGCCATAAGCTCGCGCAGAGCCGCCACGTCATCCATGTCAAGGTCTTTTGCCTTGCCACCGCGCGGGTTGCGCGTAAAGAATGCAAAGGTATTGGCGCCAATGGACAACGCCGTCTCCCCCATTGCCCGATAGCCCTTCGTCGTCGAAAGATGACACCCGATCGTCAGCATCTCCAACTCCCCCTCATCAGTTGCGGTGAAATACGGTCTATTGGTGCCTTATTTTGGCGCAAACAGACCGTATTCCACCGCAAGTTATAAAGAGGCATCAGGGGCACGGTCCGCCGAGCCCCACGCCCTAAAGTTTCAAGCGAATCGCATCGATGATGTGCGCACAGCGCTGTGTGGCGGCTAGGGACATGATGGGGCTTTCGAGTTTCCCCGCCTGAATGAGCCGCGCCGCATGCGACACCTCACCGTAAAAATCATCGACCTCAAATGGTGCATCGATTTCGAGTATCCGACCGTCGGAATACTTCACATGAGCGAGCTCGGGGCGATGGAGACGCTCGATTTCCAACGAGCCCCGCTCACAGGCAATCGTTAAGCGGCTTTCATATGCTGCTTTGCCGTCGCACACCATATGAATGGGTATACCGCCGACGCTCATATGGATCTCGTCGGCCCAATCGACGCGGCCGCCCGATACGTCACGCCAGCGAACTTCACGAGACGAAACCTCGCAAGCGCCCGCGAGCAAATCCTCAAACCAACCGACTGCATAGCAGCCCATGTCATATAGACAGCCGCCCTGCAACGGATCAAGCAGATAGCCCGAAGGAGACTCGCCGTAATCGAGCTTTTGCACGCTTTCAATCGAGACAATACGGCCAAGCTCACCCGACGCAAGCAAGTCCTTCACGCGAGTGCGCATCGGGCAAAACCGATTCTTCATCGCCTCCATAAACAGCACGCCGCGCTCGCGAGAGGTGGAGGCAATCGAGAGAGCCTCTTCCTCACTCAAAACGGCCGGCTTTTCGCACAGCACGGCCTTTCCGGCGCACAGCGCGCGACAGGCCCAACGCGTATGCATGCCATGCGGAAGAGCCAAGTAAATTGCGTCGACATCGGGGTCGGCAATCAGCGCGTCATAAGCCGCATCGCCGTTATCGTCGACCGAGGCATGGCCATGCGCAGCATCAATCGAAAACGCTCGGCAAAATTCCTCGACATGTGCAGGAGTGCGGCCGGCCGCAGCCACCAGCCGTGCCCCGTCGACCTTCTTGAGCGACGATGCAAATCGATGAGAAATGTGCCCAGCGCCCAAAATGCCCCAACGAACCTCACGCGAATCATCCCATGAATCCCGATGGCCCACGACAGCCCCCTTCAGTTGCGGTGGAATAGTCCCTGTTTAAGCCCTATTCTGCCGCAAGCAGGAACTATTCCAGCGCAAGTTATAAAAGGGTCACGAGGAGCGCGTTTTGCTGAAGACTTTAAGCATGACCGTTACGGGGCCAGGCTGGAAACGTCGGCGCACGTCATCGAGACGCTCGGGGATATCGATATGCTGTGGGCAGTGGCGCGCGCATTTGCCGCACTTGACGCAATTGCTCACCAGCTTGGCCTCGCTTGTGCGCACCGCGCTCGCCGTAAAGTACTGCGATAGACCCGTAAACCAGCCGTGCGCATAGCTCGCGTTGTAGGCGGCAAAGCAGCCGGGAATATTGATGCCCTTGGGACATGGCATGCAGTAGCCGCATCCCGTGCAGGGCACGCGATTCGATTTTTCAAACTCCGTCAACACGTGCGCGATGGCATCGAGCTGAGTAGCTGTCATCGAATCCGGCAGAGCCCGATCGGCCAACACCGCGTTCTCATCCACCTGCGCGGTATCGGTCATACCCGAAAGCAGCATCGTCACCTGAGGATGGTTCCACACCCACGAAAGACCCCAGGCGGCAGGAGTGCGCAAATGCGGGTCACGGGCACTATCGAGCACAGCGCGAGCCCGTGGCGGCAGTTTGCCCGCTAAACGCCCGCCCAGTAGCGGCTCCATCACAAACACCGCGAGCCCGCGCTCGGCGGCGGCCATGAGCCCCGCCGTTCCCGCCTGATAGCGCTCTCCAGCGTAATTGTACTGGATCTGGCAAAAGTCCCACTCATACGCATCGAGCATCGTGAGGAAGTCCGCCGCGCTGCCGTGGTATGAAAAACCGATCTGGCGAATGCGCTCCGAAGCCTTTTGGCGCGCAATCCAGTCCTCGATGTCCAGTGCCACCACGCGCTCCCACTGGGCGGGCGAGGTAATGTTGTGCATAAGGTAATAGTCGATATGGTCGGTCCGCAGGCGACGCAGCTGCTCGTCGAAGAACCGATCGAAATCCTCCGCGCATTTGCACGAAGCATGTGGCAGCTTGGTCGCGAGCAAAACCTGGTCGCGCAAGCCCAGGCGCTCAAGCGAAGCGCCCACACAAGCCTCGTTGCCGGGATAGAGATAGGCCGTGTCCAGGTAGTTAATCCCCTGCTCCACCGCACGGGAGATGATGGCGTCGGCGGTCTTCGCATCCGGGCGTCCCGGCGCACCGGGAAACCTCATGCAGCCCAGACCCAGAGCGGATATTCGGTTACCACTTTTGGGGTCAACGCGATATTGCATGGCCCCTCCCTTCGCCATCAGCGCCCCGGCAAGGCGAAACACAATGGTCACGCAGCCGAAACATCGTGGAATCGCAATCGAGAACGTATCGTAACGCAGCAGAAATCGAGCTGTCACGGCACCGCTTTAACATCAGCAAAAAGCCCGATGAAAGGAGACGAACGTGACCACACGCGAGGACGCCTACCCCTACCCCGGCGAACAATACATCCTCTCGGTCGACCGCTATCAGATCGAGGTCATGGACCATCTAGACGAGCTTCCCGCCACGGGCGCCGTCATCTTCTGCACCTTCCCTAAGGTCCGTGATGGTGTCGGATACCCCGCGCGCGTTTTTGCGGTCTGCCCCGCGGCATAAGCGCACTGCGCAATAGTTTCTTTTTCACAACAGCAGCCCCGCGCGCCCACCAAACGCCCCGACGACATACAATCCATCAGGCGCCCCATATGCGGGCGCCTTTTATATGGGGAGATGATTCATATGCAGATCAACAAGGTCGCCTTTATCGGCAAGGGCGGCGTCGGCCTGCTCTACGGCAGCATGATTGCCAAGGCCCTCGGCAACGACGCCGTCGAATACGTCATGGACGACGCTCGCTTTGAGCGCCATGCGAACGACGCGCTCACCGTCAACGGCAAGCCCTGCGATCTCACGTCCGTCCGCGCCAGCGAGGCGACACCCGCCGATCTGGTCATCCTGACGGTCAAGACCACCGGTCTCGACCAAGCACTCAAGACTATGGAGCGTGTCGTGGGACCCAACACGCTCATCGCCTCGCTGTGCAACGGCATTACGAGCGAGCAAAAGATTGCCGAACGCTTTGGCTGGGAGCATACCGTTCTTGGTATCTGCCAGGGCATGGACGCCGTGTTCCTCAACGGCGCGCTCACCTTTACCAATGCGGGCGAAATCCGCTTTGGCGCGGCGGCCGGCACGAACCCCGCAACCATCACCGCAATCGACGAGCTCTATACGCGCTGCGGCATCGCCCATACCGTCGAGGACGACATCGCCCACCGCATGTGGGCCAAACTCATGCTCAACGACGGCATCAACCAGACCTGCATGGCCTACGGCGGGACCTACGGAAGCGCCACGGAGCCGGGCTCCGAGCAGCG
>CABUWA010000141.1 GCA_902495085.1 uncultured Collinsella sp. | reverse complement strand
GGCTGGCGGGATATCCCATTAAGCTCGCGGGCGATGCCCGTTTGCACCGGCTGTCTCTGGCAGCGGATTCGTGCGTGAACCGAAAGTATTATGGCGGGGACCCCGGCGTCGGTCAACGGAAAACCGGGCTGCACACAATTCCACCATCCGGCACGCTCCGCCGAAGGCCAGGCGCAAGGTTTTCGCTCGGTCAAGTCCTGGCTCGCACGAAGAGCACATTAAGTGCTCTTCGGCTCGTGCGGAATCTACGAAAACCTTGCGCCTGGCCTTCGGCGGCGCGTGCCTGCGTCAACTATGGGGCAGCCCGGGTTTTCGTTGGCTGACGCCCCCACTCATAATGCTTGGGTCGGTGGGCTGATGTGTTGCGTCCCGTTGGGCTATAAAGTTGAAATGAAGGTGGACAGGCGATTTAGGCCTTCGCCCAGATCTTGGTCGGAGACGCAGTAGCTTAGGCGGATGTGGCCTTCGGTGCCGAAACAGTCGCCCGGGACTAGGGCTACGTTTGCCTCTTTGATAGCTTTGATGCAGAAGTCTTCGCTGGTTAGGCCGAACTTTTTGATGCTCGGGAAAGTGTAGAAGGCTCCTGCGGGCTCTACTACGTCGAGGCCCATGGCGTCTAAGGCTGCGAGTACGCGTTCGCGGCGGGCTCGGTAGACTTTGAGCATGGGGGTTGGGTCGACGGTCAGGGCTCGGGCTGCGGCGTCCATTTCGAAGGAGACGGCGCTCGATACTAGGTATTGGTGAGCTTTTGCGATCTCGGCGATGACGGGTGCCGCTGCTGCGAGCCAGCCCAGACGCCAGCCGGTCATAGCCCAGGGCTTGGAGAAGCTCTCGATGACGACCGTCTGCTCACGCAGCTCCGGGTGACGCTGGGCAAAGCGCTCGTAGCCATCCACATAAACCAGGCGATTGTATACGTCGTCGCAGACCACGTAGATGCCCGCCTCCTCCGCCACGCGCGCCACGGCGTCGAGCGACGCCGTGTTGAGGATGCAACCCGTAGGATTGTTGGGCGAGCAGATGACGATGGCCTTGGTCGCCGGCGTCACGTAAGCACGAAGTGCGTCCTCGTCAATCTGGAATTGCGCAGGCTCCGTATCCAAAAAGACCGCCTTGGCGTGATTGGCCACGACGATGCTCTCGTACAGGCCAAAGGCCGGCGTGGGGATAATGACCTCGTCGCCGGGGTTGAGCATAGCCATGAATGCTGCCGACAGGGCCTCGGTCGCACCGTCGGTCAGAATGACCTCGTCCGCCGAAAACGTAAGGCCCGCATCCCCCATGTAGGCAGATAACGCCTCGCGCAGGGCGGGGCGACCGTTGTTGGGCGGATAGTGCGTGTCACCGCGGTCCAGTGCGGCGGTCACCTCGGCGCTAATCACATCGGGCGTAGGAAAATCGGGCTCGCCGAGCGCGAGCGCAATGCATCCCGGATGCTGGACGGCGAGCGCGTTAATCCGACGGATGCCGGAGGGCTTGAGCGTGGCAAGCGAGGTATTCATGGGCAGACGCATGGCGTTCCTTTCGTAAGGGTTGCACTAGGATAGCGCGGCGAGGCGCCGCCAGACGGTGTAACCTAAACGGAAACCAACCGGAAAGGAGGCGGCATGGAGACGACCGCACGCGACGATGTACCAAAAACACTGCAAACCATTGCGTATATCAGTATTCCCAAGAGCGCCGATCTTGATTTTTTGCTCTGGGACCTGCAGGATGCCATCGCGGCCTATGCCCGGTTTTCCGGCACCGTACTCCCCCGCCCGGTCGACTTGAAGGCAAATGACGCCGGCAGCGTTGCCGATGGCATCGTGCTGGCCATTGAAGATATGGCTGACGATGAGACGTTGACTGCTATCGAGCAGGCGCTTGAGCACTTTGGCCGTACGGGAACGCGTGTCTATGCCGTGATCCGAGCCGCACAACAGGGCGCTGAGCAGGCGCGTGGGACTGCCGTTCGTCTGCACAAGGTATGCGAGCGCCATGACCAATTGTGGTGTGGCGGCGTTGCCATCTACGGCGGAAGCGGCATTGCAGCGCTTCGTCGCTCCCCGCGCATGGGACTCTTGCGGCGACCATTTTCTGAGGCCATGGACAAGCTCGTGGGCGCCGTTCGTATGGGGTGTTCCGTCGAACACGCGCAGAAGCTCGGTGGCGCCGCAACGGGTGGCGTCGACACCGACGGCATGGTGCGCGCCACGTCTGCGCTGCCCACACCGATCTGGCACGCCGTTATGAGGCATCTTGCCGAGCACTCAAACTGCTAAATCGAAAAAGCCTGCCAATCAACGGCTTCACTCCAGCGCTCGACAAGGCGTTCCAGACGCCACGCCGCATTGGCGGGACTTGTCGACGGCAGAACGATGGCCGGCAGCCCGGTGCGCTCTTGTAGATAGCGCTTGTAGAGCCGGCCAGCTGTACCACCGTTGCATATCACCTGCTCAATGGGAGCTGCGCCGGTAATGCGCTCGATATGTGCCGGCACAACGTTACGAATGCTCGCATCGCTCGAGCCCTTAATGTCGCAGCTCTCGATCACGTCCCACAGGGCCACGCCGCCGTTCAGCAGCATAGCCCGCTTGGCGGCAATCGAGGCGTCAAGCGTCACGGGCTCACCGCTTGCCAAAGAATCGCCCTCGTTGGGCGGAACAGGCACACCGAGGCACGCGGCCACCACACACCAAAAGCGATTCTGAGGGTTGCCGTAATAAAAGGCATTGGCGCGCGAAAGCACCGAGGGAAACGACCCGAGCACCAAAACGCGCGAGTGCTGGTCGAACACGGGCTCAAACCCATGCTCAATATGTTGGTAGCCCTCGTCAGACGCGGCCATGGGCTAGGCTCTCAACAGATAGCGCACCTCGTAGGGTGCAAGCTCAAGGGTACCCGTCAGCTCGACCGTGGGCGCATCGTCGGCAAGCAGGTCGACAAAGGACCCGTTGAGCTCGCCGGCGCCAAAGGTGTAAGGCTCACCCACGGCATTCACCGCCACGAGTACCGTCGCGCCGTCACAAGCGCGTTCGAACAGCAGCTGCTTGTTCTGGATCACCACGTTGCGATAGGCACCGTAGTTGAGAGCACGGGCAGCTGCGTCGTCGGCCGAGCGAAGGTGCGCAAGCTGCGTGATAAAGGCCGTCAGCTCGTTGGGCGCAGGCTCATCGGGCGCAGGGCGCAGCGCCCAGTCGCCATCGGGGCCGCCCTTTTCGCCAGCAATTCCCCACTCGCTGCCATAGTAGACGCACGGGATGCCTGGCATGCCAAAGAGCATGCCGTAGGCGGGACGCAGACAGGACTTGTCGGTGAGGATGCTCGCCAGGCGCGGCACGTCGTGGTTGTCGACAAACGACAGCAGGTGCTTGCCGCGGTAGATGCACCAAGGGTCGCCGCCAAACTGACGGTGCAGCGAGTGCGCGATTTCGAACATATTGACCGAGTTAAAGCTGGAATACAGGCCCTTGTAGCACTCGTAGTTGGTGCAGGAGTCGAGCATCTCATCGTTAACGATCTGGTTGTAATCGCCGTGGAGCGTCTCGCCGATCAGCACAAAATCGGGCTTGAGCTCGCGGGTAAAGGTATGCAGACGACGCATGAAGTCGCGGTCGAGCATATAGGCAACGTCCAGGCGCAGGCCGTCGACGCCAAAGACCTCGGCCCAGCGGCGCACGGACTCGAGCAGGTAATCGACCACGGCGGGGTTTTGCAGGTTGAGCTTCACGAGCTCAAAATGGCCTTCCCAGCCCTCGTACCAAAAGCCGTCGCCGTAGCACGAGTCGCCATCAAAGCTAATGTGGAACCAGTCCCTGTAGGGCGAGTCCCACTTGCGCTCCTGCACATCGCGGAAGGCCCAAAAGCCACGGCCGACGTGGTTGAAGACGGCATCGAGCACCACGCGGATGCCACGGGCGTGCAGTGTCTCGCATGCGGCGGCAAAGTCGACATCCCCACCCAAGCGACGGTCGATATGGCGCAGGCTGCGCGTGTCGTAGCCATGGCTATCGGATTCGAGCGGAGGGTTAATGAGCACGGCGCCAACGCCGAGTTCCTGCAGGTAGTCGGCCCATTGGGCGATCTTCATGATGGGCGCATCGGGGTTGGGCGCGGCGTTGGCAGCTTGGGAGAGTTCGTCCTCGGCAACGGGTGCGGCGTTCTCGCGCGGAGCTCCGCAAAAGCCCAGCGGATAGATCTGATAGAACGTCGTCTCGTATGCCCACATAGCAACCTCCCGGTAAGCTCAACACAACGACATCCATTGTATGCCCAGCTTGTATCCTCTCCCCCAAAATAAGTTACGGTGGAATAGTTCCTGCCTGGGCCTTCAGAGGCCTTAAACAGGAACTATTCCACCGCAACTGATGAGGGGACGTGATTAGGCGACGGGCTTGGCGCGACGGATGGCTGGGAACATCACCGTGATGGCGAGAATGACGCCCACGACGGCAATCGCCCCGCCCACGAAGCCGATCCAAGCGATACCGGGACCCGAAACCACGGCGCCGCCGATTGCGGTGCCCGTGCCGATACCCAGATTGAACAGACCCGAGAAGATCGACATGGCGACAGCCGACGAATCCGCGGGCGTGTACTTGATGAGCTCGGCCTGAAACGCCACGTTAAAGGCCGTGGCGCAGCAACCCCACAGCGCGCAGACGGCAAGCACCAACACGAGCGCCGAGGCTGCGGAGGCCATAAGCAGCAGAGCCACCGGCACGCCGGAGAGCGTAATAGCCAAGAACGGGAAGCGGTGCCCGTCGAACAGACGGCCAAACAGCCAGCTTCCGAGCAAACCAGAGCAGCCAAACGCCGTCAGCGTCATGGTAATGGCGCCCGCATCGACGTGCGCGACCTGCGCCAGGAAGGGCTCGATATAGCTGTAGCT
>CABUWA010000140.1 GCA_902495085.1 uncultured Collinsella sp. | reverse complement strand
CATGCTCGAGGCAGGCGAGATCGACCTCATGCCCAACATCTCCTACTCCGAGGAACGCGCCCAAAAGCTGCTCTTTTCCTCGAACCCCGAGGGCACCGAGCGCTACTACATCTACGCCAGGCCCGACCGTGACGACCTGGCCAAGGGTGACCCTCAAGCACTCCAGGGTCTCACCATCGGTTACAACTCCGGTGTTATGCAAACCATCGTCGGCCAGCAGTGGCTCGCCAACGAGGGAATCGCCTGCACATACAGGGAGTATGACGGAGGCTCCGTTCTCTTTGACGCGCTCGCAAACGGCGAGGTCGACGCCATCATCATGAACGACACCATTTCGTCGCCCGAGGCGTCGCCCATGTTCTACGTCGGTTCGAGCGACTACTACTTTGCCGTTCCCAAAAGCCGCCCCGACCTGATGGACAACATCAACTCCGCAATGGCGGCAATCAACCGCGTCAACCCCCGCTATAACGACGAGGTCAAATCGAACTATTCAGCGCAAAACAGCGGATCATCCTCGCTCACCGGCGATGAGCGCGCCTGGCTCAAGGCGAACAACAGCACCATCACGCTCGGCTACATTACGGGCAAACTCCCCTACTGCAACGAAGACGAAGACGGCAAAATGGAAGGCTCGCTCGCATCGCTTGCGACGACGTTGCACGATAAATTTGGCATTACGGTCAAAACCGTCGCCTTTGATAGCTACAAGATGATGTCAAAGGCCCTGTCAAAGGGAAGCATAGACGTCGCGCTGCCGGTATACCGAGATTACTGGTTTGCCGAGCAATCAGGCGTTGTGCAGTCGGTATCGTTGGGGACCATATCCCTCACCGCCATCCACAGCGGAAGCAACCTGAACAAAGACCTTCAGAACATCGCCTGCACCAAATCATCGTTTATCAACCGAAACGTACTTGAAAGTCTGTTCCCCACAGCGACCGTGACCGAATACCGATCCGACGATGAAGCGTTCGACGCCCTCAGGAGGGGAACGGCGCGCTGCGTCGTCGCTCCCAGTTCACGCGTAAAAACCCTCGGCGATCGTTATGATCTCGAGGACTGCGAGACGGTCGAGCTCCCTGACACCTGCGAGCTCTCGTGCTGGATTTCGCGCGGAAAGCCTGAGCTGCTGGGAATCATCAACAAGGGCATCATCAAAGCCGGAGAGTCGCTCTCCGCAAGCAATTACTCCTCTACGTCGTACACAGCCCAGGAATCCAACACGCTTCAATTCCTTTATCGCAACCGCACCGCCGTTGCCTCCACCCTCATCGGTATGTTGTCGGTCAGCATCGTCCTGCTCATCTGGGCGCTCGTGCGCGCTCGAACCGAGCGCGAAAAAGCCGACGCCGCCAACGCCGCTAAGACGGCATTCCTCACGCGCATGAGCCACGACATCCGTACGCCGCTCAACGGCATCCTGGGCCTTATCGATATCGAGGAATTGAAGGAAGGCGATATCCAGGTCGCCCGCGAAAGCCGCGCCAAGGCTCGTGTTGCCGCCAATCACCTGCTCTCGCTGATTAACGACATCCTCGAGATGGGCAAAATCGAAGACCGCAAGATAACACTGGAACATGCGCCTTTTAACCTCAAAGAGCTCTGTGACAATACGCTGGTTCTGTGCAAGCTCCGCGCATCCGATAACGGCATCACCATGCAGGACAATAGTCTGCCATACACCACGGGGCCATACATGGTCGGCAGTCCCACCCATATCCGACAGATCATGATCAACCTGTTAGACAACAGCATTAAGTACAACAAGCGCGGCGGCTCCGTCACCTTTAGCTCAAAGACCAAGCCACTCGATAACGGGCGCGCGCTCTTTTGCTTTAGCGTTTCGGATACCGGCATTGGCATGACTCCCAAATTCTTAAAACATATCTATGAGCCGTTTGCCCAAGAAGGTGACGATGCGCGCAGCAAGTTCCAAGGAACCGGCATGGGCATGCCAATCGTCAAGTCGCTTATTGAACTGATGGACGGCACTATCGAAGTCACCAGCGAGCTCCATGTGGGCACCTCGTTCTACGTGGAGATTCCGCTCGATATCGACGAGAATCCCCAGGCGCGGGCGAATACGGTTGAGAGTGCGCCCGACTGCTCGCTCGCCGACATGAACGTGCTGCTCGCCGAAGACAACGAATTGAATGCCGAGATTGCCCAGGCGCTGCTAGAATCCGAGGGCATCGTGGTCACCCGCGCCGCCAACGGCAACGAAGTCGTCGATCTGTACCTGTCGCATCCCGCCGGCAGCTTCGATGCCATTTTGATGGACATCATGATGCCGGATATGGACGGCTACGAGGCGACCCGCGCGATTCGTCTGAGCGAGAAGGTCGATGCAGCCGATATCCCCATCATCGCGCTCACCGCCAATGCCTTTGCCGAGGACGCCAAGGCGGCACACGAAGCCGGCATGAACGCCCATCTGTCCAAACCGCTCGACTTTAACAAGCTCAAAAACATACTCGCCCGCATCAAGAAAAACGGAGCTGTTTCGCTATAGTTTGTGCTCAACAACCATACGCAGTAGAAAGGACGCCAACGATGTTTAGGCCCTTACGTCGAAAGAAACGCGCCATCACTGACGAGGAAGCGCGCGAACTGCTCGCCACCTGCAAGCGCGGCGTCTTTGCCGTCAACGGCGACGATGGCTACCCGTACGCCATTCCCGTCAACTACTTCTTTGACGCCGAGCACGACAAGATTTATTTCCATGGCGCCAAGGCCGGCCACAAGGTCGACGCACTCAAGCGCGATGACAAGGTCTGCTTTACCGTTTACGGCAACGAGTGGTACAAGGACGGTGACTGGGCTCCCTACGTTATGAGTACCGTGGTCTTTGGCCGCTGTCGCCTGGCGAATGACACCCCCGCGTTTATCGAGGATAAAGTCCGCCAGCTCGCGCTTAAGTACTACCCTTCTGCCGAGGAGGTCGAAGAGGAAATCGCCAAGGACATTAAGGGCGTCCAGCTCTACGAGATTACGATTGAGCATCTCTGCGGCAAGCAGATTCAAGAAAAGTAAGCCTCAAAAGCAAAACTCACAAATAGCAATATGGCCCGGTTCCAACCCACCTTGGAACCGGGCCATATGCTTATGAAGCGTCGGCAGCTATGTGCGCAAGCGCCTCGACGAGCTCTTGCGAGCTCACGGGTTTACTCAGGTGCGCGTCCATGCCCGCCTCGCGCGAAAGTCTGCGGTCGTCGGCAAAGGCGTTGGCACTCACGGCGATAATCGGCGTGGTCGCGGCATCCTCGCGATCGAGTGCTCGAATCCGACGCGTGGCCTCAAGGCCATCGATGCCAGGCATCATGATGTCCATCAACACCACGTCGTACTCGTGCGGTGCGCTCGCGGCAAACGCCTCAACGGCAGACTCGCCATCCTTAGCATGCGTCACGACGGCACCGGCACGGCTGAGTGTAAACTGCGCGATCTCGGCATTCAGATCGTTATCCTCTACGAGCAAAACGCGCAAGCCCTGGAGCGCATCACCATCGCCCGCATCCGCGCGAACTGCCTGAGGAATCTCGGAGCGTTTGCATTTCTCGAACGGCAGGCGGATGGTAAACGTCGTCCCCTGCCCCAAGACGCTCGTAAAACTCATGGTTCCGCCCATAAGCTCGACTAACTGTTTTGCGATAGGCGCGCCCAGGCCAGTTCCCGATGAGGCGCCTTCCACCTGTTGCTCCTCGCGGCAAAACGGATCGTAAAGGTGCTGTTGGAACTCCTCGCTCATGCCAATACCGTTGTCGGCGATCGTGTATTCATAGACAGGGACGCCATCTACAGGCCCCACCTCGCGGCACACCAGGCGAACATAGCCGCCCTGGCGGTTGTACTTGACGGCATTGCCGGCAATATTGAGCAACAGGCGCTTGAGGTGCGTCACGCTCACCCGTGCATAGGGATGATCAAGCGTCTGCTGGTCGCAGATAATTGTCACCAGACGCTCCTCGGCCTGGCGCTCCAGAATATCGCGCACTTCACAGTTGAGTGCCACCAAATTTGTGGGTACGAGGTTCAGGTCGACCTGCCCGCTCTCCAGGCGACTCATATCGAGTGCCTCGTTGGCAAGGTCGAGCAGCAGTCCCGATGCCGTCCAGATTTTTGAGCGGCACTCAGTCTGCTTTTGCAGATCGTCCGCATTGGCATCGCCAACCTCGACCATGCCGCGAATGCCGTTGATAGGCGTGCGCAGATCGTGGCTCATGCGGCGCAAAAACTCCGTCTTTGCCGAGTTGGCGGACGAGGCCTCACGCGCCGCCTTTGCCAGCTTGTCGCCATAGTCGCGCTCCTGCTGCAGCAAGTCCGTCAAACGTCGACGATCAGCGCGGCGACGCACCATCACAACAACGGCTATAACACCGCTGTAGAGCGCCAGCACGCCGGCAGCAACAGCCGCGACAACCTCAAAGTAACGCCGCGCCGGGGCATAGGTGTACACATAGAATTTGTGCGCTTTTCCAAATGTGCCCAAATACCACTCGCCGTCGGCGTTAACCAATTTGACCTTACCGGCCAGGCATCGATCCTTAATACCATCGACAATGAAGACGTCCGTCGCAGGCAGATCGAACACGCCCAATACGGTGGGTTCAACGGCATTGGTCGCAACGACCTTGCCGTCGCTTTCGATCACGATATTGCCGTTATCGATGGTTTCATAACCATCGAGCAGGCTCTGCAGTTTGAGCGTATTACTCGCGACCGCCTTCGCGCCCTGATGCCTTACCGCGATAACGACGCCCTCGCCATCCCGCCGAGACACGCAGCCAATGTCTGCGACCGAATCATCCGAAAGCGTAATGCGGGCGGTATAGGACTTAAGTGGATGGGTTGCCACCTCCAGCACGGGCGCTTCCTTGAGATACGTAGCGAGAGGCTCGTAGCCCACATCGCCCGTCGAGGACTCGGACACCAAATTGCCCGATGCGTCCGTCACAATCAGCGCGCTCACGTTGAACTGGTCGGCATATAGCTCCAGCCTTGTGTTATCCACCGAACCGTCGCGCTCCATATCGCGCGCTGCCTCTCCGGCAATCTCCATAACGCGTATCAGGTTTTTGGT
>CABUWA010000139.1 GCA_902495085.1 uncultured Collinsella sp. | reverse complement strand
CTCGAGAGCCGCCCCATCCCCGGCCGCGACTTTGAGTTTATGTTCTACTTTGACCTGGACTGCCCCTTTGGCAGCAAGGCCCTCGACGACCTGCTCGATTCCATCGACGACGTGTGCGAAAGCTTCACCTACTTTGGCAGCTACACGGAGGTGCTCTAGATGACCGATTCCGCAGCAACTCGTCCCTACGGCGTTCTGGGCCGTGTGCTGGGCCACAGCTACACCCCGACCATCTACAAGGAGCTCGCTGGGCTTGAGTACGTGCGATTTGAGCGCGAGCCCGAGGACCTCGCGGCCTTTATGACCGGCAACGAGTGGGAAGGCACCAATGTGACCATTCCCTACAAGCGCGCCGTCATGGAATACCTGGACGAGCTGAGCCCGCTGGCCGAGCGCATGGGCAACGTTAACACCATCACACGCTTGCCCGACGGCCGCCTGCGCGGTGACAACACTGACTATTTCGGTTTTCAGTGCCTAGTCGAGGAGTTGGGCGTAGAGGTTGCCGGCAAGAAGGTCCTCGTGCTCGGTGCCACCGGTGGTGCCGGCACCACGGCAAGCATGGTGCTCGGCGACCTTGGCGCCACCGTGGTGCCCGTGGGCCGCACGAGCGAGGTCAACTACGGCAATATCGCGCAGCAGTCCGACGCCGCACTGCTCGTCAACTGCACGCCCGCCGGCATGTTCCCCCATTGCCCCGACGCGCCTTGCACGCTCGAAGGGCTCGATGCGCTCGAAGGCGTTATCGACATTGTCTACAACCCCGCCCGCACGGGCCTGATGCTCGAGGCCGAGCGCCGCGGTATCCCTTGCATTGGCGGCCTGCTGATGCTCGTGGCCCAAGCGGCACAGGCCGTCGAGCGCTATACCGGCCAAGTCACCCCACGCGAGCGCATCCTGGACGTAACGGAGCGCTTGTCACGTCGCGAACAGAACATCGCGCTGATCGGCATGCCGGGTTCGGGCAAAACCCGCGTGGGCGAGCAGATCGCCCTGCTCACGGGTCGCGAGCACATCGATCTGGACCGCGCCCTCGAGAAGCGTCTGAGCATGCCTTGTGCCGACTTTATCGTCGAGCGCGGCGAGGCGGCCTTCCGCGAGCAGGAGACGGCGGCGCTGGCCGACATCTCCAAGCGTAGCGGCCTGGTGCTCTCCACCGGCGGCGGCGTGGTCACAAGGGACGAGAACTATCCGCTGCTGCACCAGAACAGCCAGATCGTGATGCTCAACCGTAAGCTTGACGAACTCGCCCACAAGGGACGCCCCATCACCGCCCGCGACGGCATCGATAAACTCGCCGAGCAGCGTATGCCGCGCTACCGCGCCTGGGCCGACCACATCATCAACTCACGCGACTGCGCCGCCAACACCGCGGCCGCCGTCCTCGACGCCCTTCCACCAGCCCTCTAGCAAAAACCACCACAAAGGGGACAGGTACCTTTGTGGTGGTTTTCCGTTCCGCCTCTCCGCCCGCCCAACCGCAAAGGAAGCAACCATGAAAGTACTCGTCATCAACGGCCCCAACCTCAACATGCTCGGCATTCGCGAGCCGGGCATCTATGGCAGCGACAACTATGACCGATTAGTGCAGATCTGCCAGGAAGCGGGCGCTGCACAGGGCTTCGACGAGGTCGAGGTCTTCCAGTCCAACCACGAGGGCAGCATCGTCGACAAGATCCAAGAGGCCTACGGCAAGGTCGACGGCATCGTCATCAACCCGGCCGCCTACACACATACGAGCGTCGCGATCCTCGACGCCCTCAAGGCCGTCGCCATCCCTGCCGTCGAGGTCCACATCAGCGCCGTAGAGACGCGCGAGGACTTCCGCCAGGTGAGCTATGCACGCCTAGCCTGCTTCGCCACCATCACCGGCGAGGGCCTGCAGGGCTACGCACACGCGATGGAGCTGCTGAGGGAGCATCTGGAAAAGTAAAATGCCAACCCCAACAAACAGCAGCGGCTTGCTCGCGCTCGGCTTCAGCAGCATACAAGATGAAAAAAGCCCAGACCACCAAGCGGTCCGGGCTTAATAAACGATGGTGCTCCATGGCGGATTCGAACCGTCGACCTTGGGATTAGAAGTCCCCTGCTCTATCCAACTGAGCTAATGGAGCAAATAACCGCACGCCCAAGCAAGCGCAAGCCTGTCAGGCGCAAGTAATTATAACCTAGTTGAACTGCTCGCGGTACGCCTTGCAGACCTCATCGACCGGGCCGTCCATGCGAAGGTCACCCTTCTCAATCCAAACGGCACGCTGGCAGATGCGCTCAACCTGCTCCATGGAGTGCGAAACGAACAGAACCGTCACATCACCGCTCTGAATAAAGTGCTGGATGCGGGCCTCACACTTTTGCTGGAAGAACACATCACCGACGGACAGCGTCTCGTCAACGATCAGAATATCGGGCTCGGTAATCGTCGCGATTGCAAAGGCGATACGCGCCACCATGCCCGAGGAGAAGTTCTTGAGCGGCATATCGACAAAGTTCTGAAGCTCAGCGAACTCAATAATGCCGTCAAAGTTGGCATCGATGAACTCCTTGGTATATCCGAGCAGAGCGCCGTTCAGATAGATGTTCTCGCGGGCGGTCAGCTCGGGGTCAAAGCCGGCACCAAGCTCAATCAGCGGCGCGATGTTACCGTGTACCTTAACGCTGCCCTCACTGGGCTCAAGCACGCCAGCAATGATCTTGAGCATCGTAGACTTGCCGGAGCCATTGGTGCCGACCAGACCGACAACTTCGCCGCGATGAATATCGAACGAGATGTGCTTAAGCGCTCTAAACTCCTCAAAGAACAGCTCGTGCTTGGCAAGCTTGATGAAGTACTCCTTGAGGTTGGTCAGCGACTCAGACGCCATGTTAAAGATCATGGTGACGTCGTCGACCTCGACAGCCAGAGGCTGCTCGCTGTAATCAACAACAGATTCAGTCATCACAGCACTCCTTAGATGTAGAGGATGAACTTGCGCTCGGACTTATGGAACACGGTGTAGCCAATAACAAGCGCAAGAACCGCCCAAGCGACGCACATACCAAGCGTCAAAAGCGAGGGCGTAGTCTGGAACAGGAAGATATCGCGCATAAACTGCAGGTAGTTGTACATGGGGTTCGCATACACCAAGATCCGAACGATATGCGGCATCTGAGCAACAAAGTCAGTCGTCCAGAAAATAGGCGTGATATAGGTCCAAGCCGTGATGACAACACTCCACAGATGCATAACATCGCGGAAAAAGACCGTGAGGGCCGAGAGCATCATGCCCAGGCCCATGCAGAAACACATAAGCAGCAGCAGGCAGACCGGCAGCAGAATAAGGTGCCAAGAAGGCATAACGTGGAACCACAGCATAACGATGGCAACGGCGACCAGCGAGAAGGCAAAGTTGACCAGCGAGAAGAGCACCTTCTGCACCGGGAAGACCCAGCGGTGCACCTTAACCTTCTTGAGCAGCGGAGCCGCACCCACGATGGACGTCAGGGCCTGGTTCGTAGACTCGGACATGACGGCAAAGGTGACGTTACCCACGATCAAGTACAGCGGGTACATCTCGGGCGTAATCGAGCCATTGCGGCCCTGAGCGAAAATCGTCGAGAACACGATGGCCATGACAATCATCATCAGCAACGGATTGAGCACCGACCACGCAACGCCCAACACGCTGCGGCGATACTTGATCTTAAAATCCTTGGTAACCAGCTGACGGAGGATAAAAGCGTCCTTCTCAAATTCGTTCTTAGCAAACGTCGCAGGCAGACTGCGAGTTTCTTGTTGCTTTGTCTGATCCGACACGGATGCAACTCCTTTACTCGTAATCGTTGACAAACGAACAGTATAGACCCGACGACCATGCAAACGATTCGCGCAACAAAACTGGAGAACTAACGCACATCTCAGGATGCCAAGCCCAAACGGCTATACTTTCAAGGATTGAATGTATAAGGAGCATTGAGTGAATTCTGAATCCATCGCCGTCATCATCCCTTGCTACAACGAAGCGCTCACGATTGGTAGGGTCGTCGACGACTTTCACCGTGAGCTTCCGCAGGCGACGGTCTATGTCTATGACAATAACTCGTCGGACGATACCTCACGCATCGCCACCGAGCACGGCGCCACGGTGCGTTTTGAGCCGCGTCAGGGAAAGGGCAACGTGTGCCGTCAGATGTTTCGCGACATCGATGCCGATTGTTACCTGATGGTCGACGGCGATGACACCTACCCCGCCGAGGCGGCCAAAGCCCTCTGCGAGCCCATCCTCAACGGCACGGCCGACATGACCGTGGGCGACCGTCTTTCCAACGGCGCCTATGCCGAGGAGAACAAACGTGCCTTCCACGGCTTTGGCAACAACCTGGTACGTGCCATGATCAAGTGGATCTATGGCTACAGCTTCGATGACGTCATGACCGGCTACCGCGCCATGAGTCGCCCGTTCGTTAAAACCTTCCCTGTGCTTTCCGAGGGCTTTCAGATCGAAACCGAGCTCTCGATTCACGCTGTCGACCACCGCTGGCGCATCAAAGATGTGCCCATCGAGTACCGCGACCGTCCGGAAGGCTCCGAGTCCAAGCTCAATACCGCGAGCGACGGCATTAAAGTCGTCGCGATGATCGGCACGCTGTTCAAGGACTACCGCCCGCTGAAGTTCTTCAGCCTGGTTGCGCTTCTGTTTGCGGTGATCGGCCTCGCCCTGGGCACGCCCATCGTTGTCGAGTATTTCCAGACCGGCCTCGTTCCGCGCTTCGCCACCGCCATGCTCGCCGCGTCGTTTATGTTCCTGTGCGGCCTGAGCCTTGCAACCGGATTCATCCTCGATTCCGTGGCAAAGGTCGAAAAAAAGCAGTGGGAAGTCAACGTGTACAGCAAATACGCCTACGATGACCAGCCCGGCAGGTCCGCCACCACGCCAAGCGAGAGGTAGATCTTCCGCAAAATACTATTGGCACCACTGCGTAGATAGCCACCAACAAGAAAAGCCGCCGTTAAAGAACGGCGGCTTTTTTACTCTCGTCAATTCAATAGCGGCGACTAGAGCGTCTTGAGGTACTCCCCCAGCTCTTCCTCCCAGTCGGGCATGTGAAAGCCGGCAGCCTCAAGCTTGGACAGGTCGAGCGCGGAGTGGACCGGGCGCGGGGCGACGGGGCCGGCGGCGCCGGCG
>CABUWA010000138.1 GCA_902495085.1 uncultured Collinsella sp. | reverse complement strand
GATTGGATACCTCTTTCCAGAGGTTGGCGCGCTTGAGCGATTCTTCCACGATGTCATCGAGGTCGCTTTTGCTAGTCACGCCCTGCAGACGAGGGCCAAAGGCGACATTCTCGTAGATGGATTTGGGAAACGGGTTGGGCTGCTGAAAGATCATGCCCACGCGGCGACGGAGGTCGACCGGGTCGACACCCTCGGCATAGATATCGTTGCCGTCGAGCGTCATGGTGCCCTCGACGCGCGTGCCCTCGATCAGGTCATTCATGCGGTTGATGCAGCGCAAAAACGTCGACTTGCCGCAGCCCGAAGGGCCAATGAAGGAGGTGATGGCGTTTTTGGCGATGTTGAGGTCAAGCCCCGTCAGCGCATGAAAGTCACCGTACCAAAAGTTGAAATCCTTGGCCGTAATGGCCGCTTGCTCCAACGCGGGAGCGGACTGATAAACGGACATGGGACTCCTTAACTAGCGACGCTTGCGCGACAGGAAGCGCGCAAACAGGTTGAAGGCCAGAATGATCACCATCAGCAAGAGCGCGGTGCCGTAGGCTGCGTTCATGTTGATGCCGTCGTTGGCAAGCAGATACAGGTGAACCGTCATGGGGCGGCCGGAATCGAGCGGCGAAATAGGCAGGTTGATGGCCTGGCCCATGGTGTAGAGCACCACCGCGGTCTCGCCAATGGCACGGCCGATGGCAAGGACGATGCCCGTGGCAATACGGCCAAAGGCAGAAGGAAGCACGATCTTGGAGACAACCTGCCACTTGGTGGCACCCAGGCCGTACGCGCCCCAACGGATATAGCGCGGAACGGCGCGAATGGCCTCTTCGGTGGTGCGCATGACGATGGGAAGCATCAAGAGCGCGAGCGCCAGAGCGGCCGAGACCATCGAAAGGCCCAGGCCCATGGCCTCGACAAACAAGGCGTAGCCAAACAGGCCCATAACGATGGAGGGCACCGAGGCCAAAGCGTCAGCAGCGTAGCGAATGAGCTCGACGACCTTGCCCTGCTTGGCGTACTCGGCCAGATAGACGGCTGCCAGCACAGCGATCGGCGTGCAGATAAGCATGGCGAGCGCCGTCACGTAGACGGTCGAGACGATCGTGGGCCAAATTCCGCCCTCGGCGTTGACGCCCTGGGGCCAACCGAAGATAAAGTCGAGCGAGATATGTGGCAGGCCGTTAATGACCACGTAGGCGATGATAGCGACCAGCACCAGCGTGGTGATGTAGGCAGCGGCACGAAACACGCCGAGCATGATCTTGTTGGACAGGTCCTTGTTGATGCGGCCCTTCTTGCCGTGGGAAAGGGCACGCTTGATGCGCTCGCGCGACGAGGTCGTATCGACCGTCGTGTCAACGGAATCGGACATAGCCTACCCCCTCTTCTTCTTGGAAATCAGACGGACGATGCCCACCAGCGTAGCGGAGATGATAAACAGGACCACGCCCATGCCGAACAGCGCCGAGCGGTGCAGACCCGAGGAATAGCTCATGTCGAGCGCAATCTGGCTCGTGAGCGTCGAGATGGGGCTCGCAATGCTGTCGGGAATAACCGGGGCGTTACCCACGACCATGAGCACGGCCATGGTCTCGCCGATGGCACGGCCCATACCCAGCACGATGGCATCCACGATACCCAGCTTGGCGGCAGGTAACACGACCTTATAGATGGTCTGCCACTTGGTGGCGCCCATGGCATACGATGCCTCGCGAATGCCCATGGGAATGGAATTGAGAGCATCGATGGTGAGCGTGGTGATGGTAGGGACGATCATGATGGCAAGCACGAACCACGCCGTCAGCGCACCAAAACCAAGACCACCGGTCAGTTGTGCGATAAACGGGCGGATGATGATCATGCCGAAAAAGCCGTAGATGATAGAAGGGATGCCGGCCATCAGGTCGACGGCAGGGCTGATGAGCTTGCGCACGCGCTTGCCGGCGATCTCGACCAGGTATACGGCCGTACCCACACCTAGCGGCACGCCCATGGCGAGCGCACCGACGGTCACCAGACCTGAGCCGGCAAGCAGCGACATGATGCCGTAGTGGCCCTCAGAGGGCGCCCACGTAAAGCTAAAGAAGTCCGCCAAACCGATGTCAGTAAAGACGGGCAGCGCCGAGTACGTGGTAAAGACAAAAATCAGGATGACGGTAACGACCGCCAAAAACGCGCAGGCAAAGAAGATCCACTGCAGCGCCTTCTCCTTGATATAGGTACTGCGCGATACGAGCGCCAGCTCGCGCTTCTTGGGCGTCTGAACATTCTGCTCAGTCTGGGAGTTTTCCTGTGCTTCCATGCTACTCACTCCCCTTCTCGTCGTTGGTGACGGGGATAAAGCCCGCCTCGCGAATCTGCTTGTCCATCTTTTCGGACGTCACGTAGTCGATGTAATCCTGCGCCTGCTGCGAAGGCGCACCCTTAACAAAGAAGTAAAGGTCGCGCGAGATGGGATAGCCGCCGCTCACGACCGTCTTCTCGGACGCCTCAACATGATTGACCGAGACGGCCTTGACCGAGGTCTTGGCGTTGAGGCTATCGACGAAGCCCAGCGAAATGTAGCCAATGGCACCGCGCGAACGAGATACCACGTCGCGCACCTGGCCCGTGCCCGAAAGAACGGCCGAGCGGCGATCGAACGGGGTGCCGTCCATCACGATGGTGCGAAAGGCCTCACGCGTGCCGGACGCCTCATCTCGGTTGATAACCTGAATCCTCAGGTCCTCGCCACCGACTTCTTTCCAGTTGGTGATCTTGCCGGCGTAAATATCGCGGAGCTGCTCGGTCGAGAGGTTATCGACCGGGTTATCGTCGTTCACGATGACCGCGATACCGTCGTGGGCAATGACGATGGGAGTCAGGCCCAGATCCTGTTCGTCGGCATTGAGTCCACGGGAGGAGCTGGCGATATCGGCCGTGCCGGCGCTGACGGCCTCGATGCCAGCGGAAGAACCCAAACCGGAAACGAGCACGTCGATGCCGGTCTCCTCCTTAAAGCCCTCGGCCGCAATCTCGGCGATAGGAAGGCCGGTCGTGGAGCCAGCGACGGTAATGGAAGAGGTAGAAGATCCCGAAGAACAGGCGCACAGCGTAAGCGTAAGCACAGCGGCGCTCAGGACCGATACGATCTTTCTCATAGCATCACGCCGATCGCAGCATGGCGCCCACAGGTGCCGTCCTCGTTACGGTAGGAATAAAAGCGGTCGTTCTGACGCACGGTCGAAAGCTGGGTATCCACGATATTATCCGCGTCGACACCGACATCTACCAGCGCCTCACAAATGGCAGCGGAAAGATCGAGCATGCGAGAGGTGCTCGCATCGACGCACGAGAACTCGGCGGCAAAGCGATCCATGAGTTCCTGGGATACCTCATATTCGTCACCCAAGATATGGGGGCCGATATAGGCGGAAACGTCGCTCGCATCGCAGCCGGCAGCATCGCAAAGCGCCTGGCACGCCTTGGCGGAAATACGTGCAATCGTGCCCTTCCAACCGGAGTGCACCACGGCAAATCCGCCAGGGGCCACCAGCACCACGGGAACGCAGTCGGCAAAGCAGAGCAGCACGGGCACGTTATGCGCCGTACAGACGATGGCATCGCAGCCCTCGGCAATCTGCTCGCGAACGTCCTCAAGGTCATCGGCGCCGTTCGAGGTCACCGCTACGATATGGTCACCATGGACCTGATTGGGAACGAGCAGGTTGTGCTCGCACTCGGCGGCACCCATAGCCTCGAGCGCGCGACGACGATTTTCTTGAACAGCAAAGGGGTCATCGCCAACATGCGAGCCCAAGTTGAGTGAGGAGTACGCATCTTCGGAAACACCACCGGCGCGCTCGGTGAAGGCAAAGCGAACATCGGATGTCGCGCCTTCCACCAACGTAACTCCATCATGGTCGACACGCGAAACGTTGTCCGCACGTGCTGCCATACTAAAGCCTCCTAATAACACAAGTACCGCGGCATCGCCGCTACAGCCCGCGTTTATACGGCTGTCATACTTCTCTAAAAGGATACCTGCTGCGCTGGAGGCAATCGTAAAGGGAACGTAAAGAGATTGGAGGTTCTAGTTTACAAAGTCGAAATAAAAAAGGCGCGTCCATACGGACACGCCCCTGTGCACAACAATGCAAAGAACGACTTAGAAGCTACCGCGCTTCAGGAAGTCGGGAAGCTCGAACTGATCGTTGCCGAAGTTAGGAAGCTCGGTGCCACCGACGTTGCGGGTCGGAGCGGCCTGAGCCGGGCTGGTGGCCGGAGCGGTGCGCTGCGGCTCAGCGGAAGCAGCGGCCTTGCTCTGAGACTGCTGAGCGGCAAAGAGCTCGTCCTGACGGTTGACGTTGGAGTCGGAGAAGCCCGTAGCGATGACGGTGATACGCACCTGATCGCCCAGGGACTCGTCGACAACGGTACCGAAGATGATGTTGGCCTCGGGGTCGACGGCGTTGGCGACAACGTCGGCGGCGTCACTGATCTCCTGGATGCCCAGGTCCTTGGAACCGGCGATGGAGAGCAGCACGCGTGTGGCACCATCGATGGAGCTCTCGAGCAGCGGGCTGGAGATGGCCTGCTGGGCTGCGTCGACGGCACGGGTATCCCCAGAAGAGGTACCGATACCCATCATGGCGGTACCGGCCTGCTTCATGATGGTCTTAACATCGGCGAAGTCCAGGTTGATGATACCGGGGACGGTGATGAGGTCGGTGATGCCCTGGGTGCCCTGGGAAAGGACGCCATCGGCAATCGCGAAGGCCTCGAGCATGGTGGTCTTCTTCTCGGCGATGTCGAGCAGCTTATCGTTAGGGATGACAATCATGGTGTCGACGCAATCGGAGAGGGTCTTAATGCCCTCCTCGGCGCTCTTCTTGCGCTTGCGGCCCTCGAAGGTGAAGGGCTTGGTCACGACGGCGACGGTCAGTGCACCGACCTCGTTCATCGCGATATCGGCAACGATGGGAGCAGCGCCGGTACCGGTGCCACCGCCCTCGCCGCAGGTGATGAACACCATGTCGGCGCCAGCAAGCGCCTCGGCAATGTCGTCGCGGGACTCATCGGCAGCCTTGCGGCCAACCTCGGGGTTGGCGCCGGCGCCCAGGCCGCGGGTAAGGTCGGTGCCGATGTGCACCTTGATATCGGCATCAGAGATCGCGAGTGCCTGAGCATCG
>CABUWA010000137.1 GCA_902495085.1 uncultured Collinsella sp. | reverse complement strand
GAAGTTCCAGATATCGTAGGCGATGATGTAGACCCAGGTCATGTCGGGCCACAGCATGTCGGTCTTGTCCTCGGAGGCGTAGACGCTCCACCAACCGGTCATGCAGAAGATGTTGATGATACCGGCGATGCCGTTGAACACGTTGTTCCAGCCGGCCAGCTGCGTAGCACCTTCAGAGGTGACCCAGGTGGACTCGCCCAGGACAAAGAAGTGATAGGCGCTCTCGAAGTCGGACACGACGGCGATCATGATGTTGATGGCGACGATCACAAACGGCCATGCGCGGAACCAATGCGCCTTGCCGATCTTGCCCCACTGGTACTTAATGGCAATGAAGCCCCAGCAACCGGCCAGCGCCGCGTATACCTTGGCGTAGTGGAACCAGCTGTTCTGGTACACATGGGTGGGGTTGGTGAGCGCCCACTCGGCACCCTGCGAAACGCCGATGGCGATGGCGACGCAGTAGATGGTCATGGCCAGCGGAGCCACGCCAAAGATGATTGCCGCGCCCAGCTTGGTGCGGCGGCCGACCTCGTTGAGCACGATGAGGCCAATAAAGACCATGGCCCAGCCGGCCCAGTGGATAAGGGTATCGCTACCCCAAACGTCGAACAGCATGCTGCTCTCCTTTCACACGCCCGCGGCCCCTCTTCTGATCGCGGGCAGTTTGGCCAAATGTCGTCAGTTCTGGGGCTTGCGCTCCGGATACTTGGCGGTATAGCCCTCGATGTGGAGTGTCGAGGCGATGATTTCCTTGACCGTCTCGTCGGGCACATCGGGGTGCGTGCGGATATACATCAACAACCCCATGATGAGGGTGTAGAACGTCTCGTAGACATGGTCGATGCGCAGCTCATGATGGGCGACAAAGTCCACCACGGTGGTGTCGCAGATGTATTGCGCCACGCGCTGGACCACGTTGTGCAGAAAGCCGCCGTAGAGCGCGCCACTGCTTGAGGTGAGCGTGCTTGGCAGTTCGTGGCCGCTGACGACCAGGCGCTTGAAGAGCGGGGCGACGGTGTCGAGCGCGCCCTCGATATCGCCGATGGTGCGGCCGGCGTTCCACTGCTCGAGTTCGGCGATAAAACCGTCGATCGCTTCGTCCATAACGGCGGTGACGGCGGCGTCCATGTCGGCGAAGTAGTGGTAGAACAGCGAGCGCGTGCAGCCGGCTCGCTTGGTCACGGCCGAGACGGATAGATGCGACACGCCCAGCTCGGAGCTTACGGTGCGCACGGCGGCGAGAATCTCGCGACGGCGTTCGTCGCCCGTCAGACGTTTGGCCGTGCTGTCGGGCGCGGGGACGGCATCGGCCACAGAGGTGTTCACTGCGTTATCGCCCATGTTTTGCCGCCTTTCATCCTCTTTTGCCTGACCGTTCGCCTAACAGTCTTGAATATTGTTGACGGTTCGTCAATACTATTTTTGACACAATGTCAACAATGGCGGGTGAACGGCATGGGGGTATGCCCGGCCTGCAAAAAGAGGGGCGCCGCGGTCTCGCCGGGCTGTGGCAAGAGAAGGGACGACCATGATTCTCAACGGACCGGGGATTAGCTACACCGAGCCCGACATCGGTTCGGAGTTCGTGCCGCCGCTGCCGGAGCATCCGCGCGAGGCCATCGTCAAGCTGTGCGAGCACTGCACCAACCGTCTGCTGCATCGCGACGAGCTGCTGGGCTACGAGTACTGGTCGTTTGCCGAGGCCGCAACTGACGAGCAGGCCGAAGTGCTCTGCAAGATGAAGATGCGCCGTCCCTATACGCTGCCCGAGATGGTCAAGCTCACCAGCATGCCCGAAGCCGATATCGAGAAGATGCTCGACGACATGAGCTACACGGGTCTGCTCGAGTACAACTGGGAAAACCCCGAGCGCGCCAAGCAGTGGGTGCTGCCCATGCTGGTGCCGGGTTCCGCCGAGTTCCTCAACATGCGCGTGAGCCAGCTCGAGGAGCACCCGGTCTATGCCAAGTTCTTTGAGCAGGCGTCCAAGGGACCGCTGTCCAAGGCCACGCCGATGGTGCCGCCCGGAGGCGCCGGCATCGGCATGCACGTCATTCCGGTCGAGAAGGCCATCGACGCCGCGAGCACCTCGGTGCCGATCGAGCATATCGAGCACTGGCTCGACAAATACGAGGGTAAGTATGCCGCCAGCACCTGCAGCTGCCGCGCGAGCCGTCGCGTGATGGGTGAGGGCTGCGCCGACGCCCCGGCCGATTGGTGCATCGCCGTGGGCGATATGGCCGACTACGTGGTTGAGACCGATCGTGGCCATTACGTGACCCGCGACGAGGTTTACGACATCTTGCGCCAGGCCGAGGACAACGGCTTTGTGCACCAGATCACTAATATCGACGGCGAGAACAAGATCTTCGCCATCTGCAACTGCAACGTCAACGTGTGCTATGCCCTGCGCACCTCGCAGCTGTTCAACACGCCCAACCTGTCGCGCTCGGCCTATGTCGCTAAGGTCGAGAAGGACAAGTGCGTGGCCTGCGGTCGCTGCGTCGAGGTGTGTCCGGCCGGCGCCGCCAAGCTGGGCCAGAAGCTCTGCAGCAAAAAGGCCGGCGGACAGGTGCCCGAGTATCCGCGCCAGGAGCTGCCCGACGCCACCAAATGGGATCACACCAAGTGGTCGCCCAACTACCGCAACGACAACCGTATCGAGACGCATGAGTCCGGCACCGCTCCCTGCAAGACGGCCTGCCCCGCGCACGTTGCCGTTCAGGGCTATTTGAAGCTCGCGGCTCAGGGTCGCTATGACGAGGCCCTAGCACTCATTAAGCGCGAGAACCCGCTGCCCGCTATCTGCGGCCGTGTGTGCAACCGACGCTGTGAGGATGTCTGCACCCGCGGCCGTGTGGACGCCGCCGTGGCTATCGACGAGGTCAAGAAGTTCATCGCCCAGCGCGATCTGGACGCCGCGACCCGCTATGTCCCACCTGTGGTGACCCCGACACGTGCCAGCGGCTTCGATCAGAAGATTGCCATCATCGGCGCCGGTCCGGCCGGTCTGTCTTGCGCCTTCTATCTGGCCGAGAAGGGTTACAAGCCCGTCGTGTTCGAGAAGAACGAGCGCCCGGGCGGCATGCTCACCTACGGCATTCCCAGCTTTAAGCTGCAGAAGGACGTCATCGAGGCTGAGGTCGAGGTTATTCGCCTGATGGGTGCCGAGTTCCGCTATGGCGTGGAGGTCGGTCGCGATGTGACGCTCGACGAGCTGCGCGCGCAGGGCTTTAAGGCCTTCTACGTTGCCATTGGCTGCCAGGGCGGCCGCCTTGCCGGCATTCCGGGCGAGGATGCCGAGGACGTGACCGTGGCCGTCGACTTCCTTCGCGAGGTTAACAGCGGCAAGATCGACGCGCTGCCCGGCCGCACCATCGTGGTGGGCGGCGGCAACGTGGCCATCGACGTTGCCCGCAACGCCTGCCGTCTGGGTTCCGAGCATGTTGAGATGTTCTGCCTGGAGAGCGAGGCCCAGATGCCCGCCAGCGAGGAGGAACGTCGCGAGGCCGTTGAGGACGGCGCTCACGTCAGCTGCGGCTGGGGCCCCAAGGAGATTCACCTGGACGAGGCCGGTCGTGTGTGCGGTATCACCTTCAAGCGCTGCACGCGTGTCTTTGACGACGAGGGCCGGTTTGCGCCCGAGTACGACGAGAACGACCTGCGTCGCGTCGATGCCGACCGCGTGGTCATGTCGATTGGCCAGTCCATCGTGTGGGGCGACCTGCTGGCTGGCTCCAAGGTGGAGCTTGGCCGTGGTCAGGGCGCCCTTGCCGATCCCCAGACTTACCAGACCGCCGAACCCGACATCTTTGTGGGTGGCGACGTCTACACTGGCCCCAGCTTTGCCATCGACGCTATCGCCGCCGGTCACGAGGCCGCGGTGTCCATCCATCGCTTTGTGCAGCCGGGCTCCACGCTCACCATCGGCCGCAACCCCCGCCGCTACACCGCGCTCGACCGCAACGACGTTGTGCTCGAGAGCTACGACAACGCGAGCCGCGAGGTTGCGCATGTGGACCGCGAACGCGAGAAGGCTGCGCCGTTTAGCGAGTATGTTGAGACCTTTACCGAGGAGCAGGTGCGCGCCGAGACCGCCCGCTGCCTGGGCTGCGGCGCCTCGATCGTCGACCCCAACAAGTGCATCGGCTGCGGCCTGTGCACCACCAAGTGCGCGTTCGACGCCATCCATCTGGATCGCGACCGCCCCGAGTGCTCCACGATGGTCAAATACGAGCAAAAGCTCCCAAGCCTCGGCAAGTACGCTCTAAAGCGCGCCATCAAGATTAAGTTCGGTCGCAAGTAAGTAGTCATAACGGGAACGGCGGAGGAAAAAGTGCACGAGCTCGGAATCGTCTATCACATCATTCGCGATGTCGAGAATGTGGCGCGCGCTCATGGCGTGCGTCGCGTTTCGAGCGTGACGTTGCTACTGGGCGAGGTCTCGGGCGTCGTTCCCGACTTGCTGCTCGACGCTTGGCGCTGGGCAGCAGATAAAAAGCCTATCGCGCAGGGCGCGGAGCTTATCGTGGAGCCCGTCGAGGCCGTGACACATTGCGAGGCGTGCGGCTGCGACTACGCGACGGTCGAGCACGGCAAGACCTGTCCCCAGTGCGGTAGCGGCGAGACCTATTTGCTGCAGGGCCAAGAGGTAATGATCAAACAGATCGAGACCCCCGACGAGGACCCGGCAGACGCTGCTCCTGACGGCCTCTCCGACGCCCCCGATGCCGTCGACGCCGCCAACCCTCTCCACATCGCCTAACATCCAATGACTACATGGGCTAGAGTTCTAAACATATTTGCTTCGGTTAGTCAAGTCATGTCTGTTTAAACAAAATGGTGGCACGCAGACGCATTGGGATCAACCTAAAAGAGGTCTTAACGAACAGTGCACCTTTATATGTCTTTGAAAGCAATCAGCAAATCACGTTTTAGCAGGCAATAAGCTGTAAACCGGCAACGTAATCAATTTGTAACAAACTTAGACGTTTAAACAAATAATCCAACCTTTTGCGAATTTAGCTATAATTCCACAATCCAAACAGGTATACTCCTTTCATGTCGTGTAGGAAATACGTAGACAAAAAGGAGGTTATGTGATGGTAAGTATTGTTCTTGCTAGCCACGGGGACTTGGCAGCTGGAATCAAGCAGACGGGCTCGATGGTCTTTGGCGAT
>CABUWA010000136.1 GCA_902495085.1 uncultured Collinsella sp. | reverse complement strand
TTGAGCGAATCGACCCCATGCGCCATCGGAATACGCACGGCGCGATCGCAGCCTGCAATGGTCTTGGCGCCCAAGCCAGCACCTTCGGTGCCCATAAAGATTGCCAGGCGGTCAATCTCCTGCAGCGTGGGATCGTCCAACGACGCCGAATCATCCGTCAACGCCATGGCGGCACACGAAAAGCCGGCATCGTGCAGCGCCGCCAGCCCATCATGCGGCCATACGCGCGCCTCGCTGCCAATGCGCGTCCAAGGCACCTGGAACACCGTGCCCATGCTCACGCGGGCCGAGCGACGGTACAGCGGATCGCAGCACGTAGGGCTCACCAAAATGCCATCGACGTTCAGCGCAGCCGCTGAGCGGAAAATCGCGCCGACGTTGGTGTGGTCGACAATGCCCTCGAGCACGCACACGCGCACCGGACGCTCCCCCGCCGCCTCGTCGACGCCGCCCAAGAACTCATCGACCGGAATCTGACGCGGGCGACGAAACGCCGCGAGCGCACCGCGCGTCACGTTAAAGCCCGTCAGCTGCTCCATAAGCTCCATCGAGGCCACGAACACGGGAACCGGGCCCGCACCTTCGCGTACCGCCAGGCGCTCAAACAGCGGCATCATCTGGTCGAGCCAGCGCTCGCCCAAAAGAAAGCTCACCGGCTCGTATCCGGCGCGAACCGCACGCTCGATGACCTTGGCACTCTCGGCGATAAAGATGCCCTTTTGCGGCTCCAGCACGCAGCGCAGCTCGCGCTCGGTCAGTCGCACGTAGGCATCGAGCCGCTCGTCCTCGAGCGAATCGATTCGCAGCACCTCAACGGCATCAGTCATAGCAGCCAGCCCGCACCCTTCTTTACAGCACATCTATACCAAACGAGGCGACGCTAAGCGCCGCCCCATGCATTCAAATAACCCGATGATACCGTTCACGCCAGACGATTTACGCCTCAACGCGACGATACGTCACGAACTCATAATCGAGACCCTCGTCACCCTCGCCCGCGGCAATCGTGGCAACACCGCCACACCGCGCAATCTCCCACGCGGGATCGGCATCCAGATCGGGAAAGTACGTATCCACGTCATGCACGCAATGGTTATGCGTAACCTCGGCCTCAACGCAATACGGCAAAAACTGTAGATATACCTCGCCGCCGCCAAGCACCCACGCAACAGGTTCATCGGCCACCGCGGCGAGCGCTTCGTCGATGCTATGCACAACGTCGACGCCCTCGGCAGCAAAGCTCTCGTCGCGGGTGAGCACGATATTGCGGCGATTCTTGAGCGGTCGCCCGCCGGGAAAACTAAGCAGCGTCTTGCGCCCCATAATGACCGGGCAACCTTTGGTGCACGCCACAAAATGACGCATGTCGGCACGGTTGGACACCACCATGTCGCCCTCGCACCCAATACCCCAGTCATCGCACACGGCGACAATGGCAGAAAGCTTACACGTCATGCGCGTCACCTACACCGCAATGGGGATGTTCTTGACCTGCGGGCCGTGCTCATAGCCCTCAACGATCAGATCATCGGTCGTGAACGCGTAGAAATCATGCACATCGGGGTTGAGCGTTACCTTGGGAGCCGCAAACTGCGGACGCTCGATAAGTTCGCGGATGATATCGACATGACGGTCGTAAATGTGGGCATCGGCAATCACGTGCAGCAGCTCGCCAGCGATCATATCGACCGACTGCGCAACCATCATCAGCAAAATGGCGTACTGGCACACATTCCAGTTGTTCGCGGCCAAAATGTCCTGGCTGCGCTGGTTGAGAATCATGTTGAGCGTCGGCTTGTCGTCCTGCGGACGCTGCGTGACGTTATAGGTCACGCTGTAGGCGCACGGATACAGGTGCATCTCGGACAGGTCGCTAAACACGTACGTGTTGGTCATAATACGACGGCTGTACGGCGTGTGCTTAAGGTCGTACAGCACGCGGTCCATCTGGTCAAAGTCACCTTCGGCATAATGGCTCTTCTGCCCAATCTGATACCCGTAGGCTTTGCCGATGGAGCCGGTCTCGTCGGCCCACTCATCCCAAATATGGCTGTTGAGATCATGCACGTTATTGGACTTCTTCTGATAGATCCACAGGATCTCGTCCATAGCGGACTTGAGCGCCGTACGACGCAGGGTAAGCGCGGGGAACTCCTCGCGCAGGTCATAGCGCGCCGTAACGCCAAAGTTTTTAATGGTATAGGCAGGGGTGCCATCCTCCCACACCGGGCGGACCTTTTGGCCCTCGGTGGTGGTGCCATGGTCCAAAATATCGCGGCACATGGCTACAAACTGTTGATCAGCCTTGCTCATTGACCCTCCTGTCAGTCGCCTATAAGCGATTTTTATTGTAGCCCAGGCGTGCAGTGTCGGATTGGACACTTGGACGGGCACACGCAATGCACGGCAGCACGGACCGCATTCACAAGCGGAACACCTTTGCCTTTTTCTGACATATGCCAAAAATGCCTTGCTCTGCAGCGCACACGCGTTATTCTATTGTTGACATATGTCAGAAAAGGAGTGCGCATGGCAGGAAGACGCGAGAAACTGCGCCGCGTCGGGATCATCCCCGAATATCGCGGTTTTACCCCCGATGGCCTGGCGAGCGGCGATGCCATCGACATGACGGTCGACGAACTCGAGGCGCTGCGCCTGTGCGACCTGGAAGGCCTTAACCAAGAGGCAGTCGCACAGCAGATGGGCATTGCCCGCGCCACGGTAGCGGCAATCTGCAGCCGCGCGCATCGTAAGGTGGCAAACGCGCTGGTCAATGGACGGGCGATCGTCATCGAAGGCGGCAACATCGCGTACTCCCCCATTACCACGACGACGGCCGCATGGCCAGCAAAGGAGATCGGCACCATGAGGGTGGCAACCACGTACGACAACGGCAACATCTTTATGCACTTTGGCCGCAGCGAGCAGTTCAAGATCTACGACATTCAGGACGGCAAGGTACTCAACGAGCAGGTCGTGGGCACCGGCGGCACCGGCCACGGTGCCCTTGCGGGCCTGCTCGCCAACGGCGGCGTGGACACGCTCATCTGCGGCGGCATCGGCGGTGGCGCTATCAACGCGCTTGCCCAAGCCGGCATCACGGTATACGCAGGTGCCCAGGGCAGCTGCGACGCTTGCGTCGAGGCCCTTATCGCCGGAACGCTCGCACAGAACGGCGAGGCCACGTGCGACTGCCACGGCCATGACCACGGCTACGCCCACGAACACGGCGAGTCCTGCAGCTGCCACGACCATCACGAGCACGAGGACCACGAGGGCTGCGGCTGCCACTAACGGCACGACACCGCGAGCTCGGGGCTCGACGCTGAACGCAACCCAACAATCAAAGCCAACAACAAAGGCCACCCGGTAGCTTCCGAGTGGCCTTTGCCATATCAAGCTGGAATTACAGCCCTATTTCTTATTACGCATCTGCGCTTCCATCTGGCGCAGCAGCTCCATATCGGACTTGGGACCGCCCGTGCCCAGGCCGCCCATGCCGCCCAGACCCATAGCGTCCAGGCCAGGGATATTGGGCATGCGCATCCTTTTGCCCTTCTTTCCCTTTTTGCCCTTCTTGCCGCCGGCCTGCACTTGATTGGCCATCGTGCGCATGCGGCCCATCATCTTATTCATCTCGCCCCACTGCTTCATAAGGCTGTTGACCTCGGTGGGGGTCACGCCGGCGCCCTTGGCGATACGCGCGCGGCGCTGGCCGTTGATGATGGAGGGACGCAGGCGCTCCTCCTTGTTCATCGACATGATGATGGCCTCGTTCTTATCGAAGATACCCTCGTCCAGGTTGCCGCCCATCTGGTTGAGGGCGCGCTGGCCACCGGGGAGCATGCCCAGAATGCCCTTCATGCCGCCCATCTTCTTGACGGCCTTCATCTGGTCGAGCATATCGTTCATGGTGAAGCCCTCGCGCAGCATACGCTCGGCAGCCTCAAGCTGCTCGGCATCGGCTGCCTCCTGGGCCTTCTCGATGATGCCGACGACGTCGCCCATGCCCAGAATGCGCTTGGCCATACGATCGGGATAGAACGGCTCCAGCGAATCGGGCTTCTCACCCATGCTCACAAACTTGATGGGCTTGCCGGTCACCTGACGCACCGAAAGTGCGCCGCCGCCACGGGCGTCACCGTCGAGCTTGGAGATGATCACGCCGTCAAAGTCGGTGCGCTCGGCAAACGTCGAAACCACGTTGACGATGTCTTGGCCGGTCATGGCGTCGACGACCATCAGCACCTGGTCGGGCTTGACGGCCTTCTTGATGTCAACGGCCTCCTGCATCATCTGCTCGTCGATCTGAAGACGACCGGCGGTATCGACGATGACCACGTCACGCAGGTGGTCGACGGCCTCCTGGATGGCGCCCTTGGCAATGTCGACCGGGTGCGCGCCGTCACCGCGGAAGACCGGCACACCGATCTCGCCACCGAGCGTGGCCAGCTGGTCGGCAGCGGCGGGACGGTAGACGTCGCACGCGGCGAGCAGCGGCGAGCGGCCCTGCTTCTTGAGCAGGTAGGCCAGCTTTACGGCCGCCGTGGTCTTACCGGAGCCCTGCAGGCCCACGAGCATGATGACATTGGGAATGCGGTTGCTAAAGACGAGCTTGCTCTCGGTTGAGCCGAGCATCTCGGTGAGCTCGTCGAGCACGATCTTGACGACGTTTTGCGCCGGCGACAGCGACTCCATGACCTCGGCGGTCATGCAGCGCTCCTTGGTCTTGGCAACGAACTCCTTGACGACCTTAAAGTTAACGTCGGCCTCGAGCAGGGCCATGCGAATATCACGCATGGCCGAGGTAATATCGGCCTCGGTCAGCTTACCCTTACCGCGCAGGCGGTCAAATGTGTCGTTGAGGCGATCGCTCAGGGAATCAAACACTAGTCACTCCTTAGTTGGACTCGCCCACCAGGGCGCGGCAGAAATCTTTGGCGTTGAACTCCTGCAGGTCATCGACCTGCTCGCCCACGCCGATGCGCAGGATCGGGAGCTTGAGTTTCTCGGCCACGGCCATGGCGATACCGCCCTTAGCCGTGCCGTCGAGCTTAGTCATGATAATACCGTCCAGGCCCAGCGCCTCGTTAAACTCGAGCGCCTGGTTCAGACCATTCTGACCAGTGGCGGCATCTATCACAAGCACGACCGAGACCGGCATGGGACCGGCGGCCATATTGGCGGCGCGCTTACGGGTCACATTGACCACCTTGGCGAGCTCGCGCATGAGTTCGGGGCTCGTGTGCAGACGGCC
>CABUWA010000135.1 GCA_902495085.1 uncultured Collinsella sp. | reverse complement strand
TCCATGCGGCCCGGCACACGCAGTTTGGAGAGGCCCTTCTTGATAGCCTCGATACCGATGCCGATCTCGCGCGCAGCGGCGATAGCGACCAGCGCGTTTTCCACGTTAAAGTCGCCCGCGATACCCAGCAGGACCTTCTCCCCCGCCTCGGGCTCGTCGGCGCTCATGCCGTGCAAGTTGAACTCAATGTTAAAGCCGAGCATGCGGACATCGCTCGCCCACAGGCTTGCCTCGGGATGCTCGACGCCAACGGTCACCAAGCGCTCGGCCGTCGACGCTGCCTCTAGCACACGGTCAACCTCATCGGTGCCCAGATTCACCACGGCGGTCTTTGCCTGGTCAAAGATCCTGAGTTTGCTCTCAAAATAATCCTCAAACGTGGGGTGTTCAATCGGCGAGATGTGGTCGCGGCCGATGTTGAGGAAGCACGCCACGTCAAACGGCAGATTCTCGACGCGTTGGTACTTGAGCGCCTGGCTCGAGACCTCCATGACCATGGACTTGCGACCGGACGTGCGGCAGTTGGCGATATGGCGCCAGACCTCGGGGGCCTCGGGCGTAGTATTGGTGCTCTCGTAGCACTCGATACCATCGTCGGTACTCACCGAGCCGATCATGCCGCAGGACTCGCCCGCCGCTTTGATAATCGACTGGAGCATAAAAGCGGCCGTGGTCTTTCCCTTGGTGCCGGTGATGCCCACGATCTTGACGTCGTGGTCGGGACGGTCGTAGACCTCCGGCGGCAACAGGGCCATGGCCGTGCGAACGCTATCAACAACCAGCATCGCAGCACTGCTCTCCTTCGCCAGCGGCTCCAGAGACTCGACCAGCGACCCCTCGCACACAAATGCGACGGCGCCTGCATCGAGCGCCATGCTCAAAAACGCGGGCTTAAAGGCAGCACCTTTACAGAAGAACACGTCACCTGCCGAGACCACGCGCGAATCAAACGAGCAGCCGGTCACGGCACGCTCGTCAACCTGCTCTGATGCGCGCAGCTCGCCGCACACGTCGAGAAGCTTGGCAAGCGTATCGACCGTGGTCACGGTCGCGGAATCCGAATGGTGCATCTTTCACCTTTCTCAGCCATTTGGCAGGGACGGTTTTTATAGTAACTGAAACGCACCCACGCAAAAACGGCTCCCGGAGGAGCCGTTACGCGCAGGCGTTCGTAAGCCGAGGCTAGGCAGCCTGAACAGAAGGCTGGCCCTCGTCGATAAAGAAGCGCTTGTACCACACTAGGAACACGAGCGGCGTATAGATCTTGCGCTGGAAATCGCCCTTGCCCGCAAAGTGCAGATCGAGCAGATGCATGAGCTCGTCGGTGTCGAAAAACTCGCTTGCCCACGGCGCGGTGAAGTACTCCTTGACGTAGTCGTACCACTTTTGCTCGCGCAGCCAGTAGACAATCGGCACCGGGAAGCCCACCTTGGGACGGGTGGCCCACTCATCGGGCAGCGATTTGTTGGCAGCGTGGCGGAGTACCTGTTTGTTGCCGTTCTCGTTGATGCGGTAGCGGTCGGGAATGTGCTCGGCGAACTCCATGACCTTGCGATCCAGGAAGGGCACGCGCAGCTCCAGCGAGTGCGCCATGCACATCTTGTCGGCCTTGAGCAGAATGTCGCCCGGGAGCCACATGTTCATGTCCAGGTACTGCTTCTTGACCAGCTCGGGCTGACCCTTCACGCGCGCATAGATGGGAGCGGCAAGCTCGAAGGCGCCATCGCCGGTGTTGTACTCGGGCTTGAGCACGCCGTCGACCTCGCGCTCCGGCCATACCAGAGCCTGTCCCAGGAACGACTTCTCGGGAATCTCGGCACCCTTGACCAGGAAGTTATGTCCCTTGAAGTACGGCATATGCAGCGCCAGGTTACCGAGCGCGCGACGGATGGGCAGCGGCACCATCTTTTTGTACTTGCGCACCGGGACCGTATCCTCGTAGTAGGCGTAGCCGCCAAAGAGTTCGTCGGCGCCTTCGCCCGAAAGCACCACGGTGACGTCCTTGCGGGCCATCTCGGCCAAGAACCACAGCGGCACGGAAGACAGGTTGGACTGCGGTTCGTCCATGTGATACTGGATGTCCTCGAGCGCACCGAAGAACTCGTCGGCGGTAATCATCTTGCGAACGTTCTCGACGCCGAGCTTATCGGAAAGCTCCTTGGCGTAGTTGGTCTCGTTGAAGTTCTTGTAGTCAAAGCCCACCGAGAAGGTCTTGTCGGGCATGAGGCAAGCGGCGATGTAGCTAGAGTCGACGCCACCGGAGAGGAACGACGCGACCTTGACGTCGGCGATGCGATGGGCCTCGACGCTCTCGTGCACGACCTCGTCCAGCTCGTCGACGTACTCCTCGAACGGCTTCTCGACGGCAGAGTAATCGCAATCCCAGTAGCGCTCGATGTTCATCTTGCCGGTCGGGATATCGACGGTAAAGTAGTGCGCCGGCGGCAGCTTGTAGACACCCTCGAAGAAGGTCTCCTCGGTTGCCGAATACTGCAGCGTCATGTACGGACGCAGGGCCTTTTTGTTGACCGCCTTGTGGAAGTGCGGATAGTCCAGGAAGCTCTTGATCTCAGAGCCAAAGAGCACACCCGGCGCGCCGTCGCCCGCATCGGCCATGGGATAGTAGTAAAGCGGCTTGATGCCAAAGATGTCACGGGCGCCAAAAAGCTTGTTCTTCTTTTTGTCCCAGATGACGAAGGCGTACATACCGCGCAGGCGATCGAGGACGGCCTCGCCCCACTCCTCGTAGCCGTGCAGGAGGCTCTCGGTGTCGGCGCCGCAGTGGAACTTGTAGCCCTTGGCCTCGAGCTCGGAACGGAGTTCTTGGAAGTTGTAGATCTCGCCGTTGAAGACAATGACGACGCTGCCGTCCTCGTTGGCCATGGGTTGAGCGCCGGCCTCGGTCAGGTCGAGGATCGACAGGCGGCGGAAGCCCAGGGCAACGCGGCCGTCGATAAACTGACCGCCCATGTCGGGACCGCGATGGACGATGCGGTCCATCATCTTGGTGAGCACCTCGGATTGGTTATCCGTCCCACCGACAAAACCGACAAAACCGCACATATACTATCCCCTCTGCTGTTGCTGGGCATCAAATCGAATCAGTAGCTTTTGAGTATACCCGAGGGCGTAAAGAGGGGCGGAATGTTCAGGCAATCTCAACTGAATCAGCTCCGCGCCGACACGCGCCGGTTACCTTTAATGGATATGAGGTGAATGGGGCGATTGTTTTGCTATACTCTCTCCGCACGGGCGATTGGCGCAACGGTTAGCGCAGGTGCTTTACACGCACAAGGCTGGGGGTTCGAATCCCTCATCGCCCACCATTGAATTGTTAGGCCTCTAGCGATGGAGGCCTTTCCTTTTTCGAGCCCATTTCATGGGATTCGAACCCGAAAGGGTGCGGAGCTGAGGAAACGCGAAGCGTTTTCCAGCGCAGCACGCGAGGGCCGTAGGCCCGAAGCGGAAGCGGGCGGCGAAGCCGCACGCGACATCCCTCATCGCCCACCACTGATTTGATAGGCTTCCAGTAATGGAGGCCTTTCTTTTTTGCACCCGGTGCATGGGATTCGAACCCTAAGGACCCCTTATTTCAAGGTCCGTGGTCAAAAAATGGCAAAAATGAGTACTGCTACTTTGCTTGCAACATATAAAAAGAAAGTATTTACTTAAGTTACGCAACATATGTCCATTATAAGGACTAATATTTGAATCAAAATCGTGTATTCATCGCCATTTCGTCTTGCTATCTAGCCTTATTAGTCCAAAATTGCTGCTACCAAATCGGTAACAGTACTCATATTTGATGTTTTTTGACCAGCAGGTCTCCCCCGCCTTAGCAAATCTAAGACAAAACGGGGTCCAGACCGCTGAATCGTGTCGCATATGGCACGTCCGCAGTCCGGAACCCGGTCCAAATTGAGTCATTGCGCTATGTTAGGCCAACACACCCGACAGGATCTCGATCAGACTGTCCACATCGGCTTCTTCGCACACGAGCGGCGGAAGGAAGCGCAGCGTATGTGCACCCGTAGCGTTAATCACGGCGCCAGCTCCCAACGCACGGGCCACAACGTCGTGCGCATCGCCCGCAGCATCATCCAGATCGCAGCCGAGCATTAGACCGCGACCACGCGCCTCGGTAACATGCGGCAGCTTGGCAAGCTTTGCCTCCATATAGGCGCCAACCTTGGCAGCATGCTCGGCATAATCGCCGTGCACAAGCGCGGAGAGCGTCGCGGCACAGGCCGCGACAGCCAGGCAGCTACCGCCGAAGGTGGAGCCATGATCGCCGGGCTTAAAGACGTCAGCGATTTCTTTCTTTGCCACCACGGCACCCATAGGCACGCCGTCGGCGATACCCTTGGCAAGGCTCATAATGTCGGGCTCCACGCCATAGGTCTGGAATGCAAATGGCTTACCCGTGCGGAAGATACCGCACTGGACCTCATCGGCGATAAGCACGGCACCCACCTCGTGCGACAAGTCGCGCGCCGCAGCCATAAACTCCTCGGTCATGGGATGCACACCGCTCTCGCCTTGGATTGGCTCGAGCATCACGGCACAGATTTCACTGCCCAACTGCTTAAAGATTGCGCGCAGTTCATCTACATCGTTGGGTGTGCAGGCCACAAAGCCACCCGGCAGCGGGCGGAAACTGTCCTGCAGCCAATCCTGCATGGTCGCGGCAATGGTCTCGAGCGTACGACCGTGAAAGCCGCCACGCATGCACACGATGGTGTTGCCTCCGTTGCCGGCACGCTTGGCGTACAGACGTGCGAGCTTCATCGACCCCTCGTTGGCCTCGGCACCGGAATTGGCAAAGAACGTCTCCCACACCTGCTCGCCCGCAGTCGGAGCGCCAAGTGCCGCCGCCGTGGTCTCGTCGCCAGCGGCAATCGCGTCGGCAAGCACGCGAGCACCGTCCACATCATCGTTAGCGAGCTTGGACAGCAGTGCCGCGACCTGGCCACGCTGCTCGATGTAAAAATAGTTGGAGACATGCAGGAGCTTTTTGGTCTGAGCCTCGAGCGCCGACAGCACTGCCGGATTGCCGTGGCCCAGGCTGCACACGCCGATGCCGGCAAGAAAATCGAGGTATTCGCGACCATCGTCGCCGGTGAGCTTCATGCCGTGGCCTTCGACAAACTCGACCGGCGAGCGGCCAAAGGTGTGCATGACGTAGCGGGATTCGAGCGATTGTTGTGCTGCAAGTGACATGAGATACCTTTCGTTAAGCGCCAGGCAGCGCGGACTGCGGGCGTAATGGTGTGGCGATTTCGAGCCGGCTAGACCGTTTGAAGCTTCTCGACCTCGTCGAGGTTCTCGGTCAGGCGCGCCGCAAAGGTCGAAAGCGGGTGCGGG
>CABUWA010000134.1 GCA_902495085.1 uncultured Collinsella sp. | reverse complement strand
GCCATCCGGGTGCGGCGGCCGTTGTGGCACTGACCGAGAGCGGCAAGATCGTACTGGTGCGTCAGTACCGCACCGCCATCGACCGCGTGACGGTCGAGATTCCCGCCGGCAAGCTCGATTCAGGCGAGGACCCGCTCGATTGCGCCAAGCGCGAACTGCATGAGGAGACGGGCTTTAGGGCTGGTCGTATTCGCTTTTTGACGTCGATTGTCACGTCCTGCGGTTTTTGCGATGAGATCATCCACATCTACTTGGCTACCAAGCTCGAGTTTGATGCGCCCAACCCCGATGATGACGAGTTTGTCAACGTGGACCTGGTGCCGCTGCACGAGCTGATCGACGCCGTGCTCGACGGCAAGATCGAAGACGCCAAGACCGTCGTAGGCGCCTTGGCCTGCGATAGCATCGCGCACCGCCTTGGGAGCGCGGAGTTTTAACGAGTGGGGATAGCCCTGGGACAAGTACTACTGATTGCTTTGTCTCAGGGCCTTACGTTGCTGATATTTCTTTGAGGATCACATGCTGAAGAGGTTTCTTTCGTATTACAAGCCCCAGATGGGGCTTTTTGTTGCTGATACTGTTTGTGCTCTGGTGCTTGCCGCCATTGACCTTGCTTTTCCTATCATTCTGCGCAATTTGACCGGTGGGCTATTTACTCAGGGTCAGGCTGCCATTATGCAGGCGCTCGGCATGATCGCGGTGGGCTTGGTGCTGATGTATGCCGTCCGCTGCGCCTGCCGCTACTTTGTGAGCTATTGGGGCCACGTGATGGGCGCGCGCATGGAGTCCAAGATGCGCGAGGACCTGTTCGACCAGTATGAGCGCTTTAGCTTTGCGTACTTCGACCGCAACAGCTCGGGCGACATGATGAGTCGCGTGGTCAACGACCTGTTCGATATCTGCGAGGCGGCGCACCACGTGCCCGAGTGGATCATCATCTGCGGTATCGAGATTATCGGCTCGTTTGTGATCCTCTTTACCATCGCCCCGGTGCTGGCGCTCGCCATAGCCGTGGTGACGGCGGCGTTTGCGGTCATCATGTTTTGGCAGAACATGCGCATGCGCGAGGTCTTTAGCGACAATCGCAAAAAAATCAGCGGCATCAATGCGCAGCTGCAGGATTCGCTGGCGGGTATGCGTGTGGTCAAGAGCTTTGCCAATGAGGAGACCGAACGCTTCAAGTTCCGCGCCTCCAACAATCGCTACCTTTCGTCCAAGGAGAACATGTATCACGCCATGGGCGTCTATACCGCGACGTATGGCCTGCTCTCGGGTGTGCTGTACGTGATCGTGGTGCTGCTGGGTGGTTGGCTGGTTGCCCAAGGCCAGCTGCAAGCAGTCGATATGGCGACGTTTGCGCTCTACATTTCGCTGTTCTGCACGCCGCTCGAGACACTCGTCAATTCGGCCGAAACGTATCAGAAGGCCATCGCCGGCTTTAAGCGTATGGACGAGGTGCTCTCGACCGCGCCGGATATCCAGGACAAGCCGGGCGCCACGGATCTGCAGGTGACTGCCGGCGCCGTGGAGTATCACGACGTGTGCTTTAACTACGAGGATGTTGAGCTGGGCGAGGGCGATGCCGACGAGCGTCCCGTTATTGACCATATGGACCTGTCCATCAAGCCCGGGCAGACCATCGCTTTGGTTGGCCCTTCGGGCGGCGGCAAGTCCACAACCTGTTCGCTGCTGCCGCGCTTTTATGACGTGGCTGCCGGATCCATTAGCATCGACGGCCAGGACGTGCGTGATGTGACGCAGCAGAGCCTGCGTCGCGCCATCGGCCTGGTGCAGCAGGATGTCTATCTGTTTGACGGTACGATTGGCGAGAACATCGCCTACGGCAAGCCGAGCGCTACGGCGGAAGAGATCGCCGACGCCGCCCGTCGCGCCAATATCGATGCCTTTATCGAGTCGCTTCCACAGGGCTATGACACGGTCGTGGGCGAGCGCGGCAGCCGTCTTTCGGGCGGACAGAAGCAACGTGTTGCCATCGCGCGCGTGTTTCTCAAGAACCCCAAGATCCTTATTTTGGATGAGGCGACGAGTGCTTTGGATAACGAGAGCGAGGAGGCGGTGCAGGAGTCGCTCGAAGAGCTGGCACGCGGCCGCACCACGATTATCATCGCCCACCGTCTTTCTACCATTAAGCATGCCGATGAGATTGCGACCGTTGAGCATGGTCGCGTTGTGGAGCGTGGCACGCACGAGGAGCTTCTCGCCCGTGGCGGCACCTATGCCCGTTACTATCGAATGCAGTTCGAAGGTGCGCGTGCGCACGAGCTCGACTGATTGATATGACAGGAAGTTTATGGCTGACAAGAACTCTTTGACTCCGGAAGAAGTGACGGAGTTATTCTCCGAAATCGATGCATCCGGTGTCTTGGATCCCACGCTTGCCAAAAAGCGCACCGAGCGCATGCGCGAGAAAGAGGCGGCGGCCAAGCGCGGTGACAAAGCGGCGCTAGCGCAGCTGCGCAGCGAGGACCGCGCGAGCCAGGCAAAACATATCGACCCGCTGTCCGAGGACGATCCTTCGGGCTCGCAGGTGAGCCATACCATTACGAAGACCGCGATGGCCGTGGTCATCGGTATTTTGGTGCTGATCGTGGGCATGCAGATTGGCTACGGCGTGATGCGTCGTCTGAACACCGCCAACCTGTCCGAGAGCGTTTCGGTCGATACCGTTTCGACGGCGCTGAAGGGCGGCCTTGAGTGGGGCAACGGCTTTACGCAGTTCCCGCTCGACTTTACCGTCGATGAAGCCGATGAGCGTACGGGCACGGTCGAGGTGACGGTGTTGGACACATCGTCTGCCAACGAACTCGAGCTGCTGTCCAACGGGCAGATTCAGGCCGCTGCGCTTGCGACCAACGCGCTGCTCAACGATAAGATCGACCGCGTGGTGTATAACGTTCACGCCTATATCGACGAGGATAGCAACATTCAGCACGATTCCTTCTTTGGCATGTTTCCCGCCCGGGGCCACCAGAGCGCCATCCTGACGTTCGTGTGGGCCAAGAGCTCATCCAACGCCACGAATATCGACTGGAAGATGCGCATCGTGAGTATGGATGACACCATCGCCGAGCGCATTCAAAAACAGGTGAACTCGGTGTCGTCGCTGATTGAGGACCCGGTGGTGAGCCAGACCAAGATTGACGAGGAAAAGACCGAACGTGACCTGGAGCATCGTCTGCATGGCCGCGAGATTTTCCGCGGCGGCAAGCCCGATCGCACACCGTCCGAACTGCTGGAGCAGGACAAGAAATAATAAGACGCCATCATCCCGCGTGAGCCACAAGCCTCGCGGGATGATTTTTTAATCCCCGTCCCAGAAAAATCATTATGCATAGAAAGTCATAATTATCATTTCGTAAACATTTCGATGAAATTAACGCCATGAGGCATACTTGCGGTTACAATACCGCGAGGCCTAACTACACACCTTTAAGCCGGTCCTGTGAGACCGGGAAGGAGAATTATGGCGAACAACCATACCGCGGGCGCTGCCGCCCGCACCTTCGCGCCCAGCGAGCTTTGCCAGCGTATGCTGGCCAAAACCAGCAAGGGCACCTGCGGTCCCTGCATCCTGTATCTTGAGGATGGGACCATTTTTTATGGACGTGCATGCGGCGCCGAGGGCACCGCGACCGGCGAAGTCTGCTTCAACACCTCGCTCGAGGGCTACTTTGAGGTCATGACCGACCCGAGTTATGCCGGCCAAATCGTAACCATGACCTATCCGCAGATCGGCAACTACGGTATCGACGAGACCGACGTCCAGTCGGCCTTCCCCGGCGACGCCGTGCGCCCTGCGAGCGCTCCGGCCATGCGCGGCATGATCGTTCGCGACATGTGCGCCACGCCTTCTAACTGGCGCTCGGCCGTTAGCGTGCCGGAGTACCTGCGCGCTCACGGCATCGTCGCTATCGAGGGCGTCGACACCCGCGCTCTGGTGCGCCATCTGCGCGACAATGGTTCCAAAATGGGCATTATCTCGACCGAGATCTTCGACGTCGACGAGCTTGCCGAGCGTCTGGCCGCAGCGCCCACGCTGGTAGGCGAGAACCTGGTCAAGACCGTAAGCTGCCCCGCGCCTCACGAGTTTGTGGCCGCCGACCTGCCTGCCACGCATGACTTTGCGCTTTCGGCTGCCGCTCCTGCCCGTCACAAAGTGGTCGCCTACGACTGCGGTGTGAAGCGCGGCATTCTGGAGGGCCTGGTGCGCGCCGGCTGCGATCTTACCGTCGTGCCGTGGGATACGCCAGCTCAGCAGGTGCTCGACATGAATCCCGATGGCGTCTTTTTGTCCAACGGCCCTGGCGACCCCGACGCCGTGGTGGAGACCTACGAGCAGGTGCAGCAGCTGATCGGCAAGGTGCCGGTCTTTGGTATTTGTCTTGGTCACCAGATGATCAGCCTGGCCTGCGGCGCTCAGATGGAAAAGCTTAAGTTCGGTCACCGCGGTGGCAACCAGCCGGTCATGAACCTGGTAAGCCGTCGCGTGGAGATTACCGCGCAAAACCATGGCTTTGGCCTGCTGTTCCCCAGCTTGGGCAAGCTTGTCCCCGAGCTTTCCGGCGGCGAGACAGAGCATGCGGCCGATGGAGATCTGCGCGTCTGGGTGCGCCGCGGAATCGCGCCGGTCGTGATGAACGAGCGCTTCGGCCGCATTCGCCTGACGCACGTGAACCTCAACGACGGCACCGCCGAGGGTATCCAGCTGCTCGACGCGCCGTGCTTCTCGGTCCAGTACCACCCTGAGGCCTCGCCTGGCCCCACCGATGCCCACTATCTCTTTACCGCCTTTACGCGACTCATGGACGGCGAGGAGAACTACCTGGACATCGACACCGCGAAGGACCGCCTTGCCGGCTGGAACTTTGCTGAGTCCGAGACCGCTGAGACCGAGGAGAACTAACATGCCGAAACGTACTGACATCAAGCGCATCCTCGTCATTGGTTCGGGCCCCATCGTTATCGGCCAGGCCTGCGAGTTCGACTACTCTGGCGCCCAGGCCTGCAAGGTGCTCAAAGAGGATGGCTTTGAGGTCATCTTGGTCAACTCCAACCCGGCGACCATCATGACCGACCCGGGTCTTGCCGACCGCACCTATGTCGAGCCCATCACCGCCGAGTTTATCGAGCGCGTAATCAAGAAAGAGCGCCCGGACGCGCTGCTGCCCACGCTGGGCGGCCAGACCGGTCTGAACGCCGCCGTCGAGCTGGCGAAAGACGGCACGCTCGACAAGTATGGCGTCGAGATGATTGGCTGCGACCTGGCCGCTATCGAGCGCGGCGAGGACCGCAAGCTCTTTAACGAGGCCATGGCCGAGATTGGCCTGGAGGTCGCGCGCTCGGGCTATGCCTACAGCGTGGCCGACGCCGAGGCTATCGCCGAGCGCGTGGGCTATCCCTGCGTACTGCGCCCGAGCTTTACCCTCGGCGGCGCCGG
>CABUWA010000133.1 GCA_902495085.1 uncultured Collinsella sp. | reverse complement strand
GGCGCGTTTTATCCAGAGTCGGGGTAGAGAGTTGGCTCCACGATCCCGACGCCAACCGGCCAAGAGGCACGGTGGCCCTGCCAACATCGATGAAAGGAGTCCGTATGGACAATTTCTCCGTGCGCAGTGAGCGCAACTTCCACAACCTGGCAGCCAAGCCAAAACGAATGCATCTTCTGGACGAGCCGAGCGGCTATGCCTCGGCCATGGTCAAGAACAGCCTCTCCCACCAGATGCGCTTCACGGTACAGAAGCTCGAGGAAGAGCTCTGCGCTGCTGGCAATCCGCATGTGCTACAGATTAAGTTGTTCGGAGACGATTTGCGTGAGCCGTCTAGCTGGAAGCTCTTTGCCGACGGCAAGTGCATTGCGGACGGATCCGGTACCTTTGCCCGCGAGTGTTTCCGCGAGGGAGCCGAGGTGTTTCTGGATCTGTGCCGAGATGCCGTCGAGGCTGCCGAGCTGTGCCAATGGAGCCAGAGGGAGTACGAGCTGTTGGGTGCCGCGCGCGGGATTGCGGGGGGGTGTAGGAACAGAAGCCTCATGACGGTGGCCTCAGCTGGAATGACGTATCGCTCGATAAATGATCTCAACAACGTAGCCGATGCGCCGCATTTCACCTCAAAGGCATTGAGCGATCGGGAGACGTCCAGCATTTCTTTGATATCCCCAATTGATTGTTCCGAGAAAGTCTCTTCATGTCCTTATAATCGCCCTTACGAGAAACGTGGACGAGACAGGCGTCCATATGCCGTCTCTAAACTAACGAGCCGTTCGCGGAAAGAACATCTGGCTAGCATGGGCCAAAGATATACTGGTATCGCTGCAACAATTATGGAAGATCGGCACCACCAATGACCTCCTTGAAATTCTCCAGGCGCTTCGCGCTTAGCCTGCTCGCCTCGCTGTCCGCCACCGTAGCGCTTGCTTTGCCCTCAACCGCCCTAGCCGCGTCGGACCCGAACCCGCCCAGCATCTCCAACGTGACGATATCCGCGACGACAGTCACGGCCGGCTCCACGCTACATGTCGGCTATAGCGTCGATGACCCTGACGGGGTACGGTCCGTCACGCCCATAGTCGAAGTCGTTGTCGAAAACGATACCGGAGACCATGGAATCAGTTCCCGTCTCGCCTTCTCGTCGACCGGCAACACGACCGCGGGCTTCGATATCTCCACCTCCCCGAGCGACCGGCCCTGCAGGTACCGGGTCATCGGCCTCGGCGTGACCGATAGTCTTGGATGGGTTACCGATGTCTACGACACGACGTATGCCGAGGAGAAGGGGCTCGACTGTCCGACCTTCACCACCGACCCCCTCGAGTATGAGGTGACCGAGGGACCCGAGGACCAAAACCCGCCGACCGTGTCCTCCGTGTCGCTCTCGAGCAGGGAGGTCGCAACCGGTGCCGACTTCCACATCTCTTGGACCGTCTCCGATGCCGACGGCGTTCGCTCCGTTTCCCCCATACTGCGGCAGGGCTGGGAGAATTCGGACGACGGCTGCTCTGTTTCGTCAGCCTATTATCACGGAGGCTCGTCTATCGACGGGTTTGACCTCACATTCGACAGCAATAGGATCGGAAGGCACAGGCTGATCGGCCTTTCGGTCACCGATGGCCTAGGGTTCGAGACCGATGTGTACGAGAGTTCCTACGCCAGGGCCAACGGCATTTCGGGCGCGACTTTCTCGGTTGGCGACCCGAGCGAGTTGTGCTTCGAGGTGACCGGCAGCGCGATCGACCGGAACCCGCCCACGGTCTCGAACGTTTCCATCTCCGCGAAGAGGGTCCCCGTCGGCGGGATCCTCCGTATCTATTGCAATGTAGGCGACGCGGACGGCGTAAAGTCTGTCTCCCCGATCCTCGGCGACCCCGGCTATGTCGAGGACCCGAACTCTTTAAAGACCCGCAAAACGTTGAGCTGCAGCTACGATGCGGCAAGGGGCTATATCGAAATCGAGTTCCCCACGTCGCTCTCGATGGGCTCGTTTGAAATCCAAGCCCTCGCGGTCCTCGACAAGACGGGCCACGAGACCTTCGTCTACAGCTCCGCCTACGCCGAGCGTAACGGCAAGACCGGCGTTCAGACCTTTGATGTCGACGACGCGGGAGACGTCACCTTCGACGTGACCGCTCCGCTGTATGCCGCCACCAAGGGCGACGGGCAGGCGTATGCAAAGGACGGCGAGGCCGGTCTGACCTTCCGCTTCAGCGGTCCTCTCGATGAGTTCACGCGTCTCCTCGTGGACGGAACTGAGGTCTCCGCCGAGAACTACACCGCAACCAGGGGCAGCACGATTATCGAGCTCAGGCCGTCCTACCTGGACACGCTCGCCGCCGGCGGACACACCGTCACGGCCGTCTGGAAGGACGGGACGGCAACCGATGCGTCCTTCACCGTGGAGGGGAAGGCCCAAGGGGAGCAGGCGGGCGGAAAGACCGACGTAGATTCACCCGGCGACAACAAAAGTGATCCTGCCACTCCTGAAAAGGACGCCGACGAGGCGGCTACAAAAAAGTCGGGACGCACGACAGCCGATGAACCAAAGCTCGCTGCAACCGGCGACTCCACTTGGATGGCCAGCATCGCATTGGCCATGGCGGCCACGGCCTGCTTCACGGCAGCGAGAAGGCTTGAGCCCAAGCAGCATAGGCACGAACAGTAGCTCAAAGCGAACTCAACTGGGAAGGGCAGATGGATAGCCGTCCTTCTCTTATAATCAACCCAATCCGCTGAAATGCAATCAGTTAACGAGTTTCGCCAGACGCTCGGCCTCTACCCCGCTCTAGCAAGCCACCAGGCGATGAGATAATGCCCACGACTATCAACGTAAGCAAGGAGCGCGCTATGGCAGACAACGAGACCAAACCCTCGGCGAACGACGGCCGAGAGGAGCTCGTGGCAAAACAGCTCGCATCGACCAAAATCCACCTCGCGCTCACTCAGAAGCGGGTGAACGTCTCCGGCGCCATCAAGCTACCGCTCGAGCGAATTCCCCAACTCGGCGTGGCGTTCGCCTCGCTCCCCTCGATGTTTCGTACCGTCACCAACACGGTGAGCGTGCCCACGCTGCTCCAGGCGACTGACAAATATGGTAACCCGCTCGATCCGTCGAAACTCAACTCGTTCAAGGACGGCAGCGGTCTCACAGGGGGCTACCGCGACGCCGCCAAGGGCCTTGGGCAGGCGCGCTTCCACATAGTCGAGGGCGACATCGCCACGAGCGTCACGCAGGTGCCTTACGATCCAACATCGCTATTCATGGCAGCCGCAATCGCGCAGATAAACCAAAAGCTCGACTCCATCCAGGAGTCCGTCGACGAAATGTTCGAGTACATGCGTCAGCGCGACAAGGCCAACATGCGTGGCAACCTCAAGACGCTCGCAGACATCCTCAACGGTTACGGCCTCAACTACGGCAACGCCACCTACATGGCAAACGCCCATATGAAGGTGCTCGACATCAAGCAGTCGTCCGCGCAGGACATGGAACTCTTCCGCTCGCAGGCACAGGCGGATCTGAAAAAGAAAGGGTTCATCGAGGTGCGAGACGGCTTGGGCAGACGCCTCGACAAGGTGCTCGACTACCTCAAAGACTGCCAGCTCGCCACCTACATCCACGCGTTCTCGCTGTTCCTCGAACCCATGCTCGCCCAGAACTTCGAGCCCGCAAAGCTCGCGAACGCCACTGCGAAGATCGAGGCTGATTCGATCGCGTACCGCGAGCTCTACACCGACTGCTACAACGCACTCGAAGCGGGGGCTGTCGACACCGTCGATGCGGCACTGCTGGGCGGTATCGCGTCCGCGGGCAAATTGCTCGGTCACGCCATCGCAAAGACCCCCGTGGGCGACCATACACTCATCGACGAGGCGCTCGAAGGCGCAGGAGAGAGCATCGGAAAGTTCAACGACAAGCAATCCGAGAAACTCCTCGAAAAGCTCCATCAGGCAAAGACGCCCGACGTCACGCCGTTCAAGCAGAGCGTAAAGGAGATCGACACCCTCTACAACCGCCCCGCGCAGATCGCCGTGGACGCCGAGAACGTCTACATCTTGCCTGCCAAGCAGCAGGAAGAGTAACGATACGCGACAGGCACGCGCCATGCAGACAGCTAACGCCCCTGCCTCCCCTCCGCCTTCAGCCTCAGCAGTAGGTCGCCCAGCTCGAAGCACTTGCTGGAAAGGCGCGTCTGAGCTCGCTCGCCCATCCCCCACCGCTGGCGGACTTCCTGGGCGCGCGAGCTCACGCGGTAGCCCCCGTCCATCACCTGCTTGAGCAACTTGGCAGTTACGCGCGCATCGGCCAGAGCGCTGTGAGCGTGGCCCGTCGACTCGTCGAACCCGATGCCAAACCACGTTGCCGCGTCACTCAAAGAGGCGCACCCGTGGCTGCCCACGTCCATGATCGAGGTGTAAAACGCCTGCAGGTCGGCCCAGTCCGTAGGAAATGCGGAAAGGTCGATGTGCTTTGCCTGGCACTCAATCAAAAGCTGTCGACGATCCATCCCGCTCCAACAGACCATCTGGGCGGAGTAGCGGCCGATCCAATCGTTGAGCCTTTTCATCACCACGTAGAGAGGATCAGCCGTGGCGGTATCCACGGCCGATATCCCCGTAAGCTCGCGGACGGGAAACGCAACGCCTTCGGTAAATTCTGTCTGCACAAACTGCGAGAACTCACCCATAACGTTGCCGTGGTAATCGAGCTTGACGGCGCCGACCTCGATAATCTCATTGCGCAGCCCACGTCGCTGGCGCTGCTTTGGCACCGGCGCAAACTCAAAGTCCAGCACAATCTGGCGCGCAAAGTTCGTCGTATCGATAGCCGAAATATCCGGCGTCTTTTTGTCTGACACGGTTACGGCCTCTCTCCGTCAACTGCCGCTTGCTACATAGGCGGCTACATTGCCGTAAGGATAGGAACCCGTGCGGACATGAAAGTGGGGCGCAATACCATGCGCCAGGCACACGCCATGCAGACGGCCCCAAGAGAGTTGCCCGCTCTATTCAAATGCATGAAAAAGATTTAGGCCCGGTGACTTGAATCAGCGGTCATCCCGAGCCCATCAATATGCAGTGCACCTACAGAGGGCTGGTTAATCAAACGGGCTTTCGGTGACGAAGACCTGCGCGTCTATCCCCAATCGCCCAGCGCCGTCTTCTGCCGCCCTTACGAAAGGCTGCTATTCGAGGGAATCACGTTGCTGTTATTATCGAACATATATTCGTATTTATGACCGCGCTTTGATAGAATGGCAGTTGTTGACGGCAGTTCCATGTGCCGGGCAACGCCCTCCATCTGATGGGAGGTGATGCCCATGACCGATCTGATTGATTTTGTGAGACTTCTGACCGCTTTGGTCTCGCTCCTCACGGCGCTCGTCGGGCTTTCCGAGGCACTCAAGCAACGTTCGAAGCAACGTAAGACGATATGAGAAAGCCATTTGGGTCGCCTCCCCCGCGGCGCAGCTTCTTTCCG
>CABUWA010000132.1 GCA_902495085.1 uncultured Collinsella sp. | reverse complement strand
CCGCCAATGGCCATGCACGTCAGGCACCTGCCATATTTAAAGCCGCAACCGTACAGCGCCGGCTCGCTTACGCCGCCAAGAACACCCGAGATTGAATAGCCCAGCATGAGCGCCTTCTCGTCCTTATCCGCAACGCGAAGCGACGCGCCAAAGGGCATGCCCCAAACGGCGAACGTTGCCATCGTCGCGGCGATCAGGATGCACGAATCCGTTCCCACACTCATAAACTGCGCATAGGCGAGCGATAGGACAACGTTGCTGACGCCGGCGATCTTTAGGAACTCCCAACCCGCAGCAAGCCCCATGAGCGTGAGCAGCGACACGATGCCACCGGAATTGCCAAGCATAAACATAAGCTGGCCCAACAGCATGCCCAGATAGCTGCCCGCCGGCGCCGTAATACACAGCGAAACCGGAACCATGACAAGCATGGTCGCAAACGGAACGAACGAAAACGCCACGGCCTTAGGGATAACGCGCTTAAAGAAACACTCCACTCGCCATAGCACGGGCACCGAGATGAGAACCGGAATAACAGTCGTCGTGTAATCGTTGACCGGCGCAGGAAGCAGACCATACACGGAAGTCATCGATGCCCCCGTCGTCGATGCGGCATCGACAAGCTTGAGTAAATCGGGTGCAATCAATACGCCGCCCAGCATCATGCCCAGCTGCTCCGAGCAACCGAGCTGGCGGGCGGCCGCCCAACCAAGATAAATGGGCAAAAAGTAGTAGCCGGCGTTATAGAGCCAACTGTAGAACAGGCGATAGATATCGGAATCGGCAGACCACAGGCCCAGCATGCCTTCGCCCATAATGACAGCGACGGTGCGGAACAACGCCGCGCAGACAATAAACGGCAGCGCCGACATCATGCTTTTGGACAGATAGTCCACCACGGCCATGGCGTTTGATGAAACCGACGTTGTAAACGAGGTGTTAGAAACTTGTGACACAGGAACCCTTTCCCAATGTGACATGCGGGCTGTCCCTTTGTCACATCGTGCGGTACTGACCGATTGCGCGGTACTTTTCGTAGCGGAGGTTTGTGAGGGTCGCGTCGTCGAGCGGCCCAAGCGCATCGAAGGCATCAAATGCCGAGGACATGACGGCACCGGCGATCTCCTCATGCGACAGGCCTTTATCGTCAACAATGCCGTCGATGATGCCGAGCGCCAGCAGATCGGGGGCCGTGAGCTTAAGCGCCTCGGCGGCCTCATTCGCGCGCTCGGTATCCTTCCACAGGATCGACGCACAGGCCTCGGGGCTCACGACCGAATAGGCCGAGCTCGAGAGCATCAGGATGCGGTCGGCCACGGACAGCGCCAGCGCGCCACCAGAGCCGCCTTCGCCCGTCACCACCGAGACAATCGGTGTCTTAAGGCCGCTCATCTCCATGAGATTTTGGGCAATCGCCTCGCCCTGGCCGCGCTCCTCGGCACCGATGCCGCAAAACGCACCCGAAGTATCGACCAGGCACAGAACCGGTCGACCAAACTTTTCGGCCTGGCGCATAAGGCGACGCGCTTTGCGGTAGCCCTCGGGATGTGCCATACCAAAGTTGCGACGCATGCGCTCTTTGGTCGTGGTGCCGCGCTCGATGGCGATGACCGTTACGGGGCGTCCGTCTTTCCAGCCAATGCCAGCCACCACAGCAGCGTCGTCGCCAAAGTAGCGGTCGCCGTGCAGCTCCACAAATCCATCCAGGCCCAGCGAGATCATCTCGCCCGCCGTGGCGCGATCTGCCGAGCGGGTCTGCTTGACAATCTCGAGCGCGGTTTTTGGTGCCGGCGAGCGCTTAAACAAGTGTCCCAGCTTTTTGCCGCGGCGACCCGCATGCACGATCTCATGCGGTGCCCCCAGGCTGGGCGCATGCCCTTCGTGCAGCGCCAACAGCTCGCCTACCGTGAGCGCAATCTCGCCACGCGGAACAACGGCATCGCAAAAGCCGTGCTCCAGCAAAAACTCGGAGCGCTGGAATCCCTTGGGCAGGCGCTTGTGCATGTTCTGCTCGATCACGCGCGGGCCGGCAAATGCCGTCAGGGCATCGGGCTCGGCCAGGATAATGTCGCCCTCCATGGCAAAGCTCGCGGTTACGCCTCCGGTCGTGGGGTCGGTGAGCACCGTGATATACAGGCCGCCCGCCTCGCTGTGGCGCCTAACCGCCGCAGAAATCTTGGCCATCTGCATAAGCGAGGTCACGCCCTCCTGCATGCGCGCACCGCCCGAAACGGTAAAGCCGACAACCGGCAATCCCAGCTCGGTCGCACGCTCAAATGTGCGACAGATCTTCTCGCCCACCACGGAGCCCATCGAGCCCATCATAAAGTTGGCGTCCATAAAGAAGAGCGCCGTATCGCAACCGCAGATTTTGCCCTTGCCGCACACAACGGCATCGCGCTCGCCCGAACGCTCGCTCACGCTCTTGAGCTTGTCGGCATAGCCGGGAAACGAGAGGAAGTCCTCCGACGCCAGATTGGCATCCCATTCCTCAAACGTGCCCTCGTCGACCGTCATGCGCATGCGCGCGCGACCGCTCACGCGAAAGTGTTTGCCGCAACGAGGGCAGACCTCGAGGTTGTCGTGTAGGCGTGCCTCATCGATCACGCGGCGGCACTCCGGGCACTTGATAAACACGTGGCGCGCGGGAAACTCGGCGCACGACTCGGTTATCGGCCCCTCAAGGACATTGACCGTCTTCGCTTTTCTATTCATCAGCATAGAGATGCCCCATCAGATCGGTGTGATACATGCCCGACAAGAACTCGTCGTTTGCCAGCACGTCGAGCTGAAGCTCGCTGTTTTCGCTCACGCCTTCAATCACGAGCTCGCCCAGGGCCGAGCGCATCTTGCGAATGGCGCCGTCACGCGTGGGCGCACACACGATGAGCTTGCCAAGCATGGAGTCGTAGTACGGCGGAACGTTCGCACCGGTAAACATGGCGGAATCCCAGCGCACGCGCGGACCACCCGGCACACGCAACGCGGTGACCGTTCCGCATGACGGCAGAAAGTCCGGCGTTTCGGCATTGATGCGGCACTCCATGGCGTGGTTGCGGACCGGCATATCCTCCTGCTCAAAGGGCAGAGGCTGGCCGGCTGCCACGCGCAGCTGCCACTTGACCAAGTCGGTATCGGTCACAAACTCCGTAACCGGATGCTCCACCTGCAAGCGCGTGTTCATTTCCATAAAGTAGAAATTGCCGTCGTCCGAATACAGGAACTCGATGGTACCGGCTCCTTCGTAGCCGACGGCACGAGCCAGGTCACGCGCTGCCTTGTGCATGCGAGCACGAATGTCGTCGTGTCCGTCGAGGCACGGCGCGGGGCTCTCCTCGATCAGCTTTTGGTTGCGACGCTGCACCGAGCACTCGCGCTCGCCAAGCGAAAACACATGGCCCTGCTTATCGGCCATAATCTGCACCTCGACATGGTGCGCCGGCGCGACGAACTTCTCCATGTAGCACTCGCCGTCGCCAAAGACGGCCTCGCCCTCGGCACGCGCCTCGATGAACGCCTTCGCCGCATCTTCCACGCGCTCGACCTTGCGAATACCGCGACCGCCGCCACCTGCACGCGCCTTAATGAGCACGGGACAGCCAATGCGCTCGGCCTCGGCCGTTGCCTCCTCGGGGCTTTTGAGCAAATCGCAGCCCGGCACGATGGGCACGCCCGCCGCGGCAGCCGTTCGACGTGCGGCGTCCTTGTCGCCCATGCTGTCGATCACCTTGGCCGAAGGACCGACAAACGCCAGGCCATACTTGTCGCAGTCGCGCACGAAGCTCGCCTTCTCGGAAAAGAAGCCATAGCCGGGATGAATTGCCTTAGCTCCCGACTTTACGGCACAGGTGAGCACGGCATCGTCGTTGAGGTAGCTCTCGGCAAGACGCGGGCCACCGATGCAATACGCCTCGTCGGCAAGCTGCACGTGCAGCGCGTCCGCATCGGCCGTGGAATAAACAGCGACGGTCTTGATGCCCATATCGCGGCACGCGCGGATAACACGGACCGCGACTTCGCCGCGGTTGGCGATGAGCACTTTGTCGAACATGAAGCCTTCCTTAACTTTCGTGCATGAGTGCAAAAGACATATCGGCGCGGCAGCAAACCTCACCGTTGACGCTCGCGGTGCCCGTCGCAAAGCGGAACGGCCCGCGCGCACGCGTGATGGAGCACACCAGATCAACCGTGTCGCCCGGGCGCACCGGACGCTTAAAGCGCACCTTGTCCAGACTCGTGTAGAACGGCGTCGCGCCGCGCGCCTCCTCATCGCCCATCAGCAGCACGCAGCAGTTCTGGGCGAGCATCTCGCACTGAATCACGCCGGGGACGACCGGGTTTCCCGGAAAATGCCCCTGCAAAAAGTACTCGTCGCCCGTAATCGTAATCTTGCCGTGGGCCTCGTCGCCCACCAGCTCGGCTTCGTCGAGCAAAAGCATCGGCTCGCGATGCGGTAACAGCTTCTTGAGCTCTTCTTTGTTCACGGATATCACCTATCCGATCCTCATGAGGCAGCTGCCAAACTCCACGAGGTCGCCGTCGGCCACGCAGATCTCGAGCACCTCGCCATCCGCCTCGGCCGTTACCTCGTTGAGAACCTTCATGGCCTCGATGATGCAGAGGGTCTCGCCGGCCTTGACCTTAGAGCCCACGTGCACAAACGGCTCGTCGCCCGGCGCCGGGGCAGCATAGAAAACGCCGACCATGGGAGCGGTCACCTCGGTGCCCTTGGGCTCCGGTGCGGCGGCAGGCGCCTGCGCGGCGGGCTCCGGTGCGGCGGCAGGCATGGCGACAGGAGCCACCGCCGGAGCAGTCACGGCACCCGGCATAGACATGGGCACGGCAACCGGCTGCGCGGCACTCGCACGCTCGAGTTCGACCGCGGTGCCATCGGGCTCCTCAACGCGCACGCGCGTGAGGCCGCGGTCCTCCATAACATCGGCTATCTCGGCAAGTCTTTTGGAATCCATGCTCTAGCTCCTCGTATATCTACGCAGCGCGATGGCGGCGTTGTGACCGCCAAAGCCCAGGTTGGTCGAAAGCGCCCAGGTAAGGTCGGCGCGAACCGCGCGATTGGGCGTGTAATCAAGATCGCAGGCGGGATCGGGCGTGTGGTAATTAATGGTCGGAGGCACCACGCCCTGCTCGAGCGCCATGGCACAGGCCATGACCTCGATGGCGCCCGTGGCACCGATCATGTGGCCGGTCATCGACTTAGTCGACGAGACGTGCGCGGCGCGCGCCGCGTCCTCGCCGAGCGCACGCTTAATGCCCGCCGTCTCGGACGAATCGTTGAGCTTGGTCGAGGTGCCGTGGGCGTTGATGTAGAGGCCTTCGGAAGGCTTAACGTCGCCCTCGGCCACCGCCAGCGATATCGCACGGGCAATGCCGGCAGCCTCGGGATCGGGGCTCGTGATGTGATAGGCATCATCGGTGTTGCCGTAGCCCACGACCTCGGCATAAATGTGCGCACCGCGCGCCTGCGCATG
>CABUWA010000131.1 GCA_902495085.1 uncultured Collinsella sp. | reverse complement strand
TGGTGGACCTGACAAGATTCGAACTTGTGACCTCCCGGTTATCAGCCGGACGCTCTAACCAACTGAGCTACAGGTCCATCGCGCAAGGGATATATTAGACGAGTCGTTACGCGCACGTCAACAACTTTTTTGAAAATCTTTGGGAGGGGTTCGTCCCGGCCGCATGGCGGCACATGAAGTCGCCTGCTCGGACAGTCCCGGCTCGCACGGAGAGCACATTAAGTGCTCTCCGGCTCGTGCGGAACTCGCGATCGACTTCATGTGCCGCCATGCGGCCGGGGCGAACGCGGGTCCAAGATTGTCAAAAAAGCGGTCGGCGCGCAGTGCGCCGACCGCCGATATATGGGGTCTGATGGTTTTTGCCAGCTAGGGCCTCTTACTCGTCTAGGAGATCCTCTGGCATGTCGTTGCCGTCGCCCAAATCGACAGGGGTTTCTTCGGGGGCAGAGCCGTCTTCTGTGGCTTCACCTTCGGGCTTCTCCTTGGCGGCCGTCATGCGGGCTACGGCGCAGATGCGGTCGTTGTCATCGACGGTCATCATCTTGACGCCCTGGGTGGCGCGGCCAGTCTGGCTGATCTCGTCGGTCTTGACGCGAATGACCGTCGCGCCCTCCGTCACGATGAACAGCTCGTGCTGCGGGCCCACCGTCTTCATGGCCGCGAGGTTACCCTTACGCTCGGTCATTTGGATGGTGTAGACGCCCTGGCCGCCGCGATTCTGCTCCGGGTAGTCCGCAACCGGCGTGCGCTTGCCGTAGCCGCGCTCGGTGATGACGAACAGATCACCGTTGCCGTTAGTGACTTCCATGCCCAGAACGCTCACGCCGTCCTTCATACCGATACCGCGAACGCCGCTGGTATCGCGGCCGGTGGCGCGCACCTGCTCCTCGGAGAACATGATCGCCTTGCCCGCGGTGGTGGCCAGGATAATCTTGTCGCCCTCGCGCACGCGGCGCACGTTCAACAGCGCGTCGTCGTCGCGCAGGTTGATAGCGATCAGGCCGTCGCGACGGCTGCGGTCATATGCGCTCATCACGGTCTTCTTGACCATACCGCTCTTGGTGGCAAACATCAGGTACTCGTCGGCCGGGAACTCGCGGCAGCTGATGACGCTCGCGATCTTCTCGCCCTCCTCGAAGGGCAGCAGGTTGACGATCGCGGTACCGCGTGCCTGGCGCGTACCTACCGGCAGCTCGTGCACCTTCAGGCGATAGACCTTGCCCTTGCTCGAGAAGAACAGCACGTACTCGTGCGTGGACGCGATGAACATCTCATCGATGACATCGTCCTCTTTGAGGTTGACGCCCGACACGCCCTTGCCGCCGCGCTTTTGGGCGCGGTAGGCGGCAACCGGGATACGCTTAACGTAGCCGGTGTGGGTGATGGTCACGACCATATCCTCGTCGGCGATGAGGTCCTCGACATCCAGGTCCTTCTCGACCTGGCTGATCTCGGTGCGGCGCTTATCGCCGAACTTCTTGGAGATCTCGCGCATCTCCTCCTTGATGACGCCCAGGATCTTCTCCTCATGCGCCAGCAGGTCCTCGTAGTAGGCGATGGCGCGGCGCAGGCCGTCCAACTCTTCCTGAATCTTGTCGCGCTCCAGGCCGGTCAGGCGGCGCAACTTCATCTCGAGGATGGCCGTGGTCTGCTCGGGCGTAAAGCCAAAGCGCTCGATCAAGCGACTGCTGGCCTCGGAGTCGGTCTGCGAGGAGCGGATGATGCTAATGACCTCGTCGATATGGTCGAGAGCCATCAAGTAGCCCTCAAGGATATGCGCGCGGGCCTGGGCCTTCTTAAGGTCGAAGCGGGTGCGGCGGGTGACTACGTCGACCTGGTGGTCGATGTAGTGCTGCAGCATCTCGCGCAGGCTCAGGCATTTGGGAACGCCGTTGACGAGTGCCAGGTTGTTGGCTCCAAAGGTCGTCTGCAGCGAGGTGTACTTATACAGGTTGTTGAGCACGACCTGCGGAATGACGCCCTTCTTGAGCTCGATGACCAGACGGATACCCTTCTGGTTGGACTCATCGCGCATATCCGAGATGCCCTCGATGCGCTTGTCGTTGACGAGCTGGGCGATCTTCTCCTGCAGGGTGCCTTTGTTGACCATGTAGGGAATCTCGGTAAAGACCAGGCGGCTGCGACCGGTCTTGGTGGACTCCACGTGCGCCTTGGCACGCACGGTAATGGAGCCGCGGCCGGTCTCGTAACTCTGCTTAATGCCGGCGCTGCCCATGATGATGGCGCCGGTGGGGAAGTCCGGACCGGGCATGATCTGCATGAGCTCGTCGACGGTGGCGTCGGGGTTGTCGATCAGGTAGCAAGTGGCCTCGATCGCCTCGGTGAGGTTATGTGGGGCGATGTTGGTGGCCATGCCGACGGCGATGCCCTGGCTGCCGTTGACCAGCAGGTTGGGGAAGCGCGCAGGCAGCGCCACGGGCTCGGCGAGCGATTCGTCGTAGTTGGGTTGCCAGTCGACGGTATCCTTCTGCAAGTCACGCAGCAGTTCCATGGCGGGCTTTGCCAGACGGCTCTCGGTGTAACGCATGGCCGCCGCGCCGTCGCCGTCGATGTTGCCGAAGTTGCCGTGACCGTCGATGAGCGGTGTGCGCATGGAAAACCACTGCGCCAGGCGGACCATGGCCTCATAGACCGCGGAGTCGCCATGCGGGTGGTACTTACCGATAACTTCGCCGACCGTCCAGGCCGACTTCTTGTGCGGGCGGTTGGGGTAGATGCCGCTCTCGTTCATCGCGTACAGGATGCGGCGGTGCACCGGCTTTAAGCCGTCACGCACGTCCGGCAGGGCGCGCGCTGTGATAACCGACATCGAATACTCGATGAACGACTGCTTCATCTCGCGACCGAACTCCGAAATCTGGAGCTGACCGCCGTTGATATCCTCGCCGGCCGAGGCGCCACGGTCGACTTCGCCAAAACTCTCCTCGAGCTCGCCGTCGTCATCCTCTTCCTCGTCATCATCGACATCGGGGTTATAGGCGTCCGGGTCGCCGTCCTCGCCCTGCTCAGCACGGGCAAGCAGGCGCTTCAGATCATCGGGCATACCGGCATCGCCCGTACCCTCGTTATTGTTGATATCGTCTGCCACGTTACCTCCTCTTAAGCGTCAAGGAAACGCGCGTCATGCGCATGTTTTTCAATGTACTCGCGGCGATAGCCGACCTCGGAACCCATCAGCTCGCGCACGGCGCGGTCCGCCACCACGGCGTCCTCGATCGACACGCGCTGCAGGATGCGGGTCTTGGGATCCATCGTCGTCGAGGCAAGCTGCTTGGGGTCCATCTCGCCCAGACCCTTGTAGCGCTGGACGGTATAGCCCTTGCGCTTCTTGGTGATCTTGCCGTCCTTGGCCTTGCCGTCCTCGTCGTTATCGTCGGGGTTCAGGCCCAGACTCTGGATGGTATCGCGCAGGATCTCGTCTTCGGGCTGGCGGCCGTTGGGATACACGTAGTGGATCTTGTTGCGCACCTTAATGCCAAAGATGGGCGGGCAGGCAACATAGACGTAGCCGGCATCGATCAGCGGACGCATGTACTTGTAGAAGAACGTCAGCAGCAGGATGCGGATATGCGCGCCGTCGACGTCTGCATCGGTCATGATGATGATCTTGTGGTAGCGCGCCTTGGTGATATCGAAGTCGCCGCCGTCGCCGGCACTCGTCGTGACGCCGCAGCCGATCGCGGTAATCAATGACTGGATGGTGTCACTCGAGAACGCGCGATGGTCACCAACGCGTTCGACGTTCAAAATCTTGCCGCGCAGGGGCAGAATCGCCTGGATGTCTCGGCGACGGCCGTCCTTGGCTGAACCGCCTGCCGAGTCACCCTCTACGATGAAGAGCTCGGTCAGCTCGGCATCGCGCACCGAGCAGTCGGCGAGCTTACCGGGCAGGGACGCCGTCTCGAGCAGGCTCTTGCGGCGGGTCGCCTCGCGCGCCTTGCGGGCGGCATTGCGCGCCTTGCAGGCCTGCTGCGCCTTCTTGACGATCTCGCGAGCGGGCTTAGGGTGCTCCTCGAGGTAATCGGCAAGCCCGTCGGTCACGATCTTGAGCGTCAGCGCGCGCATATAGGAGCTGCCGAGCTTGGCCTTGGTCTGGCCCTCAAACTGCGGATCGGGCAGCTTGACCGAGATAACAGCCGATAGGCCCTCGCGAACATCGTCGCCGGTCAGGTTGGCGTCTTTTTCCTTGAGCAGGTTCTGCTTGCGAGCGTAATCGTTAATCACGCGGGTGAGTGCGGTACGGAAGCCCTCGAGGTGCATGCCGCCCTCGGGGGTGTAGATGTCGTTGGCAAACGACATGACGTTCTCACCGTAGCCGCTATTCCACTGCAAGGACACCTCGACCTCGCCCATCTTGGTCACGGGTGCATCCGGGTCCGACTTTCCCTCAATATAGATGGGCTCCTTAAAGGCCTCGGGGACATCCTTGCCCTCGTTGAGGAACTTGACGAAGTCGATGATGCCGCCGGCATAGCAGAACTCCTCCACATGGGGAGTCGCCTCGCGCTCGTCGGTCAGCACGATCTTGAGGTTCTTATTGAGGAATGCCGTCTCCTGCAGACGGTTGTGCAGCGTGTCGAAATCGTAGATGCAGGTCTCGAAGATCTCGTCGTCGGGCCAGAAGCTGACAGTGGTGCCCGTCGTCTCCGAAGTGCCCACGACCTCCATCTTCTTGACGGTCTTGCCGCGCGAAAACTCCATCTCGTAGATGTTGCCATCGCGGCATACCTGCACGACCACACGCTTGGACAGGGCGTTGACAACGGAGATGCCCACGCCGTGCAGTCCGCCCGAGACCTTGTAGGCCGAGTTATCGAACTTACCGCCGGCGTGCAGGATCGTCATGACGACCTCGAGCGTCGGGATCTTTTTGATAGGATGCTCGTCGACGGGGATGCCGCGCCCGTTGTCGACGACCGTGATGGAGTTGTCGGCGTGGACCGTCACCTGAATCTCGGTGCAGAAACCGGCCATGGCCTCGTCGACGGAGTTGTCAACGATCTCCCACACCAGGTGATGAAGACCGCTGGCGCTCGTCGAGCCAATGTACATGCCCGGGCGCTTACGAACGGCCTCGAGACCTTCGAGAATCTTAATCTCGCCGCCATCGTAATCGTTTTCGTTTGCCACACGTCCTCCTTCAGTTAAGAAAATGTGTACAGCCTTACTAGTTTATCGTAAAAAAATACCCTCGGGAACGAGGGTATTTGGCTCTACAAGGCCACCAGATGCGATTTAAGGCTCTTTTTTGCCCTGCACGCCCTTGGCCCACTCGGCACTGGCTCTCATGGCGTTCTCGAGGGCCTCGCGCAGTTTTTGGTCCTCGATGGGCGCCACCTGGCGCTCGATCTCGGCACGCTCGGCACCGCTTAGGTCTGCATGCGGAGCCGGCGGACGCTCGGCCACGGCCGGGCGCAGGCGCTCTTTTGCAGCGGGCGGTGTGTGGCCGGGGGCGGTCGTCTTGAACACCAGGCCG
>CABUWA010000130.1 GCA_902495085.1 uncultured Collinsella sp. | reverse complement strand
TCCTGGATGATGAAGGCGTCGGCGCCCAGCGTGGAGCAGCGATGGATGAGTTGCAGCGCATCGCCCATCTCGGACTGCTTGATGACGATGTTGACCGTGACGTAGACGCGCGACCCGGCTAGATGTGCGGCGCGGCAGGCTTGCTCAAAGGCCTCGTCGGTAAAGTTGGTGGCCTTGCGGCGGGCGTTGAAGCTGCCCATGCCGCAATAGATGGCGTCTGCCCCCGCGGCGAGTGCGGCGGCAAAGGGCTCGGGCCCTCCGGCGGGCGCCAAAAGCTCGGGTCTGCGGTTGGTGGTTCGACTGGCGGTTGCGGTCATATCCTGCCTTTCAAAATGCTCAGATATTCAAAAGTATAGTGGCGTCGCTGCGATGGACGATGCCCGCAGCCTAAGCAGGACAAAGTCTTCAGCAGCTTGGACTGGCTGCTCCACATGAGAACCGTTCAGCGGTTCGGGGAAACCGTTGGGCGATAAAATATTCTCGCAAGCTGATAATATTCTTGCATCAAACAGAAACCTTGAGTACTATCCCAATCAAGCGCGGTGTTCAGACCGAACTGTGCCTCCCGGTGTGAACACCGCGCTCACGCTCTCTCAATTGATCGTAAGGAGAAAAACATGAGCAAGACCGTCGTGTCTTCCGATAACGCACCCGCAGCCATCGGCCCGTATTCCCCCGGTATCCAGGCCGACAACATGGTGTTCCTGTCCGGCCAGCTGGGCATCGATCCCGCGACCGGCAAGATGCCCGAGGGCGTCGAGGCCCAGGCCAAGCAGTCCCTCGCCAACGTCGAGGCCCTGCTGACCGCTGCCGGCGCTACCTTTGCCGATGTCGTCAAGACCACGGTCTACCTGGCCGACATCACCGACTTCGCCGCCGTGAACGAGATCTACGCCTCCAAGTTTGAGGCCCCGTTCCCCGCGCGCAGCGCCTTCCAGGTTGCCGCCCTTCCGGCTGGCGGTCTGGTCGAGATCGAGGTCGTTGCCGCTCTCTAAGGCGTTGGCCACAACTAAACATGACATGCAAAAAGACCCTGCAGCGCGTGCGAGCTGCAGGGTCTTTTGTTAAGTGACGGATCGCTTGTGGAGCCGCGCTTCATTTTGCTCGTTAGCCTTCCTTTCGGACTTTTTGCAGGTAGCGGTAGACGCTGGGCTCCGAGATGCCCAGCGCGGTGGCGGCGCAGGCAACAGCGCCCTTGAGCATGAACACCCCGTTGCCGTTGAGGTGGCGAATGACGTCCACGCGGTCGCTCTGACCAAGCGACGCTACATCCAGCCCACGCGCGCTCAGCAACTCGGCAATGCTGCGGTCGATGAGCTCCTGTGTAGACTCCGAAAGGCTTTCGACCTCGATAGGGGCGGGCTCCGTGCGCGTTGGCGCCGCGTCGAAGCACGCCATGAGCTGCTGCGCCATGGCGTTGATGGAGCGTACGGTCGAGAGGTCGGTGTTGACGCAGAGCATACCGACGATCTCGTCATTCTCGCGGATAAAGTACGTCGCTGACTCCAACGTCTTGCCGCCGGCACCGCGCCCCTCGTAGCCCGTAATAAACGGCAGGTCGCGATACTTGGGGTCGTGCATGATCTTGAGTGCCAGATCGGTGGCGGGGCCGCCGACCTTGCGGCCGCTCACGATGCCGTTGCGAATATCGACGATGGCGTGGTCGGGATCCGAGAAATCGTGCAGCACGATTTCGCTGTTTTTGCCGAGTATCTGCTCCAGAAAATCGACCATCGGCAAAAAGCGGCGTACGGTCTCGTTCACGGGCAACTCCTTTGGGTGAAATCGGAAATGTTCATAACAATTTTTTCTCATGGTAACACGCTGCCCATCATCTCGTATATCCGCAGGTATATTGCGTAATACAGATGAGCGGTAGATATTTGGCGGTAAACGGTTGACCAAAAGAAAAGTTAGATGTTATTTTGACCAGACACTTTCCTGACCTGCGGAAATGCGTTATTTCAGCTGAAGAATAGTCTGATAACAAAAAATTATTATTGAGAATGAGAATCATCTTTAATACGATATGCAATGAAGGCACAACCTCAACCCCGCACTGCGTCACAATAGAGCGTTAGATGCGAAAACAACTACTTCGAGGATTGGTGGTCAAATGACCCAGGAGACGGTTACGAACGGCACTGAAGCCCTGTTCACTCGCGAAGGCATGCCTCCCGTTAAGGAAATGATCCCGTGTGCCCTTCAGCACGTACTGGCATCGTTTGCCGGCATCATTACCCCGGCGGTCATCATGGCCGGCGTCTACGGCTTTAATAGCCAGCAGAGCACCGACATCATCCAGGTCGCGCTCATTCTTTCGGCAATCGATACGGCCCTTCAGGCCTTCGCTCCCTTCCGTCGTATCGGCGGCGGCCTGCCCATCGTCATGGGCGTTTCGTTCGCGTTCCTGCCGGCCCTGCAGGCCATGGGTGCCTCGGGCTTTAGCTTTGGTGCGCTGCTGGGCGGCGAGATCGTCGGCGGCGCCGTCGCGGTCCTCTTTGGTCTGGCCTACAGCAAGATCAAGTGGCTGTTCCCACCCGTCGTGACCGGTACGGTCATCTTCTCCATTGGCGTCTCTCTCTATCCCACGGCCGTCAAGTATATGGCCGGCGGTATGGGTACGCCGCTGTGGGGCACTCCGCAGGCCTGGTGCGTCGCTCTTATCACCTTCGCCGTGGTCTTTGCGCTCGCCAACTTTGGCAAGGGCACGCTCAAGCTGGGATCCGTGTTCTTTGGCATGATCGTTGGCATGATCGTCTCCATCCCCTTTGGCATGATCGACTTCTCCAGCGTCGCCACCGCTCAGGTCTTCGCCCTTCCCAAGCTCATGCCCTACGCGCTCGAGTTTGATCCCGAGGTCTGCATTACCCTCGCCGTCGTGTTCCCCATGGTTGCCATCCAGGTTATCGGTGACGTTTCCGCCGCCTGCCTAGGCTCCATCGACCGTATGCCCACCGAGCGCGAGCTCTCCGGTGCTATCGTGTCCCAGGGCCTCACCTCTATGGTCGGCGGCCTGCTGGGCGGTCTTCCCACCAGCGCCCTTGGCCAGAACGTGGGCATCATCTGCTCCAACAAGGTCGTCAACAAGTGGGTCTTTGTGATCATCGCGGCCGTCTTTGCCATCGCCGGCCTGTTCCCGCAGCTCTCTGCCGTCCTTTCCGCTATCCCGCAGCCCGTCATCGGCGGCGCGACCGTCGGCGTCTTTGGCACCATCACCATGAACGGCGTGCGCATGTTCACCCGTGAGGGCCTCACGCAGCGCACTACCACCATCGTCGGTACCTCCGTCGTCTTTGGCCTGGGTATCTGGATGGCCAGCGGTTGCCTTGCCGGCGATGGTATGCCCGCTTGGGTGTCCACCGTCATCGGCTCCAATGCCGTAACCCCCACCGCCATCATGGCCATTGTCCTTAACCTGATCCTTCCGCAGACGCCGGTCGTGGCTCAGCACATCGATGCCGCCAAGGATGCCGCCGTGGATCTGGTCTTGCCCGAGAGCAAGAAGTAACCAATTCGGTGCTATTCGTCGGCGGACGCATCGCCTCGTCCGCCGACGTCATGCGGCGTCAAGCCGCACTTCAAAGGGTTTGTCCCTTTGGTGAAGCGTTGACGGGAGAGGGCCCGTTTCCGGTGTAGGCCGGCGCTTCGCACTCCGCCATGTCAGAGGTGTCAAACCCCGCCCCTGATGTTGAAGGGAGCATCCATGCTTCTGGTCGCTAACGGTTCCGTCTTTACCCGCAACGCTCAGACCCCGTTCATTCCAAACGGTGCGGTCGCCATTGACGGAGATACGATCGTCGAAGTGGGCCCCGAGTGCGAGCTCAAGGCCAGGTACCCGGATGCCGAGTACGTCGACGCCCAGGGCAACCTCATCATGCCCGGACTCATCAACTGCCACACCCACATCTACTCGGGTCTGGCCCGCGGCCTTGCCATTAAGGGCTGCAACCCCACCAACTTCCTGGAGAATCTTGAGCAGCAGTGGTGGAAGATTGACGACAACCTGACGCTCGACGGCACCAAGGCCAGCGCCTACGCCACGATTCTTGACTCCATCCGCGATGGCGTCACCACGATCTTCGATCACCATGCGAGCTTCTGCGAGATCCCGGGAAGCCTCTTCACCATTAAGGACGCAGCTCAGGAGCTGGGTATGCGTTCGTGCCTGTGCTACGAGGTCTCTGATCGCCGCGGCCAGCAAAAATGTGACCAGGCCATTGCCGAGAACGCCGAGTTTGCCCAGTGGGCCGCCAAGGAGCGTCGCGATAACGACAACCACATGATCGCCGCCATGTTTGGCGGACATGCCACCTTTACGCTTTCGGACGAGACCATGGACAAGATGGCCGAGGCCAACAACGGCCTGACCGGCTTCCACATCCATGTGTGCGAGGGCATGAACGACGTGTGGGATTCCCGCCTCAACCGCGGTGGCATCAGCCCGGTCGAGCGCCTGCTGCAGCACAACCTGCTGGGTCCCGACACCATGCTGGGCCACTGCATCCACGTGACGCCTGCCGAGATGGATATCGTCAAGGAGTCCGGCACCTGGCTCGTCAACAACCCCGAATCCAATATGGGCAACGCCGTGGGCTGCGCCCCCGTGCTCGAATTCTTCCGCCGCGGCATCCCTGTGTGCATGGGTACCGACGCCTACACCCACGATATGCTCGAGAGCCTTAAGGTCTTCCTGATCATTCAGCGCCACAACGCCGCCATGCCCAACGTGGGCTGGTGCGAGGCCATGACCATGCTGTTCGAGAACAACGCCAAGATGGCGAGCAAGTACTTCGATTGCAAACTCGGTGTGCTCGAGGCCGGCGCTGCCGCCGATGTCATCGTTATGGACTACAAGCCCTTTACGCCGCTGAGCGAGGAGAACATCGACGGCCACATGCTCTTTGGCATGATGGGCAAAAACTGCCGCACCACCATCATCAACGGCCGCGTCCTGTACAAGGATCGCGAGTTCGTTGGCATTGATGAGGACAAGATCAACGCGTGGACCATGGCTGAGTCCAAGAAGCTTTGGAGCACGCTCAACGATCGCGCCTACTAATTACAAGTAGATTCACGCGCGTCGGGTGTTTCGCCGCATCCGGCGCGCGTATAGGCGGCCTCCGCGGGGTCGCCGGCGCTGTGCTAGCGCTACACCGTATTTGCGCCCGCCGCGCGGTCTCGCCGGGCGTTACAGAGAGGAGCTCATTATGAGCGACATCATGAGGCCGATCCCGTTTTCGCAGCTGATGAACTGGATCATCGAGGAGCATAAGACTCAGGGCGCCGTCTTTGGCGTGCGCAAGATGGTCACGACCAACCAGGAGGGCGCGCTTCCCATTTTTGACGAGCGCATCGAGACTCCGTTTGGTCCGGCCGCCGGCCCCAATACGCAGCTGGCCCAGAACATCGTGGCATCCTACGTGGCCGGTTCCCGCTTCTTTGAGCTCAAGACCGTTCAGGTTATGGACGGCGAGGAGCTCTCCAAGTGTGTGAACAAACCCTGCATTGTGGCGCAGGACGAGTGCTACAACTGCGAGTGGTCGACCGAGCTCGAGGTTCCGCAGGCTTTTGCCGAGTACGTGAAGGCATGGTT
>CABUWA010000129.1 GCA_902495085.1 uncultured Collinsella sp. | reverse complement strand
TCGGGCCGGCGCTCGTGCACGATGCGCGTGACGAGCTCCAGCAGCTCCTCGTCGGATATGTCAAAGCCGTCGGGACGCACCAGGTCAAACGAAACGAACCCGTCGTGCTCGTGCAGGTCGTGGATGGAGAGCGCGGGATCGATCTGCATGACGCCGCGCTTGACCCAGCCGCGCAGGTCGTCGCCAGTGGTGGCGATGGGGTCGCAGTGCAGCGTGATATCGATGCCCATCTGGCGCTTGATGTCGTGCTCGATGGTGTCCAGAATCTCGTGGTGCTCAAATGCGTCGCCCTCGCCAGGCATCTCCACGTGGGCGCTGGCAAACTGACGACCGGGGCCGTAGTCGTGCACCATCAGGTCGTGTGTGCCCAAGACCTGTGGATAGGACATGATCTTGTCGCGGATTGCCTGGACGAGCTTGGGGTCGGGCGCTTGCCCCAGCAACGGGCTGATGGCGTCGCGCACTAGGCCCATGCCGCTGATACAGATGAAGATGCCCACACCCAGGCCTGCCCAGCCATCGAGGTCAAAGCCGGTCGTCTGCGAAATAAGCGCCGCCACCAAGACCGAGCCCGAGGTGATGACGTCGTTTTTGGAGTCCTGTGCCGTGGCGATGAGCGTCTCCGAGTCGATGCGATCGCCCAGCGTGCGGTTGAACGCTGCCATCCAGAGCTTAACGAGCATGGACAAGACGAGGGCGGCTAAGGAGAGCACCGAATATGCAGTGGGGGAAGGCTTGATGATCTTAGTGACCGACTCGAGGATCAGATTGATGCCGACGGCGCAAACCAGGACGGCGACGAACAGGCCGGCGAGGTACTCATAGCGACCGTGGCCATAGGGGTGGCCTTCGTCTGCCGGGCGGCTGGCAAGGCGGAACCCGAGCAGGCTCACGATGTTGCTCGAGGCATCGGAGAGGTTGTTGAAAGCGTCGGCGATGAGGGAGACGGAGCCGGCGAGCAGACCCGCGATGCCCTTGGCCAAGCACAGCGTGATATTGAGGCCGATGCAGATGAGGCTTGCGGCAAAACCCGCGTTGGTGCGGCAGGAGGTATCGACCGGCTCGCTTTCGCTGCCGGGAACAAGCATATGTACCAGCCGATTTACAAATAGCATAGTGGTCGTCCTCACAATCATGTTTAAGGGGATAGTGTAGCTCGCGCGGGGGCGCCGTGCACCGATGCTCAGAAAATGCAGCAATAGTCTGCCGGTGCTAACGAGCGAGCCTTCTCGTCTGCCTGGGTGGTCCATTTTGGGCCACATGGGTATGGGCATGTGCCTGCTTGCTCGACATACTTAATGTCGACAGCCCCTGTGCAAAGGAGGACGTTTCCATGGACGAGATGTTTGCCATTAAATGTCAAAACTGCGGCGGCCCTATGTACTCGCACCAGGCTAAGCGCAGCTTTGAGTGCGCCTATTGCGGCACGGTCGTTCCGTGGCAGGCTGATGCGGGGGAGCCCAAGAGCGCCCTGGGCATTCGCCATACGCCGCTGACGGTGGTAGATGGACTGCTCAAGCTCACGCATGTGTCGCAACTCGAGCGCCCGGAGGACCCGGACTGGTATTTCTTCAATTCGCACTGGCGCAATCAGTCGGTCCTGGAACATCTGCTGTGGGAGGATCGCGGCACGGCGCAGGAGTTCCAAGAGGCCACGCATGTGAGCATTCCTTGCCCCTTCTGCGGTGCGTCCTTTGAGGGCGAGTCGACCCAGCGCGTGTTTGAGTGCCCGTCCTGCGGCAACAAGATCGGCATTGCTGACCTGCTCAAGCCGGGGACGTTTAGCAAGCGCCTGACCATGGGCGTAGGTGCGGAGTATGTGCCTGAGCAGGGTATTCCTTGCGAAATCTCGCTGCAGCAGGCACGTGCCAACGCGCTGCAGCTGGTGCGTCAGTACCCGGATGCCTTTGCCGGGCACGACGTGGAAGACGCGATCCAAAACGACATGATGCTCTTCTATTTCCCCATGGCGCTGGCGGACTTGCGCATGATGGCGAGCTTCCCGGGCAAGGGCCTGAGCAAGGAAACCTTGGTGTACTACGAGGTGCTCGACTGGGCATACCCCAGGGCAAACTACCTGGACGTTCGCCTCATGGGCATTTTGGAGCCGTGGGACTTTGCCAAGGTTGGGCCGTTCGATCCCGCCATGCAGGAAGGTGACTTCCGCGTTGTCTCCGTCGATGCGTCTACCAAGGACCAGGTGGTCATTGATAAGTTGGCGCTCGACGTTGCGGGCAACGACGCCGAGGCTGTACTGGGGCTCAATAAAAAGAGCATCCGCACGTGGGCATGCAAGGCCCGCAAGCATAAGGACGGCCTGGTGATGGTGCCGGTCTACTTTGTCGATCGTCCGGCGACAGACGGTCGCGATGGCGAGCAGGTGCGCATTGCCGTAAACGGCCAGACGGGCCGCGCGGCCGCGGTGGTATTTAGCGACAAGCGCGAGACGCATATCGTGGCGCCGCTCAACCCGAGCCTGCATCTGTCCGGCGAGAGCACCGTGCACGCAACGCCCGTCGAGGTCAAATATGTTAAATCGCCGTTCCTATACCAGATCGTGCGCCGTGGAGGCGGCGAGCAACCGCGCCAGGTTGCAGCGGTTGCCGAGGGTTCCTACCGAGAAGAAAAGCCCAAACGCAAGGGCTTGCTCGCTGCGATCTTTGGGAAGTAGGGAGTAGCGCCGGTTGGCGCCGTAACCTGCAAGCCAGGGGTGTGGGGCAGCTCACGGGAGCGCGGGCTGCCCCCGTTTTTGTGTTGCGGGGAAGTGCTGGGCACTTCATTAAAAGTCCTCGCGCGGACTCAAATTCCAATGTCGCCGAGCGCCTTCGTGCAGGATTCCCGAAGTGACTAAAATGTGGCAATAGAGACAGTTTTAGCGAACCCCACGGGAGTGACGCGTATGGACAACAACACGCTGCTATTCCAGGACAAAGGTTCGGGTAGGTTTAAAGACGTTAAGATCTACCCCAATCGTATCGAGGTGCTCAAGAAGGGCACTTTTGGTGGCAAGCACACCGAGATTGTCTATCTTAAGGACATTACGGGGGTCAACAGGATCAAGGGCCGCGATGTTTTTCTGCGTAACAGGCTGTTGACTGCTTGTGTTTTTAGCCTGAGCAGCCGTGCGAAGGCCCAGGAGTTTGTTAACGCGCTGAACATGGTGATGTAGCCTATGGCGGCGTTTGGGCCAAGGTAAAAATCGGGGGCACAGAACGGTGTCCTGCGCCCCCCATTGAGTCGATGTGTCTAAAAGGCCGGCTTGCCTATTCGCTACCGTCCCCAGCGTTTTCGCGGTCGTTGGCAAGCATTGCCGCGCCGGCGACCGTTGTCGCTACGGCGGCGGCAGCGAGCCCGGCGGCAATGCCGGAGCCGTCGCCCGTGTCGGCGAGTTTTCCGCCCGAGTTCTTGCCCTTGTTGCCCTTACCGTTCTTATCAGCGCTGCCTGCGTTGGAACCCGTGCCACCGTCGGTGCCGGTGCCGCCTGCACTGCTCGAGGCCGCTACGGTAAAGCTCGCGGCTCCGTCATTAGCAAGCTTGTAGTTTTGCGCCGCGTCGCCCAAAAGACCGTTCGCGCGCACCCAGTACGTTCCCGCGGTAAATGCCTCGCCCTCGACCATTGCCGTGCCCGGAGCGCCGTCCGCGTCGTGCACAAACTCGAGCTGAGCCGTGCAGGCATCGTTTTCGAGTTTGCCCTCGAGCAGCGCCGCGACCTTTGTGCGCACATCCTCGCCGGCCTTAAGGCCTTCGAGCCCCTCAAAGTGGGGTGTCAGTGCGCGCGGATCGATATCGATGGGCACGGATCCCTGCAGCCCCGTAACGGTCTCGTTGCCCAAGGCGTCGACATCCACGTATTCGATGGTAAACGCATGGCCCGAAGCCGCCACGTTGAGTACGTTGCTGCTGTCGACAAGGCGGAAATGGCCCTCGCCAACGGTCTTGCCATCCTGGAGCGAGGCATCGCTCAGCGAGTCGCCGTACGTCATGCGCATGCGGGTCGGGAGGCAGCACGAAGCCGACTGCGTGTGCTTCGTATCGTAATTGTAATTGCGCTGGTAGATGCTCCGGGCCAGCGCCGCATCAACAAAGTCGGATGCGATGATGCCAATGTGCTTGAGGTAATCTGACTTTGTATCCTCGGTGCCGCTGGGATTGATGTACGGGCTCTTGTACAGATGCTCGTTGACTACTCGTGCCGAGGTAAAAGGATTGCCTCCGTGCGACAAGCCCGTGCAGCTGGTGTAGTTGATAGACCAGCAACGCTCCTGGACTTGCACCTCGGCCCCGGCATCGTCCACGACGTCCACCTTGTTGCACGTGCGCCCGGTCGTTTCCTTCAGCGCATTATCGACCCAGCTGAGCTTGTCGGTTCCCGTGAGTTTGTACTTGTCCTGGGCATATACCTTGGTGCAATAGGACTCTTCATTGCCCGTTTCCCCTATGGCTTCAAATCCCCGCGCGTCTTGGACGAGACACATCGACTGCCCGGAATGCGCCTTGATCTTGTCATCCCATTGGGTGAGGTCGAGGCCCCACGTGTGGCCGCTTACGCTGTTGCCGGCGAGCCCAAATCGACGCAGCAGGACGATCTTTCCGCGCACCTCGCCCAGCGTGGGGACGTGGCTCGACGTGTAGAACAGGTTGGGGTTATCGGCCATAACCTTGGCGAAGGCCGTCGTTATGCTTTCGTCGGTAGCCTCATCGTTGCCGCGCGATGCGAGCATGATGAGCGCTTCTGACGGGTTTTCGTTCAAAAACGTTTTGAAGTACCCGATGACATCGGAGAGATGCAGATAGTTCCCGTCTTTTTTGAGTAGGTAGAAAATCCCGTGGTCGATGCCGGGGTCATCGCCCTTTCCGAGCCGGATATCAAAATAGCGAATGCCTTCGAGCAACTGCGTGGGAATGTAATCCTGCTGGCATTTTACTTGCGAGGATTGGGGCTCAGTGTCGTTGTCCACGCTGCAGGTGCCCGAATCGTGCGTACCCGGGATGCTCAGCTCGTCGAGGAACTTGTTGTCGTCGACGTATTTCATCCAACATGGTCCGTCGACGTAGCTGCTGTACGTGATCCAGTCGAGGCTGCTAACCGTGGCATCGTTCTTTTTCATGTCGTAACCGATAAGTTCGAGCTCCCACGGAATGCTCTTACTCTTATGGCAGATCTTATTGTTGTCCTGGTCTTCGCCGTTCGATTCTATTGCCAGGTACTTAATGTCTTTTTTCTCGGTTTCTTTCTCGACCGTGCGGTCTCGGATGATATAGGTTCCGTTTGATTGACGCTCGAACGCAAAAGCGCGGCTGGGCTTGTTGTCATACTCGCCGCCCCATACGTGGATGACCTTTCCATCTTTGTCAGAGTCGTCGTCGACCGACCAAATGCTGTAGCCCGTCTTTTTATGCTCTTCGAAATTGAGCAAGGTGCGGATAGCATACCAGTTTGTATCGTCATTCTTGGTCGTTACGTTCTCAAGGATGAGCTTGCTGGACGTGCCGTCGTTAAACAGGTGGCAGACGTTGCCGCGAACGTTGCCGTCTTGGTTGACGCTCGCGGTGCGAAAATAGCCCGCGGGGGGGTGCGGACAGAAAGTTGGACCGCGGGGCGGTCCGGACTGGAGGTTCGCATGTACAGCAGGGAGAAGGTCGAGCTCTTCCTCCTGGCGACGGAGGACGGCATGGGGCCGACCGCC
>CABUWA010000128.1 GCA_902495085.1 uncultured Collinsella sp. | reverse complement strand
TTTCGTTTTATGGATACTGTTCTGAGCGTTCTCTCATCGGTCTTTTGGGGCCTGCTGATGCTTTCCGTCCTCGTGTTTTTGCACGAGGGCGGCCACTTTTTGGCGGCGCGTGCCTGCGGCGTCCGTGTGACCGAGTTCTTTTTGGGCCTGCCGTGTCGCTTTGACATCCATTACACGTCGCGTCGCATTGGAACCAAGTTTGGCGTGACCCCGCTGCTGCTGGGTGGCTACGCTGCCATCTGCGGTATGGATCCGACCGACGTCTCGTGTGCCGATCGCGTGCTCGCGGCTATCTATCGTCATGGTCGCGTGACCGTGGCCGACCTTGCTGTTGAGCTCGAGCTATCCGAGGAGGTTGTGCTCGAGGCATGCGCCTTGCTCTTGGGTTGGGGCTCTATCGCGCCTTGGTATGAGGAAGGGGAGAAGCCCTCGCCGAGCTACTATTCCACCAAGTATCAGACGCTGCCGCGAGACGCGGCGGGTTACACCACCTTTGACGGCCGCCGTTTCGATCGAGAGCATGCGACTACCGAGGGCGATGTGTGGGAGCTGCCGTGCGGCGAAGCCGAGTTCCTTGCGCAAGAGCGTTCGCATACCTATCTGGGCCAGGGTTTTCTCAAGCGCGCCTTTATGCTGCTCGCGGGCATTCTCGTCAATATCCTGACGGGCTTTTTGCTGCTTATGAGCATCTACTCTATTGCGGGTGTCACCGTGCCGATGGATACCAACGTGATCGGTCAGGTTGACGAGGGGTCTATTGCCGCCAAGGCGGGTATCGAGGGCGGCGACGCGATCCTTTCGGTTGACGGTGTCTCATGTTCCACTTGGATGGACGTCTACGATGCTATCGGCAAGGCCGCCGGTAAGGATGATATCGCCATTGAGTATGAGCGCGACGGCAAGCAGCATTCGACCTCGGTTGCGCTCAAAAAGGACGAGCGCCTAGGTGTGTATGCCTCTACGCAGGTGGTCCGTTTAGACCCCATCACGTCGGCTCGCCTGTCGTTCTCCTATGTCGCGCAGACGGCGGAGGGCGTGATGCGCCTGCTCCAGCCGCAGCATACGATGGAGATTCTCGATCAGTCTTCTTCGATCGTGGGTATTAGTGTTATGTCCTCACAGGCTGCTGCTGCCGGCCCTGCCACGTTCCTTTCGTTTGCCGCCCTCATTTCGTTCTCGCTTGGCTTTATGAACCTGCTGCCCATCCCACCACTCGATGGCGGCAAGCTGGTCATCGAGATCATTCAAAAGATTGTGGGCCGCGAGCTTCCGCTCAAGGTCCAGACGATTGTGAGCTATGTGGGCATCGCGCTCTTTGCGCTTCTGTTTGTCTATATGCTTCGTTCCGACATCCTTCGATTTATTCTGTAGGGGAGTGTTTGGATTGTCTTTATCCCATTCTTTGCCGCGCGAGCTGACGCGCCCCGTGCATGTGGGCGGCGTGCAGATCGGCGGCGGCGCGCCGGTGGTGGTTCAGTCCATGACCTGCACTGATACCGCTGATGCCCAGGCAACGCTTGGGCAGGTTTGCGCGTTGGCGCAGGCGGGCTGCGATATCGTGCGCGTGAGTGTACCCACCGAGGCCGCGCTCGAGGGCTTTCGTACCATCTGTGCTGAGTCCCCGGTGCCGATCGTCGCCGATATTCACTTTAACCATAAGCTCGCCATTGGTGCCGTTGAGGCCGGTGCTGCCAAGCTGCGCATCAATCCCGGCAATATCGGCGATTGGGCCAAGGTTGACGCGGTGATCGATGCTGCTGGTGCCGCGGGCTGTGCGATTCGTATCGGCGTCAATGCCGGTTCACTCGAGCAGGATATCGCCGAGCGCGACGACCTCACGCAGCCCGAGAAGCTCGTGATGTCGAGCGAGCGCTTTGTGCGGCACTTTGAGGATCGTGGGTTTACCAACATAGTGCTTTCCGCCAAGGCCCATAGCGTACAGACGACGCTCGATACCTATCGAGCCCTGTCGCGTGAGATTCCCCACGTTCCGCTTCACCTGGGCGTAACCGAGGCGGGTACCAAGCTCCAGGGCACCATCAAGAGCTCTGTAGGCTTGGGTATCTTGCTTTCCGAAGGCATTGGTGACACCATGCGTGTGTCGCTCACAGCCGATCCGGTTGAGGAGCCGCCGGTTGCCTGGGGTATTCTGCAGTCGTTGGGCCTGCGTCGCCGTGGTCCCGAGATTGTCTCGTGCCCCACGTGCGCCCGCTGCCAGGTTGACCTCATTCCCATTGCTGAGGAGGTCACCGAGCGGCTTAAGAACTACTCCGCGCCGCTTTCGATTGCCGTCATGGGATGTGCCGTTAATGGCCCCGGCGAGGCTTCCGACGCCGACCTAGGCGTGGCCTGTGGACGAGGTCAGGCCCTGCTCTTTTCGCATGGCCAGATCATTGGTAAAGTAGCTGAGGATCAAATTGTCGACGCGCTTATGGCAGAGGTCGACAAGCTTATTGAGGAGAAATAAATGACCCGAGCAATGTATATGTCTAAGCTCTATGCGCCGACGCTTAAAGAGGATCCGGCGGACGCTGAGCTCGCCAGTCACCGCCTGCTGCTCCGTGCCGGCATGATCCGCAAGGAGGCCGCCGGCCTGTATTCCTACCTGCCGCTTGCCTGGCGCTCGATCCGTAAGATCGAGAACATCGTGCGCGACGAGATGGACGCTGCCGGCGCCCAGGAGCTTATGATGCCTATCATGGTCGACGCCGAGTTGTGGCGCGAGTCCGGCCGCATCGACGCCTATGGCAAGGAGCTTGTGCGCTTTGACGACCGTCATGGTCGCGAGTTCGTCCTGGGCCCCACGCACGAGGAGACCGTCACGGCCCTGGTGCGCAACGAGCTACGCTCCTATAAGCAGCTGCCCGTCAACCTGTATCACATTCAGGACAAGTTCCGCGACGAGTTCCGTCCCCGCTTTGGCCTGATGCGCGGCCGCGAGTTCATCATGAAGGACGCCTACAGCTTCTCCGCCACGCAGGAGAGCCTGCAGGAGGAGTACGACAAGATGAAGCAGGCGTACGCCAATATCTGCGAGCGCTGCTACATCAAGGCTCTGCCCGTCGTCGCCGATTCTGGCGAGATCGGTGGCGATACCTCCGTCGAGTACATGGCTTTGGCTGACGCCGGCGAGGCTTCGCTCGTCTACTGCGACGATTGCGGCTTCGCTGCCGATGACGAGGCTGCAAGCACCAAGGTCGTCGTGACCGAGGGTCCTGGTGACGGTACGCTCACCAAGGTTGAGACTCCGGGCATGGGCACCATTGAGGCTGTTGCTAAGTTCTTTGGGTTCCCCGAGAACGGCACGCGCAAGTCGCTGGCACTCATCGACGCCGAGGGCAAGCCGGTCGTGGCCATTGTTCCGGGCGATCACGAGCTCAACGATTGCAAGGCCGAGCACGTCTTTGGCAAGGGCTATCGCATGATGACCGACGAGGAGCTTCAGGCGAACGGTCTGCACAAGGGCTTTATCGGACCGGTTAACCTGCCCGATGGCATTCGTCTGGTCTGCGACGAGAGCCTGCGCGAGTCCAAACAGTGGGCCTGCGGTGCCAACGAGGTCGATTATCACTTTACCGGTGCCTGCCCCGAGCGCGACTTTACCGTCGACGAGTGGGCCGACCTGGTCACCGTCGTCGCCGGCGATCCCTGCCCTCACTGCGGCAAGCCGCTCTCTGCTGCTCGCGGCATCGAGGTTTCCCAGGTCTTCCAGCTGGGCACCAAGTACTCCGAGGCCATGGGGGCCACCTTTATGGACGAGGACGGCAAGGAGAAGCCGCTCATCATGGGCTGCTACGGCGTTGGTGTGTCCCGCTCGCTCGCTGCCGTCGTGGAGCAGCACAACGACGAGCACGGTATCGTCTGGCCGGTCTCCGTTGCTCCGTACGAGGTCGCGGTGATTCCGCTCGATCCCAAGAAGGAGGAGTGCGCTACCGTCTGCGAGCAGATCGTTGATGGCCTGTGCGCCGAGGGTATCGAGGTTGTCGTCGACGACCGCGACGAGCGTCCCGGCTTTAAGTTTGCCGACAACGACCTTATGGGCTTCCCGTATCAGGTCGTTCTGGGTAAGCGTGGCCTTAAGAATGGCACCGTTGAGCTCAAGGACCGTGCCACGGGTGAGCGCGAGGATGTGGCGATCGACGAGGTCGTCGCCAAGGTCGCCGAGCTTGTGAAGGCAGCACGCCGTTAATCGACGATTTCGCTTGTAGTTCGATATACGGGACGGCCCCGCATTTCTCCAGATCGGGGAGATGCGGGGCCGTCCTTTTATCTTGTGGCATCCTCGATATCTAAAAGGAAAACCCCACAGCCCATGCGAGCTGCGGGGTTTTCCTTGTGCCTCCGATGCGAAATAAATCGCTCAGATATTACTGATAATCGACGACGTCGATCCAGTTCTTCAGGAACTCATCGTTCACGTTGCGCTTACGAGCGAGCTCGGAAGCGGCGACGATGCTCGTCCACTGACGCACGACCTGCATGGGCATGTCGGCGCGGTCGCAGTAGAGCTCCAGGTAGGCCTCAGCCTGATCCTTGCTGTTGAGGGCAAAGAGCAGGTAGGTGGTGGCAACGTCGGCAGCAGGGGAGCCCTGGGTGGCGTGTGCCCAGTCGCACACATAGAGCTGGCCGTCGTCGCCGACGATGACGTTGGAGGGGTTGAAGTCGCCGTGGCAGACCTTGAACTCCTTGGTCATGCCGTCCAGACGCTCCTGAAGGTTGTAGCGCGTGGTGGCATTGAGCTGATCAAGGCTGTCGATCATGCGGGCGTACTTGTCGCGCTGACGGTTGAGCAGCGGAGAGGTGTAGCCGTGGATCTCGATCTGGAGGTCGACGAACATCTCGAGGTACTCACCAAAGCGCTGGGGCTCGGCAGTCATCTTCTCGGCAAGGGTGGTGCCCGGAACCTTCTCGGTCACGAGCGCCCAGCCGTTGGCGTTCTCGAGCTGGGAAACCTCGAGCGCCTTGGGGCTGCGGATGCCGCACTCATTGATGCGGGCAAGATTCAAAGCCTCGTTGAACACGTCGGAGACAGGCTTGGTCTCGTTAAAGACCTTGACAATCTTGTCGCCCAGGTCGTAAACGACCTTGTTGCCACGGCGGACGAGCTCGGTCTTGGAATCGGGTAGCAGCATGGTTGCATCCTTTCAACGATGCGATAGAAGCGACGGCGGGGGTGTGTGAAACACCCGTGCACCCCCGCCGTTAAAAACCGTGCTAAAACTAGCAGACGGCGTAATCCTGGGGCTCGCGGCCGTAGTAGGCGTCCAGGTAGAGCTCCTTGATCTCGCTCATGAGCGGGTAGCGCGGGTTGGCGCCGGTGCACTGGTCGTTGAATGCCTGCTCGGTCATCTCGTCGAGGGTGTCGAGGAAGTACTGCTCGTCAACACCGTAGTCGGCGATGGTCTTCTTGACGCCGATGAAGTCCTTGAGCTCCTCGAGCTTCGTGATGAAGTTCTCGAAGACCTCCTTGTCGTCCTTGCCCTCGATGCCGCAGTACTTGGCCATCTCGGCGTAGTTGTGCAGCGCGTTGGGGTAAGGATACTGGGAGAAGGTACCCATCTTGACGGGAGCCTCGGCGGCGTTGTAGCGCATGACGCGGGTCAGGATGACGGCGTTTGCGAGGCCGTGGGGCAGGTGATGGAAAGCGCCGAGCTTGTGAGCCATGGAGTGGTTGAGGCCCAGGAAGGC
>CABUWA010000127.1 GCA_902495085.1 uncultured Collinsella sp. | reverse complement strand
GTTCATGAGGTACTCGAGCTGCATGAGCTCGTCCCAGGTGCCGCCGACGCCCATCAGGAACACGGCGTCGTAGCCCTCGTCGGCGACCTTGTCGGCGAGCGCGGTCATCTTCTTGCCGGTCTCGTAGAGCGCCTTACCGTCCTCGAGATAGCCCTCCTGGTCGAAATGCATGATCTCGATCTTCTCGGTTTCCTTCATTTGTCTCTCCTTTCTGGGGTTGTTTCCACATCCCCCATGCCAACGGGCACCAAAACCCGCTTACATTCCGTAACACTCAGCCGCTTTGGCCTTAAGCGCATTGACTGACTCTTCGTAGCCCTCTGCCTTGACCTCCATTTGCTTGGAGACGGCATCGAGATACGGGTGCACATCCCATGACTTCAGACGTTCGGCAATCATTGCCGCAATCGTCTGGAAGAACACAAGATTGGGAATTGCGCTGAGCAGCGGAGCCACCTGAGGCACCGCAACCTCGTGAGCCCTACCCTTGGGATGGGCCGTGAGCAGCACCGTTTTTGTCGTAACGTTCGATAGCGCATCGGCGATATTTGCAAGACGCTCCGACCCCTGTGGATCGTCGACGATAAACACCAGATAGCCCGGAACGATCTGCATCTCGGGACCGTGGACGAACTCCTCGCCCTCGTGATGCATGGCAGGAATCTTGATGGTCTCGCTCAGCTTGAGGGCCGCCTCTTCGGCAACGCCATAGTTGGGGCCGTTGCCGACGACCATGGCGGGCGTGTGCTCAGAAAGCTCGAGCACGTGGTCTTGGACATATGCCTCGGCGGTCTTACACATCACGGCATTGGCATGGATAGCCTCGCGCAGGTCGTCAAGACGCTGGGTGACGCCTTTGGCGTCAACCGTTCCGCGCGCCTGACCGCCGTAAATACCAAAAAGCACCAGATACTCAACGAGAACCTCGACGCCCAGAGTTACAAAGTCCACCGACTCGACGCCCACACCGTAGTCAAGAACGATGTCAGCGTGCTCCTTGATGGGTGCCTCGACGTTTGCCGTGAGCGCAACTGCAGCCATATCGTGTGCGCGCATGTAATCGAGCGCCGCAATCGTGTTGGTCGAATAGCCACTCTGCGAAACGGCAATGTTGAGCGCACGCTGCGGATAGGTGTGTTCAAAATCGACGAAGGCCTCGGGCGTCACAACGGACACCTGCATCTGCAGGGCATCTTGCAGGTAATCGCGGGCGCAATCGGCGGCATGGCGCGACGAACCCGAAGCAACGATGCGCAGCGCGTCAAAAGAACCGGACTGGAAAATATCAACGAGCTGCGCTACCAGCTCAGACGAACGCTCGAGGTTTTCCCCCATACGCACATGGGCAAGCTGAACGTAATCGAGCATCTTCATCGTCTCACCTCGTAACAAATCATTAGTATTTGATACCAATCACAGTTACAGGTTACGGCTTTTTGATACCTCTTTGTCGATTAATTTATCCCCATCGGCGAACGGTCGATTTTGAGCCCTGTAAGGTTGTATATACAGCTGACCCAACGATCAAAACTGGTTAGTTTCCCAGCCGTTATTCACAAAATACCAGCTAGTACGTATAGGTGTAGCCGCCCGTATCGCCACGATTGAAGGACTTTACATACTCGATAGCCTGACCGCTCGCGTCATAGCTCACGCATTCCAAAAGCAAAACAAGATCGCCCTGTTCCAGTCCAAGGAGGCCGGCATCTCGTGCGCCCAGCGCTTCGATATCGAGCTTTTCCTGTGCCATGACTGGCTTTCGGCCCAGCATCTCATAGGTCTCGTACAAACTAAAGACCGACACGTCAATATCTTCGATGGTTGGGAACAGCAGGCAGGGAATCAGCGCCGTCTCAATCGATACGGGGCTACCGTTTATGCAGTTCAGGCGTCGAACGGAATAGAGCAGGTCGTCCTCGGCGATGCCAAACAGGTCGGCGTAATATGGCCCCGCATAACGCTTGGAACGCGCGAGAATACGGACGGACGGCTCGCCGCCCGAAGCACGGACCGATTCACGGAAACCGACCGTGCGTTCAAAAAAAGCAGGTACTTTCTGCGCCACAAAGGCACCTTTTCCCCGAACACGGCGAATCTGCCCGCGCCGAACCAGCTCATCGACAGCGCTTCGGATGGTCAAGCGTGTCGTACCAAATTCCTCGGCGAGGTCTTTTTCGGACGGAATCATGGAACCCGTGGGATATATACCGCGCTCGATACGTTCCTCGATGCGGCGTCGAATGCGCATATAAACCGGGGTGGCATCTACTGTTTCAGCCATTGTTCACCTGCCACGCTCCTCATGCCGTTCTCTTCGCCGTTATCGGCAAAGCGGAACTTTGTGGGCAAAATCACCGATTTGCAATGCTCCACAAAACGCATGTCCTTATCAAATTCGATCGAGCTCTCATAGAACACCGGCGTTCCCTCTTCTTGCTGGAGCAGCTCGGCCTCTTCGACGTTCAAACGCGAGATGGAGATATGCTCACGTCCATGCTCAACACGCACGCCACCTTCTTTGAGCAAGACATCGTAAAGGCTCTCGCACTCAAAATCGTGCTCGGTAAGCGATGGGCACAGGGACAGGTTAACGTGAGCCGTCTCGATTGACGCCGGCTCGCCCTCAATTAGTCGAACGCGCTGCATGCGTAGCAAAGGAGCGCCTACAGACACCCCAAGCCTGTCGGCAAGCGCCTCATCCGCCTCGATGGTCCCGGTGGAAACCAGACGAGAAGAGGGGTGCAGGCCGGCAGTCCGCACAGCATCGGAAAAGTTATACGTTTCCTGGAAGATGTTCAGCGGCTTGGGAGGACACACATACGTACCCGATCCGCGTCGGCTCTCGAGCGTTCCACACGAGATGAGCCGCGTGATACCGGCGCGCAACGCCGTACGCGAAACGCCAATCTCTTCGCACAGCACGCGCTCGGCCGGTAGGCGATCACCGCCGGCAAGCTGATGGTGCTGGATATACCAAAGAATTCCCTCAACAGCACGATCTTTGGGGGGAATTGCATAAGATTCGCCTGCCATTGCACAGACTCCTCATTCAGAAACGTATGCCGCCAAAATTAGGCCAGCCCTCCCATGGCATCAAATTCGGCCTTGATCTTCTCGGCGACATTCCGATACGACTTATATAGACTTGAATCGCGTTTAACTTCGTCGGTCATAACGGGAATCTCTAATTTGGAAACCTCGTCTTTTCCCGTCTGAACCGCCACAACAACGCCCATACCAAGACACATATTACGCTTGGCAGCGTTCATTTTTGCCGCCTTGGCAGGATTTGCCAGGATACGCTGGGCAAATTCCTGTTTTGAGACCACTTCCTCGGCCTCCGGATCGCCCGCCTCGGCTACTTCGCACTGCAACACGTCCGCATAGTCAAAAATCTTCGGCTCGCCGCCGCGTTGATGCACAGCCCACTTGCGATGCGTGGCATCCTGGTAGATAGCCGGCAAAAATGTAAACCGCGGCGGGTCCAAAATCGTATCCGTGATGGTAAACACATCGGGATCAAAGGCATCCTGCGGGTTTTTCTTCTTGAACAGCCCCATATCAGCCTCCCGTACTAGCATTAAACAACTCAAGCTGAATATAGCACCAATTTCAAGCCGCTGCCTTACCCTATCGGTACGCGGCGTCTATGGCTCGCCCAGCGGAAAAGTTCACGGACGAGGGCCGGGGAGGCATACTTTGTTTTGAGAAGTGGGCTCCGCGAACTTCTCAAAACAAAGTATGCCTCCCCGGCCCCGCCGGCAAATAACGGACACTCCGCATGCAATCTATGCAAACAAACAAGTGCGCTTAGCTATATTCGGTAAGATCAAGCACACTGCCCTTCACGATAAGCGCCGGTTCCAGAACGAACTCTTCGGCACGCTTACCGCCCCTACCGGCAAGACGCTTGGACATGCAGGCAAAAGCATGCTCCGCAAGGACACCGGGATCCTGCTCAATCGCAGTCAGCGCCGGCTCAAAGAGAACGTCGGCCGCCGAGTTGTCATAGCTTACGACCGAGATATCGCCTGGGATGCTCTTCCCCATCTCGTGCAAGCGCTTGAGCAGACCGAGGGCAATGTTATCCGAGCTTGCAAACACGGCGGTGGCATCGGTTGCAAGCACGGCCTCCGAGGCCTCGTAGGCGCTCGGGATGTAATATTCGCTCTCAAACTCCAGGCGCGCGTCGATGGGCAGTCCCACCTCGCGCAGCGCGCGCTCGTAACCGGCGAGTCGCTTGCGGCCCGTATTGGAGCGACGCGCGTTAACCAGACAGGCGATGCGGCGATGACCCTGCTCAATCAGATACCGCGTAGCCATGTAGCCGCCCATCTCGTGGTCGAACATCACCTTGTCGCACTCGAGTCCCTCAATGGCACGGTCGACCATCACGGCAGGGATAGGCAGATGGCTCACTTCCTCGCGCAGGGCGCGATCGTCGGAGAACTCGTCACCCACCACCAGAAAGACGCCGTCGACGCCGCGCGTCACCAGCTGGCGTAGCAGTTCCAGATCGTCATCGGCGCTTCCACCCGAGCTGGTAATAAAGAGTGCATAGCCGTCTTCACGGCAGCGCTTTTCCAAGCTGCCGGCGAGCGAGGCAAAAAAGCGACTCTCGATATTGGGAACGATAAGGCCCAGTGTGCGCGACTCGCGCATGACCAGGCTGCGCGCGATCTGGTTAGGAACATAGTGGTTGCGCGCCGCGACCTCCTTGATGCGCTTGCGGTTTTCTTCCGAGATGCGACAGGGCCGATTATTGAGAACAAGCGAGACCGACGAAGGGGAAAGCCCCACCTCCTGGGCGATCTGCTTGAGGGTGACTTTGTTGGCCATCTCGCTCCTTCCGGGTTTACGCGCAATCTCTTGAAAGTATAGCGACTGCCCATCTACCTCGGTGATAAACACTTTACCAATCCGGTGGACGGCTGTTTTATCGCCGCCAGCGCACCAAATCCGTCCAGGTGGGGTATATTGCAATCGATTGATGACAACGACCACCAAAAGGCGGATATTCGTATGCACGAGAACGACTTTTTTAACGAGGACCTGCTGTGCGCACTTGCTGGCGTTGCCGGCGAGGACAACGTGTTGATGAGCGAGCCCATGCGCGAGCACACCACGTTTAAGATCGGCGGCCCGGCCGACGTCTTCGTCACGCCCGATACTGAGCAGGGCCTCGTCGCCACGCTCGATACCTGCTATCGCTGCGACCTGCCGCTTACCATCGTGGGCAACGGCTCCGACCTGCTCGTCGGCGACAAGGGCATCCGTGGCGTCGTCGTGGCGCTGGGCGAAGGCCTCTCCGACATTACGGTCGACGGCACGCACGTCACGGCGGCGGCCGGCGCCTTGCTTTCCGATGTCGCCGCGGCGGCAGCCGAGGCCGGTCTCACCGGCATGGAGCCCATCTCGGGCATCCCCGGATCGGTCGGCGGCGCCTGCTACATGAACGCCGGAGCTTACGGCGCCTGCATGGCCGATGTGCTGGAGTCCGTGCGCGTCTACAAACCTGCTCGCCAGCTCGACGACGGCACCCGCGGCAGCGGCAACATCATCGAGTTCGATGTCGATGAGCTCAATCTGGGCTATCGCAAGAGCCGCATCGCCGACGACGGCTTTATCGTTCTTTCTGCCACCTTCAACCTCGCACCGGGCAACGCCGCGATGATCAAGGCCGACATGGACGACTACCG
>CABUWA010000126.1 GCA_902495085.1 uncultured Collinsella sp. | reverse complement strand
CTGTCCCCAATGAGTGGGTTAAAGGTTGCGGGTTCTTTACGGGAATGTAGTGTGGGCTGCGGAAACGTGGTTCTTTCCGTACAATAGTTCAACTCGTGTAAACGCAGGGAAGGGACATTCATGGCAGACATGATCGAGATCAAGCATCTCAACAAGTACTTTGGCGACCTGCATGTGCTCAAAGATATCAATCTCACCGTCAAGCGCGGCGAGAAGCTCGTGATGATCGGGCCTTCCGGCTCGGGTAAGTCGACGCTCATCCGTTGCGTCGATTATCTGGAGGAGCCCACGTCGGGCGAGGTCGTCATCGACGGTACGCCGCTCACCAAAAAGAACCACCTGGAGATGGCTCGCAAGTATAGTTCCATGGTGTTTCAGCAGTTCAACCTGTATCCAAACATGACGGTGCTGGGCAACCTGACGCTCGCGCCCATCAAGCTGCAAAAGAAGAGCAAGGAGGAGGCGACCGAGATCGCCATCGCCGCGCTCAAGCGCGTCGGCATGGCGCATAAGGCCGGCGAGTATCCGCAGAATCTCTCGGGCGGTCAGCAGCAGCGCATCGCCATCGCCCGTGCCCTGTGCACCAAGCAGCCTATCATCCTGTTTGACGAGCCGACCTCGGCGCTCGACCCCGAGATGGTCCAGGAGGTTCTGGACGTTATGATTGAGCTCGCGCAGGAGGACATCACCATGATCTGCGTGACGCACGAGATGGGCTTTGCGCGCCAGGTGGCCGACCGCGTCATCTTTATGGAGGACGGCCGCATCCTGGAGGAGGGCACGCCCGAGCACTTCTTCGATAACCCCGAGAACCCGCGCTGCCGCGAGTTCCTGTCCAAGATTCTGCACTAGGCGCGGTGATGGACATGACGGATATGACGAGGGCGGCCGTGTCGCGCCGTCATTTTTTGCAGCTGGCGGGCGCCGGCATGCTTGCGCTGACGGGGACCGCGCTTACCGGTTGCGGCAACTCCACCAGCGGCGAGGGCTCCGACAAGGGGTCCAAGCTTGCGGCCATCAAGTCGCGTGGCCATCTGAACGCCGGCGTTAAGAAGGACGTTCCCGGCTACGGCTATTACGACACCGCCAAGGGTCGCTTTGAGGGCATGGAAGTCGATTTGTGCTACCAGATCGCCGCTGCCGTCTTTGGCGTGAGCTACAAGGAGGCCCGCGCCAAAGAGCTTGTCGAGTTTACCGACGTAACGCCCAAGACACGCGGCCCGCTGATCGACAACGGCCAACTTGACGTGGTCGCGGCGACCTACACCATCACCGACGAGCGCAAGAAGAGCTGGGATTTCTCGACGCCGTACCGCACCGACTACGTGGGACTCATGGTCAAGAAGCGTTCGGGCTTTACCTCGATTGAGGATTTGGATGGCAAGGTCATTGGCGTGAGCCAGGGCGCCACCACGCAGAGCCTGATCGAGCAGATGATCAAGGACAACGGCTTTAGCTGCAAGCCCGAGTTTAGGGCCTTTAGCGGCTACCCCATCATCAAGAGTTCGCTCGACGCCGGCAATATCGACGTCTTTGCCATGGACCGCTCCACGCTGGCCGGTTACATGAACGAGACCGTTGAGTTGCTGCAGCCCGAGGTCAAGTTTGGCGAGCAGGGCTACGGCGTGGCGACCAAGAAGGGCTGCGACCTTTCGGCCGTGGTCGATCAGGTGATTTGCGATCGCCTGGCCGACGGCTGGCTCGACCAAGAGGTCAAGACCTGGGGTCTTGTATAGGCGCATCGTCCAAGGAAGGAATCAAATGCTCGAAGGATTATTTGACGCCGACCGTTGGTCGACGACATTTCAAAACATGGGGCCCTTCTGGGAGGGCTTTGGCGTGACGCTGCAGGTGGTCGTTGCCGGTCTGCTGCTGTCGCTAGCGCTGGGTACGCTGCTGGGCGTGTTCTCTACCACTCGTTCGCGCGTGTTGCGCGCCATAAGCCGCGTGTACGTGGAGTTTTACCAGAACACCCCGTTGCCCGTGCAGGTGCTCTTTATGTACATGGCCGGTCCGCAGTTTTTGCAGGCCATAACCGGTGCCGACCAGCCGGTGCGCATTGCGCCGTTCGTACTGGGCTTCTTGGGTGTGGGCCTGTATCACGCGGCCTACATTTCGGAGGTCATCCGCACTGGTATCGAGGCGGTTCCGCGCGGTCAGATGGAGGCGGCCCAGAGCCAAGGCTTCACCCGTGCGCAGGCGTACTGGTACATCGTGCTGCCCCAGACATTTAAGATCATTCTGCCGCCGCTGTGTAACCAGGCGCTCAACCTGGTCAAGAACACGTCGGTGCTGGCGCTTGTAGCCGGCGGTGACCTTATGTACCGTTCCGACAACTTTGTGAGCCTGTACGGTTACCTGCAGGGATACATCGTCTGCTGCCTTATGTACTTCATCATCTGCTTTCCGCTCGCCATGCTGGTGCAGTGGCTCGAGCGCCGCTCCAAGGAGCGTCCGCGCGGCGTGAGCCTGGCCGAGCTGGGGCTCGACAACGTAGAGGAGGCCTAGCGCATGGAAATCTTCAACGCGACCAACCTGCTCTACATTTGGGGCGGCTTTGTTAAGACAATCGAGATCTCGGCGCTGTCGATTTTTTTCTCGCTCATCTTTGGCACGGTGCTGGCGCTTGTTAAAAGCTATGCGCCCCGCCCGTTCCGTATTTTGGTGAGTGCCTATATCGAGCTGTTCCGCTGTACGCCAAACCTGCTGTGGATCCTGTTTATCTACTTTACGGTGCAGGGTTTGGACATTGTGATTTCGACCATCGCCTTTACGCTGTTTACCAGCGCTGTTATGGCCGAGATTGTGCGCGGCGGCCTCAACTCGATTCCACGAGGCCAGTTTGAGGCAGCGCAGAGCCAGGGCTTCGGCTTCTTTGCCACCATGCGCTACATCATTCTGCCGCAGACGTTTAAGACGATCATTCCGGCGCTGTTTAGCCAGTGCACGACTGTCATCAAGGACAGCTCGTATCTTTCGGGCATTAACGTGGCCGAGCTCATGTACACGGCAAACGTCGTGATGGCCCACGCGATCGATCTGTCGCAGGTGCTTATGCTCTACGGCCTGGTGTTTGCGATGTACTTTGTGCTCAACTTTGGTATCTCGCTGCTGGTCCGAGCGTATCAACGTCGTATTGTGGCAGCGTAGAATGTGACAAAGGGAATGCCACTTTGTCACACAGAGAAAGGAATCGCGATGAGCGATCTGGAGAACAAGAAGAGTCCTGTGGTCATTACCATCGCGCGCGACTTTGGCGCCGAGGGTCACGAGATTGGTCGCATGCTTGCCGACGAGTTGGGGATTCCGCTGTACGATAACGAGCTGCTGGTGCGCGCGTCGCTGCGCGCGGGCGAGTCGCTCGACAAGATGGCCGCCTATGACGAGCGTCTGGCCGTGGAGAACATGGCGTTTCTGCCCGACCGCTACGATGCGCGTTCGTACTCGGATAAGTTGTTCCAGAAGATGAGCCAGGTGATTTTGGACTTGGGCGAGACCGAGAGCTGCATTATCGAGGGCCGTCTGTCGGATTACCTGCTGCGCAACAATCCCAACCACATTGCCGTGTTGGTGACCGCACCCTTTGAGGACCGCGTCGAGATCGTGCGCAAGAAGCGCGGCCTCAACAAAAAGAAGGGCGCCAAGCTGGTCAAGCAGCAACAGAAGGCGCGCGAGGCGTTCTATAAGCGCTACAGTGCCGGAAAGTGGAAGATGACGAGCGGCAAGGACATCGTCGTCAACCGCGCCAAGCTGGGCCGCGAGGGCTGCAAGGACGTCATCGCCGCAGCCTACCGCTACAAGGTGACTCAGCTCGAAGGCTAACCGGTCGAAACCACCACAAGGGGACAGACACCTTTGTGGTGGTTTTTGTTTTAAGCCGAGGGGAAGGCTTTGGTGAGACCGGCGCGCGTCTGCGTGTCGGTCTTTTGGTAGATGGAGCTCAGGTGACGCTGCACCATGCGCATCGAGATGCCGAGCTCATCAGCAATCTGTTTGAGCGGGCGCTCGTCCTGGGTCACGGCCATGAGCACGTCGACTTCACGCGGGGTGAGGCCGTGGTCGGCAATGAAGGCCTGACGCTGTTCCTCGATACTGGGTGCGGCGAGTGCTTCCTCGGCGAGCTGCTGGTGTTCGCGCTCCTGTTCGGTTTGGGGTAGACGGAACAGCCCCGCAGCTACAAATGCCACGCTCGCCGCCACAAGCAGCACGAGCGCGCCAATCATGATGAGGGCGACATTGCCCGAGGTGACCAGTGCCAGCGAGATGCCCGATGTGGTGAATGCGCATACATTGTTGGCGGCGCGGCCCATGCCAGCCCACAGTGCGGCCGTATGCATGCGCGGCGCCAGCTGTGTAAACGTGGCGGTAAAGAACGTGACAAAAAAGCCCGAACTCAGATAAAAGACGACAAGGCCCAGGTTGGGGTCGGCGCCGGCTTCCACGGCCAAGATCGAGATGGTGGAAAGTGCCGTGACGCCGAGCATGATGAGACCCATGTAGCGACGTTCGGCAAGATCAAAGATAAGACCGGCGGCAAGGCCGCTTGCCGCCAAAAAGAGGCGCGGCCAGGTCTGTACGGCGATGGTGCCGTGGGCGTTGGAGAGCGTGACCACGTTGTCGAGGGTCGAGAACAAGCAGGCAAGAATCATGACGAGTGCGATGCTCCAGCATGCCTGCTTGGCGAGGGCGTGTGAGGGCTCGGCAAAGGGGTTGACGGTGGGATTGGGACTCTCGGCAGCCTTTAGGGGAACGGCGCTGAGGGCGGAGATGGCGATAGTCACTGTGCCAAGGACGATGAGCTCTGCGATGCCGCCGCAATTGAGCAGGTTGACGGCGAACTGCATCAGGATGCCCGCGGCATAGGCCGCTCCCGCGCCGGTGGCGAGCTTGGGATCGTCTTGAAACGCCAGTGAAAAGGCGTAGTGCGTAGCGGCGCCCAACAGGCCGAGTCCGAGGAATGCGAGGCAGCCCAGAATCTCGAGGGCAAGCGAACCCGTGGGGGACTGGATCTGGGTCAATCCCAGGATGGCGATGGGAACGGCGACGCTGACAACTGCCTGGGGCTGGCCTTTGCGTTGGGCGAGACCGAGCAGTGGTGCATATCCGATAAAGCCGATGACGCTGGCGCCAAGGATAAAGCCCTGCGCAAGCACAACGCGTTCGGCACCGGCGAGCAGGCCGACGTTGACGTCGAAGCGAAACTCGGCGGCAAGGAAGGCGAAAGTGAAGAGCGCGAGTGCCAGAAGCGCGTTGATTTTAGGCCTGCTCAGGTTCAAGGACGGTCCTTTGGGTGGACGAATGATCGTGTCCTCGATTGTAGCGTTCCCGGGACGAGTGTGGCGATGGCGAAATCATATTGAATTAAACCGCAGGTAGAGACCTAGGTTCACATCTGCGAACCTAGGCATACGGAGCCATTTGGCACATCTTTGTGGTACAGAACCACCACAAAGGGGACGGACACCTTTGTGGTGGTATGTTCCTACGACCAAGGAGGCCGTTATGAACGAAAGTCACTTTGACAAGCAAGCTCAACGTGAGTCCACCTGCTCGCTGGTTCACGGTACTTGGCGTTGTGTGGGTACCAAAATAGCTTGCGCCGGCGCGTGTGCGCTTATGGTCGGTCAGTTGCTGCTGCCGAGCGTGGCGCTGGCGACGGAATGCGCCGATCCCGCCGCTGGGACGGATGAGGTTGCCGCGGCT
>CABUWA010000125.1 GCA_902495085.1 uncultured Collinsella sp. | reverse complement strand
CAACGACGTGCTGTACAAGGAGGGCCTGGACCTTCTCGTCGTGCCCTCCGCCGAGCTCTCCCGCGGCCGCGGCGGCCCGCGCTGCATGAGCATGCCCTTCTGGCGCGAGGACCTCTAAGTCTTTCCGTTTCCGGTGCGGTCCCCCTACAACCGCACCGGCTTCGGCCGTTAAACGGGCAACACTAATACTTACGTAATTCATTTCTTCGAAAGGATTCGAACCATGGGTGTTAACCTCTCCGGCCGTAGCTTCCTCAAGCTTCTCGACCTCACCACCGAGGAGATCGAGTACCTGCTCAAGCTCTCCAAGAACTTCAAGGATATGAAGCGCGCTGGCGTTCCGCACCGCTATCTCGAGGGCAAGAACATCGTTCTGCTCTTCCAGAAGACCTCCACTCGTACCCGCTGCGCCTTCGAGGTCGGCGGCATGGATCTGGGCATGGGCGTCACCTACCTCGATCCCGGTTCGTCGCAGATGGGCAAGAAGGAGTCCATCGAGGACACCGCCCGCGTTCTCGGCCGCATGTATGACGGCATCGAGTTCCGTGGCTTTGCCCAGGACGACGTCGAGGAGCTCGCTGCTAAGTCCGGCGTGCCCGTGTGGAACGGCCTGACCACCGAGTGGCATCCCACCCAGATGCTCGCCGACATCCTGACCGTCCAGGAGAACTTCAACTACGACATCAAGGGCAAGACCCTCGTCTTCATGGGCGACTGCAAGAACAACGTCGCTCGCTCCCTCATGGTTGTCTGCTCCAAGCTCGGCATGAACTTCGTGGCCTGCGGCCCCGAGGAGTGCATGCCCGCCGACGACGTCATCGAGGCCTGCAAGCCCATCGCCGAGGCCAACGGCTGCACCATCAAGCTGACCACCGACGTCAAGGACGGCGTCACCGGTGCCGACGTTATCTACACCGACGTGTGGGTCTCCATGGGCGAGCCCGACGAGGTCTGGGCCGAGCGCATCGCTCAGCTCACCCCGTATCGTGTTACCTCCGAGGTCATGGCTATGGCCAACCCGGGCGCCATCTTCCTGCACTGCCTGCCCAGCTTCCATGACACCAACACCACGATTGGCGCCGAGAAGTGCGAGCAGTTCGGCATCACCGAGCAGGAGGTCACCGACGAGGTCTTCGAGAGCCCCGCTTCCAAGGTCTTCGACGAGGCCGAGAACCGCATGCACACCATCAAGGCTGTCATGTACGCCACACTCAAGTAAGAGCATCTAGCATCTCGCTCGGGGTGTATTGTTGAACACCCCGAGCGGCTGTGTCTGGTAAATATCTCGCGTCGGGCGGTGGGCACGGCACGGAAGATCCGCTTCGCACGAGAAAGTTAAATGATTTATGAAGGGGGGATGAGAACTATGACTGAGACCGCTAAGAAAAAGCGCGGTATGCCTTCATCGTTCACCATTCTTCTTGCTCTGCTGGCAATTGTTGCAGTTGTTACCGTTATCGTCTCCGGCACGTCCGGCGGCGCGGTTACTGCCGCCCGTCTGAGCGATTTCTGCACCGCCCCGATTAAGGGCTTCGCTGACGCTCTGCCCGTCTGCCTCTTCGTTATGATCCTGGGCGGCTTCCTCGGCATGATGACCGAGACCGGCGCTCTGGACAACGGCATCGCCGTTCTGGTGCAGAAGCTTAAGGGCAACGAGATCATGCTCGTTCCCGTGCTGATGCTCATCTTCTCCCTCGGTGGTACCACTTATGGTATGTGCGAGGAGACCGTTCCCTTCTACGCCCTGCTCGCCGCTACCATGATGGCTGCTGGCTTCGACCCGATGGTCGGCGCTGCTACCGTCCTGCTCGGCGCTGGCTGCGGCTGCCTGGGCTCCACGGTTAACCCGTTCGCCGTCGGCGCTGCCGTCGACGCTCTGACCGGCGTTGGCATTGAGGTCAACCAGTCCATCATCATCGGCCTCGGTGCCGTCCTGTGGATTGTCACTACCGCTATGTCCATCGTCTTCGTGATGAACTATGCCAAGAAGGTCAAGGCTGACAAGGGTTCCACCATCCTGTCGATGCAGGAGCTCAAGGACGCCGAAGAGGCTCACGGCAAGGCTGCTTCCGAGGTCCACAAGGAGGTCAAGCTCACCGGTCGTCAGAAGGGTGTTCTGATCGCCTTCGCCTTCACCTTCGTCGTCATGATCGTCGGCTTCATCCCGCTGGCCGACCTCAACGAGGGCGTCGCCAACTTCTTTGACGCTGGCGCTGTCTACGATGCCGACGGTAACGCCATCGTTCAGGGCTGGTCTGCCCTGATCACCGGCCTGCCCATTGGCCAGTGGTACTTCGACGAGGCTTCCACCTGGTTCTTCCTCATGGCTGTCCTGATCGGTATCATCGGTGGCCTGTCCGAGAAGCAGATTGTCAACACCTTCATTAGCGGCGCTGCCGACATGATGTCCGTTGTTCTCGTTATCGCCCTCGCCCGTGGTATCTCCGTCCTCATGGCTAACACCGGCCTCGACGTCTACGTCCTCGACGCTGCCGCCAATGCCCTGGCTGGCCTGTCCGGCGTGATCTTCGCTCCCATGAGCTTCCTGGTCTACTTCGGCCTGTCCTTCCTGATCCCCTCGACCTCCGGTATGGCCACCGTCTCCATGCCCATCATGGGACCGTTGGCTGTTAAGCTCGGCTTCTCGCCTGAGGTCATGGTCATGATCTTCTCCGCCGCCATCGGTGTCGTGAACCTGTTCACCCCGACCTCCGGCGCCATCATGGGCGGTCTCGCCCTGGCCAAGATCGAGTGGACGACCTGGCTCAAGTTTGCCCTTAAGCTCATCGTCGCGCTCTCCGTCGTCTGCGCCATCATCCTGACCGTCGCCTGCGTGTTGATCTAAGTACCCAACGGGTACCCCACGGAAACCTTGACGATCCTGTAGAGGATCACCTGGTCATCGTCTGTCCGGTGGGGTAAACCCACCGGTAGACTCCTACCTTTAGCCCCCTTCCGTTCCGTGCGCGGGAGGGGGCGCTTTTTTGTTCCGCGGTTTTACCGAACCGCGGAACCGGTCGACGCTGCACGGGCTCCAGAGCGACAACTTGTCATTCAAAGAGGCCGGCATGACCAAAAGGTCTATGCCGGCCTCTTTTCATGCCAATTTGTTCGCTCTGGAGCCCGTTCGCTCATATGACCCAATCCGCTGTCAAGAGCCACAATGGCCCCGCCGACCGCTTGCAATCGGTCGGCGGGGCCTGCCGTTGAACCCGTCCCGGTCCGCCCCCGGCATGTCGTCGACGCCTTCGGCTCAGTCTCATATCCGCGGATACCGCTCCGGCGGCCCGCAATCCTCTCCTTCGGCGGGGCTCCCCAAGTCTGACTACGCGCATGCGGCCGCTGCCGCGCGCCCAGCGAAAGCGGGGGTATCCCCGAAGGCTGCCCGGCTCGCCGGGACGGGGGCTATGTCTATTCGGTTGCCTCCCGGCACATCGCGCCGAGGGCCCACAGCCACCTCACGAGCTCGGCGGCGGTGGCGGCGTTCGCCTTCGCCTGGGGCATGCCCCTGGCGAGCATCTCCTCGCGGCGCCGGAGCAGGCGCTCGGACCCCTTCCTCCCGTGCATCCTCACCTCGAGCGGGACGCCGCTGCCCTTGGGCATCAGCTTCGGTTGGTGGCTCGCCTGGACGTAGCTCCAGGACCCCTCGACGGCCAACCTCCTGACGAGGGCGTTGCCGGCCCCGCTGATCCCGCCGAGGCGCACGGAGTCCGCGCTCGACCTCTGCTTCGGGGCGAGGCCGAAGTAGGACGTCACCTGCCTGCCGGAGCGGAACCTCGAGAAGTCGCCGACCTCGGACGCGAAGGCGGCGGCGAGCGCGAACCCGCACCCCTTGATCGACTGGAGCGCCTCGACCTCCGCCGAGAGGGGGCCCGCCGCGACGGCGGCCCTGTACTCGGCGAGGAGGTCGTCGCGCGTCTCGGCGGCCGCCTCGACCTCGTTCCTCAGCGCCGCAAGCGCCCGGATGCCGCCGTCGTCGGCGGGCCGGACCTTGTCGAGCCACCTGAGGAAGTCGTACGTCCAGTACCTCCGGGGGTTTCCGGCCGGCGTCGTGCCGCCGTAGGCGTAGCCACGGCGGGCCAGGAACGCCAGGAGCCGCTGCTTCGCCGCCGCGAGCCTCGCGGTCGCCGCGTCGTGGGCCCCGGCGAGGTCCCTGAGCCCCTCGATCTCGGGGGACGGCACCCATACCGGGGAGATATCGTGCGACAGTATCGCCTTGGCCATCCTGGCCGCGTCGTTGCGGTCGTTCTTGGACGAGAAGTCTGCCGCCGACCTCGGGACCTTGGAGACGGCCGCGACGACGCAGTCGACGCCGAGCCCGGAGAGCTCCCTCTGCGGGGCGAAGCCGAGGTAGCCGCTCTCGTAGGCGGCGAGCGACGGGCCGGGGAAGCCCGACATCCACTCCGCGACCTCGCCCCAGGGGTTGCCGCGGAACCTCCTCGTCACGGTCTCGCCCGTCTCTGCGTCGAGCGCGCAGACGGTGGTGGACCTGAGGTGTACGTCCATTCCGAAGGCGGTAGAATATCTAGGCACGGGAGCCTCCCAACCTCGTTGCGGCGCGGCTGCGCCTCTGGCACTTCAACAACATTGTCGCAGCCCCGACCCGCGGTCACGAGCGGGGGCTCCTGTCGTTTCCGTGCCCCTGGATTGGGTCATAGTGTCTGACTTATGCTCAACCTGCGACATTCCCTTTGTTGGTGCAGGGGAAGTGCGTGGGGGAGGGTCTGCTCCGCTATAATCGCCTAGGACATTAAATGGAAACGGGACGGGAGCCATATATGCGCCAGGGTTTCGACAACGCGAAGTATATCGAGCTGCAGGCTGCTCACATTAAGGAGCGCATCTCGCAGTTTGGTGGCAAGCTCTATTTGGAGTTTGGCGGTAAGCTGTTCGATGACTATCATGCGAGCCGCGTGCTGCCGGGTTTTGAACCGGACAGCAAGTTCCGCATGCTCAAGAGCATCGCCGACGATGTCGAGGTTATCATCGCGATCAACGCGAACCACATCGAAAAAAACAAGGCTCGTGGTGACCTCGGTATTACCTATGACGAGGATGTGCTGCGCCTGGTTGACCTGTTCCGCGGCAACGGCTTTGCCGTCGCGGCTGTGGTCATCACCCAGTACGCCGGCCAGCCTGCTGCCGATGTGTTCCGCAACCGCCTGAACGCGCTCGGTATTCCCGCCAAGCTGCACTATCCCATCGAGGGGTATCCGCACGATGTCGATCTGATCGTGTCCGACGATGGCTACGGCAAGAACGAGTTTGTCGAGACCACCCGACCGCTCGTCGTGGTCACTGCCCCCGGTCCTGGCTCGGGCAAGCTTGCCACCTGCCTGTCTCAGCTCTATCACGAGCACAAGCATGGCACGGCCGCCGGCTATGCCAAGTTTGAGACCTTCCCGGTCTGGAATCTTCCTCTGACGCATCCGGTCAATATTGCCTACGAGGCCGCCACGGCTGACCTCGACGACGCCAATATCATCGATTCGTTCCACCTTGAGGCCTACAACAAGACCACAGTCAACTACAACCGCGACGTCGAGGCCTTCCCGGTGGTCCGTGCTCTGATGGAAAAGATCCTGGGCAAGAGCCCCTACCAGAGTCCTACGGACATGGGCGTCAATATGGTCGGCTTTGCCATCACCGATGACGATGCCTGCCGCGACGCTTCCAAGATGGAGATCGTCCGCCGCTACTTTACCGCGGTCGAAAATGTGCGCCGTACCGGCGTGGGCGATGAGCAAGTCGACCGTCTCAAGAT
>CABUWA010000124.1 GCA_902495085.1 uncultured Collinsella sp. | reverse complement strand
TTGGGTGTGGTGGGTAACTAGGCAATCATTGCATCAAGCGTGATGAGCTCCCTGAGTCGCTCCGTGCGTGTTTGCCCATGGCGCTTTGCTTTTGCGTCAAAGGCTTCAAGGACCGATTCGCCCACACGTGCCGACAAGACAGCGCTCGGCTCATCAGAGATCGGCGGCCTTCCCAGCTTAACGGTGCGGCCTTTCGGCCATTCATCTTTTTCGTAAGCTTCCGCGGCTTTCTCTAACTCTCCAGGGGCAAATCCCATCATTTTTTCAAGCTGCTCAGCATCCATGGCGCCTCCTATCGATCGACATAATGTCGAGCGCTGGTTCTCGGATTCCCTTTTTTGTATACAGTTTTGTAGACAAAAATACAAGCAGTTTATCGGGACAATTAGCTTGTTTTGATCCGCCTGCTCGATAGGAAATGAGCATTGACGGCTTCGATACTCCTTTGCTTTTCAGCTTGGAATTTGGATGCTCATTGAACTTCCGGAGGGGAGCGTTTTATTAAGCTATCGAGATTCTGGGCAGGAGCTCTCACCGGTCTTCGATAGTGGGACCAGCTTAATTCGCGACACAGTGTGTCGCGAATTGGAGTAGTCGTTGGGTGTCCTTCAATGGCTAGTCATACAAGAACGTCCAAGTGCCGGATTTTGTCATTTAGTATCGTTCTCAGCGACTATTCTGGAGGGTCGTGGTCAATAAAGGGCAAATATGAGTACTGTTGCCATTATGGTTGCATTTATTTTGCTATAAATAGTAGCTCCTGATGAGATTTGTTCCCATTAGGAGCTACGTTTATTGAACATATGAGGAGAAATAACGTCGTCTGCGGACGAGTGGAACGTTGAATAGTTCCTGAAGTGATCAAAATCGCTGCTACTAAACAGGTAGCAGTACTCATATTTGCCCTTTTTTGACCACAGCCCTCTCGGAAACCCTTTCCAGAGGCGTCAAACAGCCATAATCCAAAGGCCATCTCAAACAACTAGTCATTTAAGAACGTCCCCAATGACTACCTCTGCAAAAAACTGTACACCAGCATCCAAAGATGTCGAAAAATGTCGACTTTGGATGCTGGTGTACATGTTCAGGCCGTATGGGGTGGGGCCTTGGACGGACGGGATGCGCGTACTAGAGCAGGTTCTTCTGTACCCATGCGATGATGTCGCTCGACTCGTAGAGCGGCTTTCCGTCGATGAACAGGCAGGGAACCTGGCGCTTTCCGCCGACGGCGATGAGTGTCTGCTCGGCTTCGGTATCGGTCGAGATATTGCGCTCGGGAATGGTCACGCCGTTATCGGCAAGGAAACGCTTGACCTTTAAGCAATACGGGCAGCCGGTCATAACGAACAGCGCGAGCTCATGATTAGTAGCCATAGGTCTCCAATCGGTTGCGGTTTTGATTGAAATACCCAAAGCCGCCGCAGTCTATGCGCGCGTCAACGACGACTCGATGGCCTGTACCAGAAACGCCGTGGCTCCGGTGCCACAGGGCTTGTCGTAGTAGTCGATAAAACGCCGATCGGCAAGATAGCCGTGGGCGAGGCCCAGGTATGCTTCGTCTTGGGGTTCGTGTCCCCAGTTGAGACCAATCCAACGACGATGCATCGCGACGAGCTTGCGAGCCTCGTTGCTCTCTGGGTCGCCAATGCCCATGGCAATCGAAAGCTGGCCCAGAACAGCGCGTTCAAGTTCCTTCATGTCGTTCCATGTCTGAGGATCCATGTCCAGTAGCGTTTCGTTTGCTGCATCGATAGCCTCATCGCCATAGCGCACCCGGGCTTCGGCACCGTAGCGCTCCTCGTTTTCTTGCACGGCGCGCCAGCGCTCCAGTTGCGGCAGGACGGCGCCCATGAGCGAGACGGCTTCGTCGAGCGACATGCCGGTGTTTTGCACCAGCCGCGGGGCACAGTCCTCGATCATCGCCTCCATCGTGGTGTCGTAGGTGTACTTGCCGTGGTCGTAGCACCACTTGCAGTAATGGTCGGTCGTGGCGCCCGCGGCGTCGGTGCCGCAGTCGTTGGGCGTGAGTATCATGCCGCAGCTCTGACAATAGTGCTCGGGCATTTCGAGCAGATGAGACAGGGGCTCGCCGGTTACGGCGGCAATGAGCTTCATCATGTCGATGCCCGGGGTGACCTCGTCGCGCTCCCAACGGCTGACGGCTTGGCGTGTGACGAAGAGCTTGGCGGCGAGCTGCTCTTGGGTAAGGTGATGGGCGCGACGGATGGCAATGAGCTTTTCTGCAAAGGCCATAACGGCTCCTTTCTGCTGGTTGATGGCTTAAGCATACGCGGCGGCAGGCGCCCTTCCAAGCAACCGTTGGTTGCACGACGGGAGACCGCGGCGAAGAATTGCGCGCAACGCCCCACGCCTCCATGCCGTACAATGACCGGCATGGAACCTATTGCACACATACATACCGACCTGCCGCAGAAGTTCGGCATTCCGCGCAACAGCTTTTTGGCGCCCCATCTGCAGGGGCGCATCGTCTTTGAGCCGGAATTTGCCTCCAATGCAGCGGTTGAGGGTCTGGACTCCTTCTCTCACCTATGGCTGCTGTGGCGCTTCGAAAACGGCACGCCCGGCGGCACGGCTAAGGACATAGCTGCCGATGCCAAGTCGCAGGACAGGTCCGGCACCAATGCAAAATGGTCGAAAACCGTGCGTCCGCCGCGTCTAGGTGGAGCCGAGCGCGTGGGAGTGTTTGCCACGCGCAGTCCGTTTCGCCCGAATCCCATCGGGCTCACCTGCGTCAAGCTCGACCGCGTGGAGCTTACCGACGATGGCCCCATCATCCATGTGCTGGGGGCCGATCTACGCGACGGCACGCCCATCTACGACATTAAGCCCTACATTCCGTTTGCAGACTGCCACCCGGATGCAACGGGCGGCTGGATTGAGGACGCCCCGTGGCAAGAGCTCGACGTCGAGTTCCCGCAAGCGCTTCAAGACACAGTCCCAAGCGCAAAGCTCCCCGGCCTGGTCGAGGTCCTGCGCCAAGACCCGCGCCGCGCGGGCAGCAAGCACGAGCCAAACCGCGTCTATCATCTGGCCTATGCCGGGCTCGACATATCTTTTACGGTCGATAAAACCCAGCTAACCGTGGTCGCCGTCAACGACGCGCAAGACTAACCAGCCATTCGTCCGCACCCGTCAAATTAAGCGCCAAACCCCATGCCAAAATCGCCCGTGCTGGTGGACAATAACGCCTACCAAAACAATCACTTTGCACGGGAGTTCAGCATGAAATACGACTTTAGCTCGCTTATCGACCGCCACGGCATGGATTCCATCGCCGTTGACTCCTGGGGCGAGATCCCCGGTATGGCTCCGAACGCACCCGATGAGAGCTTCGACCGCATTCCCATGTGGGTGGCCGACATGAATTTTGCCACGGTGCCCACGGTCCAGGAACACATCATTCAGCGTGCCCAGCACCCCATGTTTGGCTATTTCAATCCGCGCCCCGAGTATTTCGACCGCATCATCGAATGGCAGAGCCGCCGCAACGGCGTTGAGGGCTTGGCGCCGGAGCATATCGGCTACGAAAACGGCGTGCTGGGCGGTGTCGTGTCGACTCTGCGCGCGTATGTCCAGCCGGGCGATGCGGTGCTGGTCCACAGCCCTACCTACATCGGCTTTACCAAGTCCATCGAAGCCGCGGGCTATCGCATTGTCCACAGCCCGCTTAAGCTCGACGACCAAGGCGTGTGGCGTATGGACTTTGAGGACATGGAGTATAAGCTCGCCCAAAACCACATCCATGCCGCGGTGTTCTGCTCGCCGCACAATCCCTGCGGCCGCGTATGGGAGCGCGATGAGATCGAGCGCGCCATGGACATCTATCGCCAGCACGATTGCGTGGTGATCTCGGACGAGATTTGGTCCGATATCATCCTGCCGGGACACAAGCATATCCCGACGCAGTCGGTGAGCGAGGATGCCCGCATGCGCACGGTTGCCCTCTATGCGCCGAGCAAGACGTTTAACCTGGCGGGTCTGGTCGGCAGCTACCACATTATCTACAACGAGACACTGCGCGATCGCGTGTGCGCCGTGTCCAACAAGACTCACTACAACGAGATGAACGTCCTCTCCATGCATGCGCTTATCGGTGCCTACCAGCCGCAGGGCTACGAGTGGGTGGACGAGCTCAACCAGGTGCTTGCCGGCAATATCGAGTACTTCTGCGATTACGTGGATGAGCATTTTGAGGGCGTGTCTTATTCGCGTCCGCAGGGCACGTACATGGTGTTTCTGGACTGCACCGAGTGGTGCCGCGAGCATGGCCGCGATATTCAGTGGCTGCTCGACGAGGGGGCGCGCGTGGGCGTGGGGTATCAGGACGGCCGTCCGTTCCACGGGCCCTGCCACATTCGCGTGAATCTGGCGCTGCCGCCTTCGCGCGTAAGGGAAGCGTGCGACCGCCTGGACCGCTACGTTTTTAATACGCGGTAAGTGTGCGCTGAATGCAGGGCCTTCTGCCAAGTCGGCTGGAAGGCCCCGCATGGTAAAACGTCTGTAACCATTGGACGCTCGAGTGGTTTCGTTTGGTATTATCTTTAGCCATTTCAGTCTGTAAACAGGATCTTCTGGAGCTCGATGAAAAGACCTCGCCGCTCGGTGTCCATATCGTTGTTTGTCGCGCTTGCAGTGGCGAGTGCCTTTGTCGTAGCGATAGCCGGCTGCTCCGGGTCGAATGGCAGAGCCTCGGTGTCTGCATCAAAAGGCCCGGACGCCACGCAGGTAAAGGACGACGACCTTAAGACGCTCAACGTCGGAAGCGACCTCTATCCACCGTTTGTGTATACCGACGAGTACGGCGATATTGTTGGCCTGGATGTTGAGATATTGACCGAGGCTTTGGCCCGCATTGGTTACAAGCCAAAATACCAGCTGATCGACTGGGAAAAGAAGAAAGAGCTGCTGGCGAGCGGCGAACTCGATTGCGTCATGGGTAGCTTTAGCATGACGGGTCGCGAAAACGAGTATCGTTGGGCCGGCCCGTACCTCGCGAGCCGCCAGGTGGTCGCGGTCGATCCCCAGAGCGATATCTACACGCTTGCCGATCTTGAGGATAAGATCGTGGCGGTTCAGTCCACCACCAAGCCCGAGGACATTTTGCTCAATCGCACAAATGAAAACGTTCCGCAGATCAAGGAGCTCTACAGCTTTTCGGACGGTTCATATCTGAACCCGGCGCTCGTCGAGGGCCTGGTCGACGCTATCGCCGCGCATGAGTCCTCGTTCCTCGCCTACGAAAAAGACTATGGTGTGACATATCGCATTTTGGATGAGCCGCTGCTAAAGGTTGGTTTGGGCACCGCTTTCGATATCAACGATACGCGCGGCATCGACGTCAAGCTCACTCATGCCTACCAAGAAATGCTTGCCGATGGCACCATGGAACGCCTAGTGTCAAAGTACTTTGATGACCCTTCGCCATTTTTGAATGTGGAGGGCCTGTCATGATCGATGCGCCTGACCACGCCGTAGAGGAGCGGGGCAATCGTTCGGCAGGGGCATGGCTCCTTGTCGCTCTGCTGGGGATAGTGCTCTCGTTTGCTGCCGGCATGATGAGCTACGGTTACATGACGGCCCAAGCCGAGCAGCGCTTTGCCGACGTTGTCGATTACGTGGCGACGCAGAGCCTTTCCTACGATGCATTCAATAGCGCCTATACGACCAAAAACCTGATACGCGTTATGGAGATTGCCGGAGAGGCAGCGCGCGATATGGAGCGCGACGGTTCGGTGGATAACACAAGGCTGGAGCTATATGCCGACCAGTTCAACGTGAGCGC
>CABUWA010000123.1 GCA_902495085.1 uncultured Collinsella sp. | reverse complement strand
GTGCATGCGGCGTTCAAGGCGGCGCGCGAGGAGTACGTCAACCCCGATGCTCCCACCATTGTCTTGCTGCTGGCAAAGGGTGACGAGGAGCTCATGCACGTGGGCGACGAGTTCGTGCCCATCGAGAGCGACCTTTCGTTGGCCAATCGCTTGATCGATGTTACCCAGTTTGACTAATGAACCATGATGGCGGCGGCGCCCTGAGTGCGCTGTCGCCATAAGCGTGTTCCCTCAATCAAAACATGCCGTCCAAGTCCAAACCCTTCTACGTAAACGGAGTAACCATGTCCCACAACACCCTGCCGACCGTTGCCGAGCTTTCGGGCGAGATGCGCGAGCGCTTGGCCAAGGTCAAGTACGTCTTTACCGACCTGGATGCCACGATGCTTGCACCCGGCTCGTGCGTGCTGCGCGACAACGACGGCAACCCTTCGACCAAACTCGTCGAGGCCGTCGTGGCGCTCGCTCGCGCTGGTATTCAGGTGGTTCCCACCTCGGGCCGCAACCGTACCATGATCCACGAGGACGCGCGCGTGCTCGGCCTCAACTCCTACATCGGCGAGATGGGCGGCCTGGTCATGTACGACCTCAAAGCCAACGATTGGGAGTATCTGACCGGCGACATGCCCTACGACTCCTCTTGCGGCCTCACGCCGCACCAGGTGATCGAGCAGACCGGCGTGTGCGAGAAGATCCTTGCCCGCTGGCCGCACAAGATCGAGTATCACAACGACATGTCGACTGGCTACAAGTACCGCGAGGTCACCGTCGGCATGCGCGGCGATGTGCCCGACGACGAGGTCCAGGCCATTCTTGATGAGGCTGGCTGCGGCCTGGTCTGGGCCTGCAACGGCCATCTGACTCACCTGTCAAAGCCGACGACGCTCGAGCTCGATCGCGTCGAGGACGGTCGCGCATTCAACATCAACCCCGCGGGCCTCAACAAAGGCGTCGCCATTGCGCGCTTCTGCGAGCACCTAGGGATCGAGCGCGAGGAGACGTTGGCGCTCGGCGACTCCGAGTCCGACTTCTACATGGCCGATCACGTGGGCACGTTCTGCCTAGTCGAGAATGGCCTGACGAGCGCCGGCGCGCCCGAGTTCCTGGCTGCTTGCGAGAACGCTTTCGTTACGCGAGGCAAAATTGTCGACGGTTGGGCGGCGACGGCAGAGCTGCTGGTCGCGGCGCGTTCGTAGCGCGGCGCCGCCGCACTTGGACATGTCTTTTCGAGAGAGACTGGTGAGGTAATGTCCGATATCGAGAATCCGGCAGGCGACACGCGCCCGATTGGCGTGTTCGATTCTGGTTTGGGCGGTCTGACGGTTGCGCGCGCGATTGCGACGGCGCTGCCGCACGAGTCCGTCTACTACTTTGGCGACACCAAGCGCTGCCCCTACGGCACGCGCACCGAGGATGAGGTGCGCTCGTTTGCGTTGCAGGCGGGTCGTTGGCTTTCGAAGCACGACGTCAAGATTATGGTCATCGCCTGCAACACGGCGACCGCTGCGGCCTTGCGTTTGGCCCAGCAGGTGCTCGACGTTCCCGTGATCGGCGTGATCGCGCCGGGTGCCCGTGCAGCAATCAACAGCACGCGTACGCGTCGCGTGGGCGTGCTCGCTACCAACCTCACCATTCGCTCGGGCGCCTACACGCGCGCCATTCAGGATCTAGATGCCGGCGTCGATGTATACGGCTGTCCTGCCTCGAGCTTTGTCGAGGTTGTCGAACACGAGCTCGCCTCGGGTGCACATCTGCAGGAACAGTGGCTTGAGAACGAGGACATCTTCGATACGCCTGCCGTGCGTGCGCTGGTGGGTGCCACGGTTGAGCCGCTACGCGACCACGGTATCGATACCGTGGTGCTCGGCTGTACGCATTTCCCGCTGTTGGTGGGACCTATCCGCCATGCGCTGGGGCCTGGGGTGCGCGTCGTAAGTTCCGCCGAGGAGACTACACGCGAGCTGACCGATATCCTCACACGCCGCGAGCAGCTGGCGGGCGACGCCGCCGAGCCGCAGCATCGTTTTGCCACGACGGCCGATAACATTGCCGAGTTTGCGGTGGCGGGCAGCTTTATCTTTGGTCAGCCGCTCAAGAGCATCGAACATATCGATATCGATGAGCTGAAATAGATGTAAGGCAGCTGCCAGAGCCTTCGCCACATCTTTTGCCGAAAGGAAATTTCTATGGAGTACATGCAGGTCAACCGAGCCAACGGTCGCGCCGCCAACGAGTTGCGCCCCGTTAAGCTCACCCGTGGCGTCATGAAGCACGCTCACGGCTCGTGTCTGGCCGAGTTCGGTGACACGCGCGTGCTGTGCGCCGCCACTATCGAGGAGGGCGTGCCGGGCTGGCGAAAGGGAGCTAAGGCCGGCTGGGTGACCGCGGAATACGCCATGCTGCCGGCGTCGACCGGCAAGCGCTGCAAGCGCGAGCACGCCAACCGCAAGGGCCGCTCCATGGAGATCGAGCGCCTCATTGGCCGCAGCCTGCGTGCCGTCGTCAACATGAAGGCGCTCGGCGAGTACACCGTCACCGTCGACTGCGATGTGATTCAGGCCGATGGCGGCACGCGTACAGCGAGCATCACCGGCGCCTGGGTGGCGCTGCACGACGCCCTCGCCATGTGGGTCGAGGCGGGCAAGATCGAGCGCATCCCGCTTATCGGCCAGGTGGCTGCCATCTCCATGGGCGTTGTCGACGGCAACACTCTGCTCGACTTGGATTATTCCGAGGACAGCCATGCCGAGGTCGACATGAACCTCGTCGCCACCGACACCGGTGAGATGATCGAGCTCCAGGGCACCGGCGAGCAGGCGCCCTTCGACCGCAAGCGCCTCAACGCCCTGCTCGACCTGGGCGACAAAGGTATCGCCGAGCTCATCGAGCTTCAGTGCCAAGCCCTCGCCTAACCTACCAAAAAGGGACAGGTTTAATTTGGTAGGTTTTATCTGCGGAGACGTCTAGGCACAAGACAGCCGTTGATTGAGAGGGGAGAGGCAGAGGCCCTCGTCGCCCTCGGCGCGGCATTGCTATAGAGACAAGGAGACCACTCATGGCACTTGAGAAGATCGACATCGACACCCTCGACCCGGCGGCGACCATCGTCGTGGCAACGGGCAACGCCCATAAGCTCACTGAGATCGAGGCCATTTTGGGCAAGGTTATGCCCGAGGTGCGCTTTGTAGCGCTCGGCCAGCTGGGCGATTTTGAGGATCCCGAGGAAAACGGCACGACGTTTTTGGAGAACGCCATCATCAAGGCCCAAGCCGCGGTCGAAGAGACGGGGCTCATGGCCATTGCCGACGATTCGGGCTTGGTCGTTGATGCCCTGGACGGCGAGCCGGGCGTGTATAGCGCGCGCTATGCGGGCGTGCACGGCGACGATGCCGCCAACAACGCCAAGCTGCTCGTTAACCTGGAAGGCGTGGCCGACGAGGATCGCACCGCGCGCTTTATGAGCGTCGTTGCGCTCATCGACACGGACGGTTTGGTCACCTATGGTGAGGGCGCCTGCGAGGGCACTATCGCACACGAGGGCCGCGGCGATCACGGCTTTGGCTACGACCCGCTGTTCCTGCCGGTCGACACGCCGGGCAAGACCATGGCCGAGCTGACGGCTGACGAGAAGAACGCCATCAGCCATCGTTTCCACGCGCTCGAGCATCTGTCCGCCAAGCTGACGGGCGAGGAGTAGACCGTGCGTGCGGTGGTGCAGCGCGTGCTCAACGCCGGCGTGACGGTCGACGGCGAGTGCGTGGGCCGCATTGGACGCGGCTACCTGGTGCTGCTGGGTGTGGGCCATGGCGATACGCGTGCCGAGGCCGACAAGCTGTGGGGCAAGCTCCGGGGCTTGCGCATTAACGAGGACGAGAACGGCAAGACCAACTTGGCGCTTGCCGATGTCGACGGCGAGGTGCTCGTGGTGTCGCAGTTCACGCTGTTCGCCGACTGCCGCCACGGTCGCCGCCCATCGTTTACGGATGCCGGCGCCCCCGATGTCGCCAACGAGCTCTACGAGTACTTCCTGACGCTTGTTCGTCAAGATGTCGAACACGTAGCACATGGCATCTTCGGCGCCGATATGAAAGTCGACTTGGTCAACGACGGTCCATTCACCATCGTCCTGGACACCGACAACCTTTAGGTTACGCGGTTTTACCAAACCGCGTAACAACTGGTCATGCGAGATTGTCGTCTGGTACGTATTTGGGACGGGGCTTATTTAGCTACTTGCGTATGGCAACAGCGGGGTGCTATAGTATTAGAGTTTTGTCTATCTTAGGGGTATTATCCCCTTTTTGAATTGCACCTTCTGGAGGCCCTGTTCATGGAAGAGATGGAAGTCAATCACGTCGACGACATCCACGAGAAGCTGACCGATATGGTGGGCGATCGCGTCAAGGTTAAGGCCAACATGGGCCGTACCCGCGTCGTCGAGCGCATGGGCACCATCAAGAGCGTCCACCCGGCCGTCTTCATTGTCGAGGTCGACGAGCGTCGCGGCCGCAAGTCGCGTCAGTCCTACCAGTATATCGATGTGCTCACCGGTCAGGTCGAGCTGTTCGACCCTGAGAGCGGCGAGCATATCTTTACCCCGCTCGGCAATCAGCTCGAGGAGCACTAACGGTGACCGATCGGTCCCTGACTCTTTCCGCGCCGGCAAAGATTAACCTCTACCTGGGGGTTCATACCGAGCGCGATGACCGCGGCTACCACAGGGTCGATTCCCTGATGGCAGCCGTCGGTCTTTCCGATACCGTGACGGTCACGCCGGCGCAGGCGCTGACCGTTCAGACGGTTCCGGCATCAGATTTTCCCATGCAAAAGAATACGGCGTATCGGGCTGCGGCTGCTATGGCCGATCATTATGGTCGCGAGGCAAACATCTGCGTGACGATTGAGAAGCGCATTCCATTGTGCGCCGGCTTGGGCGGCCCCTCGACGGATGCGGCCGCGGTCATTGTCGCCTTGGCGGAGCTCTGGGGCATTGATCGCACCGACCCCGCGCTCGACGACATTGCGCGGGGCATTGGTGCTGACGTCCCGTTCTTTTTGCACGCGAGCCCTGCGTTCTACGTAGGTGGGGGAGACGTGCTGGCAACTGAGTACCCCGCGCTGCCCGCGACGCCCGTCGTGCTGGTCAAGCCGCGCGAGGCAAGCGTTTCGACAATTGAAGCCTATCGACGTTTTGACGAGGCCCCGGTGCCTGCGGACAAGCCCGGCGCGATAGCTTCTGCCTTGCGTGCTGGTGATGCCGAGACGGCATATGCACTCATCCATAACAATCTGGGTGTCATTTCCGCACAGATGGAGTCGCAGATTCAAACGGTCCTCGACTGGCTGCGTAAACAGGACGGAACCGTTGCTGTAGATGTGTGCGGATCGGGTGCCTGCTCGTTTGCCATTTGCGACACCGCTGCCACGGTCGAAAGGCTTGCCGATGCTGCCCAGCAAAATGGCTGGTGGGCCTGCGCGACTGAGTTTATTCCCAACACGGTTCAAATCGACGCGCCAAAGAAATAAAAATTTCTCTAGCACGCGGCGAAAATCTTTGTTACTATAGTCGAGCTAACGGGTTGTGGCTCAGTTTGGTAGAGCACTGCGTTCGGGACGCAGGGGTCGCTGGTTCAAATCCAGTCAACCCGACCAGAGCATGAGGAGGGACCGCTTCTTGCGGTCCCTTTTTTTAGCTAGTGTTGTGATACCGCGATACCCGCGGTATACTCATTCGAGCTTGTCTCGCTGTATTGTGGAGGTCTACATGTTTGGACTGAGGGCTCCTGAGCTCATCATTATTCTCGTCGTTGTCTTGATCATCTTCGGGCCTAAG
>CABUWA010000122.1 GCA_902495085.1 uncultured Collinsella sp. | reverse complement strand
TGGTCTACGAGCCCACGCTGGACGCGCCGGAGTTCTTCGGCTCCGAGGTGACCCACGACCTGGAGGCCTTCAAGGCCGGCTGCGACGTGATCGTCGCCAACCGCTGGAGCGACGAGCTCGCGGACGTGGCGGACAAGGTGTACACGAGGGATCTGTTTAAGCGGGATTAGGGGAGAGCTGACGGCTGCGACGACTCTGTCCTTGTGCATAAATCCAATTGTTGAAAAGAGGGTGTATCGGCGTAAACCGATACACCCTCTTTTGGTTAAATAAGTCCCATTAGCCTTTGATTACGCTTTGAAAGATATACGTACGTTCTTCGGTCCCCCTCTTCAATTGCCACCTCAGGGAGCCTAATCTGGATTAGGTGTTAAAGCAAATATAGATCGCGTCGGAAATGTTGGTGTAAGCGCGCCGACGGCTGACCGCCAAACGCAAGCGGCCCCTGTCCTAGAATCTGGAATTGCTACATGACACAGGTTCTGGGAAAGGACAGGGACCGCTATGGAGATATTAGCAGACACGATGCCGGATAAGGCCGCCATCCCGAGGTCGACCGACGGGATGGTCGACATCCAGTCGCTGCTCAGGCTGCTCGCCGAGCAGGTGGTCAACGCCATCATGGACGAGGAGGCCGAGATCGCGTCGAAAGTGTTGGTGTAAGGGCGGAACCCTAGCGTCCGTTTAACGAAAAACGGCCTTCGTCCTAGAATCTGAAATCACCACAACAACAGGTTCTAGGAAAGGACGAAGACCGCTATGGAAATCTTATCAGACCCTACGCCGGACATGCTCGCCATGCCCCGTTTCGACGACGGCGCCATCGACATGCAGGAGCTGATCAGGCGCCTCGACGAGCAGGTCGTGAACGCCGTGACGGACGCCGAGGCCGATCGGCTGTGCGGCGGCGGTGCGAACAGCCGAAACGGCTATCGCGAGAGGTCGCTCGCCACCTGCGTCGGCCCGCTCACGCTGCGCATCCCCAAGCTGCGCTCCGGCAGCTTCTTCCCGGAGGACGTGATCGAGCGCTACCAGCGCGTCGACCGCGCCCGCGTGGCCGCCGTGGCCGAGATGTACGCCACCGGCACCAGCACCCGCAAGATACAGCGCGTCGCGGAGAAGATGGGCGTGTCCAGGCTTTCCAAGGACCAGCTGAGCGCCATCGCCTCGAGCCTGGACGCCGACATTGAGGAGCTGTGCGGAAGGCTGCTCGGCGGCTCGCCCGTGCCCTACGTTTGGCTTGACGCGACCTACGTCAAGCGCCGCCGCGAGGGGCGCGTGGGCGGTCCGCAGGAAGGCCAGCCACGAGTCGTCTACGACGGGGCTCGGCTGGAGGCGTAGGCCAGGAGGATGCTCAGGTCCGTTCTCGAGCGTGCGGACAGGGCCGAGACGGCATGGGGTATCAACCGTATTTCAGGTTCTGGGACGCCGGGCTGACTCGCTTCGGTTCAGGCGCAACGCCAACTTTCTTAACACTACCGGCCACTGTGAATGTGACTTCACTTACATTGATGATATCGTGGAAGGTGTACCGCGAACTCGTGGAGGTGGGCATACTGCCCGTCGATTACGACTTCGAGGCCCACAAGCGGCTCGTGCCTATGCAGCTTGGTGATGTGCCCGTAACCTAAGCGGATACGAGCGCATTTGAGCGTAATTTCGGTTACAAGCCGGCGACCCTAATCGTGGACATGCTGTGCTAGTTCGCAAGGTGGTATCGAGAGTATTACGGGATAAGGAGACTTTCAGTGCCAAAGATTCGGAAGGTTCATATTAATGGGCATCCCATTTTGGGAGACTTGAACTTAGACTTCTGCGGTCCAAACGGCCGGGCGGTCGATACTGTGATTCTCGCCGGGGAAAATGGCGCTGGAAAAAGCACGATTATGGGATTGCTGTACGACCTCGTGTCAGGGAATTCTGATGCTTTGCCGTTTGCGTCTGTTAAGGTCGAGTTCGAGGAGGCGGAAGCTGTTGCGACATTGGTCTTTACTTTTGAAAAATCAGGAACCCATTCGATGGTTCGCGCAGCAGAAGAGGGCTCGGACAGAAAACGATGGGTTGGATCGGACGAGTTTAAAGCCGCTCATCCAATGAGTGCTATCTACTCTGATGTTGATATCAATTTCAGTGCCGGGCAGGTTTCGACCGTAACGAGTCTGACGCTCGATTCTGAATTTAAAAGCCGAAAGTCATCCGGGGATTTGCCAACTAAAATCAACCAGCTCCTGATTGACGTGCAGGACCTTGACGACGCTGATGTTGCTTATGCGGTTCGGAGCAATCCGGGTCGGTGCCTAGACGAGCTTTGCGTGGAGGAACGCATGCCTCGCTTTACCCATGCTTTTGAGACGATGTTCGACGACCTTCGCTATGACCGGGTAGACAACAGGGATGGCCACAAAGAAATTGTATTCAAGAAGCATGGTAGAGAGGTGCCCATCGGCGCCCTCAGCTCCGGTGAGAAACAGATTGTCTACCGCGGGTGCTTCCTTCTCAAGGACGCAAATGCCACGAAGGGTGCGTTCGTCTTTATTGACGAACCAGAGATAAGCCTGCACCCCACGTGGCAACAGAAAGTAATGGACTACTACAAGGCTATGTTCACTGACTCGCTGGGCCGACAGACTTCCCAGATCTTTTGCGTGACACACTCTCCGTTTATCGTCCATAACGACCGTCGCAGGGATGACAAGGTCATTGTTCTTAAAAGGACTGCTGACGGCGGACTAAGGGTCGAAGACAAACCGGAGTATTACTGGTGCGACTCCATGGTCGCTGTTAAGGATGCTTTCTCGATTCGAGACTTCTCCTCGAATGAACCAACCGTCTATCTCGAAGGACGCACTGATGAGAAGTATTTTACGAAGGCTCTTGAGCTTTTTGGGTACAGCGGGTCTGTAAGGTTCAAGTGGGTTGGTCACCTGGACGCCAACGGACAAGAAAGGTGCACGGGCGCCGCGTCTCTCAACAGCGCATATGAGTTCCTCTCGGGCCTTGATTCTTCAAATAGAAGTGTCTTTCTCTTCGATTCCGATACTAAGAGGAAGGAAGAGCGGAGAGGTAACGTTCTCTCATTTTCCATCCCTCACTTCGAAAATGCCAAAAAGATAAAGAAGGGTATTGAAAACGCTCTCGTACTTGACGAGGTTGATACCAGCGCTTTCTACAGGTCGAAGGAAATTGAAGGAGATTACGGCGAGGTAAAAAGCGTTCAAGAGTTCAAGAAGATGGAGTTCTGCGAATATATCTGTTCGAAAGGAAACGAGGAACTCAGAGTTATTTTCAGGAACCTTAAACCCGTTATCGATAAAGCAGTTTCGTTCTTGAAAGGTGAAGAGTAATTCTCTTGGTTGCGTGGTGAAAAGCAAGGCACATATGGTGCATGAAGCAAGGCCCCTCCATTCACCGACTGGCAAAACGATTTACACCTAATTTCGGGGTTCGTTTACAGGCAATTCGTTCGCTGCTCGTCCGATCTCGCTACACTAATAACTGCTGCTACCAGGTAGTTTTCTGGCGCAGTTTCCATTGGCTCTTGCGAAGATCGGAGCGGTTATGTTTGATACCGCGTTCCACACCAGCCGACACTACATCCTGTTTACCGCCATGGCCTGCCTATGCGTTTTGCTGGGCGGGCCTTCTTATGCCGCGGGCGCGGAGAGCCTGTTCATCGCCGGCGCCACGTACTACGAGCCGGGCGCGTCGGGCCCCGGATGGGCCTGGACCGATGCCGACCATCTGGAGCTTAACGGCTACACGGGCGAGGCCATCGGCGTCGACGGCGACCTGGTGGTGACGCTGACCGGGCAGAACACTGTTGTTGAGACGAGCGCGCTCGACGTGGACATCTCGCGTTGCGGCATGGAGGTGTGGGGCGATCTGACGCTCCGCGGCACCGGGTCGCTGGTGGCCACGGGCTCGCAATGCGGGATCTACGTGTCGGGGACGCTCGCGGTGGACGGCTGCAAGGTTGACGCGCGGGCCGAAGGTGCCGGCATCGCGGATGCGCGGGTGGCTGGCGTGATCGCTGACGGTCTTGCCGTTCGCGGCGGTGGGCGCGTTGCCGCCGCGGGCGCGGGCTCCTGGGCGGGCGTTCGCGCCTATGGTGTGTGTCTGCTGGGCGGGGCTGCTGGCGGTGGCGCGGCCGGGCAGTTTACCGTCGATGCGTCCTGGGTGGATGTGTCGGGCCCCGACGGCGGCGTCGCCTGTCTGGGCGGGTCGCTTGCATCCGCACGCTTTGTGGCGCCTGTAGGCGGGGCCTTTGGCGCAGGCGGCGTGGTTGATGCCGACGGGTCCGTGGCAGCGCATGTGACGATCGAGCCCGTGGATGCCACGGCGTCGGCGGGGGAGACCGGTGGGCGCGAGGTGCCGGGCGATGGCCCATCCGCCCCTGGCACCGACCCCGCTACCAGCGAGCCAGCTACTAATCCGTCGACGAATCCCACACTGAAGCCCGCGGCGGCGACTAAGACGGTGACCACGACCACTGTGGCCAACACCACGGCCGCCAAGACCTCAAGGCCCAAGGCCGCCACCGCGACGACCGTCCCGCTCCCCATGGCAGGTGATAACTGCTGGACCACCGCATCCCTAACACCTTTCTTACTCGGCATAGCGCTCCTATGCGCCGCGATTCGCTGCTGAAGCGCTCGATTTCCGAAAGCGAAGAGAAAATCGAACCGTCAAGCCTAAACCGATCTCTGGTAACAAATCATCAGCTAGATATAGTTCAGGCCGATATCCTGTATCCAACTAAGCTCCTTCCCCTATGTCCCCTTTGGGGGCAGTCACTGTTGCTATGCCTTGGTGCTATACTCGGATGCCTAAGGAAGTGGTTCGTATGTACTTGAGCGATACTAAGATTCAGGAGCTAATCGACAGCAAGGTGCTTATCAATGCCGATGCTTCGAACATCGGACAGGTTACGTATGACTTGCGCACCGAGGGATTCTACATCAACGAAAGCAAGCAATCCGAGGTAGAGCTTGGCCCCGGAGATTCGACATTCGTCTCATGCGTTGAATGTGTTGCGTTGCCAAACGATCTGACCGCGAGCGTGCTTCTGCGCAATTCGCGCATTCGCCAGGGGCTTTCTTTGGATGCGCCGCTATATTTCCCCGGGCATGGAACACGGCTGTTTTACCGTGTTACAAACGTAAGCGGTAACACTATTACGCTCGATAAGTCTAAGGGTATAGCGCAGGTTGCATTTCAGCACGTTGATGGCATGGTAGCCCATCCTTACCACGGCGCTTTCTCTGATGAGCTCAACTTTAACGGACTTGCAGATTATTCCGACGTCTATGCCGGGGAACTTAAAAAGGTCGAGGACAAAAAGGAAGAAGTCGCCCACATTGAGTCTCGTATCTATGGCAACGTTCTGGCCCTCTTTGCCATCTTTGCCGCGATCTTTACGCTTGTAAATGTCAACGTCGGAGGCCTTTCTTCCGATATTACAACCGTCAGATTTGTTGCACTCGACCTGCTGATTATTGGCGGTTTTCTGGTACTTGCATCCGCAATCGAGACCTTCCTTGTTAAAGACAGGGAAAAGAAGGCATCGTTGCCTCTCGTATTGGGCATTGCCTGCATTGTCGTGGCAGTGGTTCTTGCATTTCGGTAAGTAGGGTGTCTCAAGTCGTGGGAGACTTGACCTAAGATACGATCAATTGCTCCTGAGTGAGGGTATTGGTTTACGCCAATACCCTCACTTTCTTTGAATAGGGCAACAGACAGGGCCGGCTGTCAGAGTTCGTGTCTTATGGGAATAATTCAATTCACGCCGCGTTACATCTAGTCTGCTCTTTATAGTCGGATATCAACACTAAGGGGGTAGTCATGTTTTGGAGCTATGTTCAGCTTGATGATGGCACCCAGTTTGCCTACTCAGAGACAAGAGAAGACGGAACCGTTCGCGTGGCCGCCGAGCGCCCGGTTGACTTTGGCTTTGACCATGCGGAATGCTTCTTGCCTGCGGTCAAATGGTTCAACGTCGAAGGATTTACTGCTGATGATCTCAAT
>CABUWA010000121.1 GCA_902495085.1 uncultured Collinsella sp. | reverse complement strand
TTTTGGGGAAACGTAGAGGGTATCGCTACAATATGGTATCAGCTGCAGAAATTATAGAGGAGGAGTCTGCCCATGCCGGGTAAAAGCCTAGAGAACATGCACGTAGCGGTCTTGGCGGGTGGTCATTCCGCTGAGCGCGAGATCTCGCTCAATTCGGGAAAGAACGTTGTAGTGGCACTGAAGGAAGCCGGCTACACCTCGGTGGAGCTGCTCGACACGGCCGCTGATGACTTTATGGTAACCATGGCGACTGGCGGTTTCGATGTGGCGTTTATCGCCATGCACGGCGCCGGCGGTGAGGATGGCGCCATGCAGGGTGCCATGGAGACCCTTGGTATCCCCTACACGGCCTCGGGCGTGCTTGCCAGCGCCTGCGGTGCCGACAAGGAGGTCTCTAAGCTCCTGTACGCCAAGGCGGGCATTCCCATTGCCCCCGGCCTCGCGCTCGAGGTGGGCGATGAAGTCGATATCGATCATATCGTCGAGGTTTGTGGCGAGCGCTGCTTTGTGAAGCCGGCCGTCAACGGTTCCAGCTATGGCATTTCCCTGGTCCATGAGCCCTCCGAGCTGCCCGCGGCAATCGCCAAGGCGTTTGAGTACGGCGACAAAGTGCTGGTCGAGAAGTGCATCGAGGGTACCGAGATCACCGTTGGCGTATACGGCGAGGATGACGTGCGCGCTCTGCCGATTGTCGAGATCCGTAAGCCCGAGGACTGCGAGTTCTACGATCTGGACGTGAAATATGTCGACCCTACAGACATCCATCGCATTCCGGCGCAGATTTCGCCCGAGAATTACGCTCGTGCTCAGGAGCTTGCCTGTGCCGCTCACAAGGCTCTCGGTTGCCTGGGTATCTCGCGCAGCGACTTTATCGTGAGTGAGGACGGCCCCGTTATCCTCGAGACCAATACCATTCCCGGCATGACCGATACGTCGCTGTATCCGGATGAGATCCGCCACACCGACGACATAACGTTCCCGCAGGTCTGTGACAGCCTAATCCGTATGGGCCTTCGTCGAGCGGGCATTGCATGCTAATCGAGGACGCGGTTTCGTCAGGAACGCCGCAGTTTGTCATCGACTCCTATGCCACGCTAGCCGAACGCGCCAAAACGCAGTCCTTTGGCCTTATCGAGGAAGATGTGATTGTCCTCGATACCGAGACCACAGGTCTTTCGGTGCAGGACAATGAGCTGATCGAGATCTCGGCGGCCCGTCTTTCGGGCCGCGAGATCGTCGACCGTTTCGATACCTTCGTGCATCCCAAGCAGCTGATTCCCGCCGAGATTACCGAGCTCACGAGCATTACAAATGCCGACGTGGCAGATGCCCCGTCGGCCGTTGAGGCCGTCGCCGCTCTCGCCGATTTTGTCGGTGGTTGCCCGGTGATCGCACATAACGCCACGTTCGACCGCTCGTTTATCGAGTCGGTCAAAGGCGGCGTCAACGTGAGCGATATTTGGATCGATTCGCTGGCGCTGTCGCGCATCGCGCTACCGCGCCTGGCCTCGCACAAGCTGTCTTTTATGGCCGATCTGTTTGGCTGTGACTCGGTATCACACCGTGCCAATGCCGACGTCGACGCCCTGTGCGGCGTATGGCGCGTGTTGCTCGTGGCGCTCACCGACTTGCCCCAGGGCCTCATGGCGCGCCTAGCCGACATGCATCCGGACGTGCCTTGGTCCTATCGTCCTATCTTCTCATTCTTGGCAGGGCAGAACCCTGGTTCTATCTTCTCTCTCAGCGCCGCTCGTGCTGACGTTCTCAAGGCCGATCGCGCCGACGATCGGGTGGACGCCGACGAACTACCGGTCCTCAAGATGCCGAGTCGTGAGGAGATTGAGGCAGACTATGCGCCGGGTGGCCTGGTCAATCGCATGTATCCCACTTACGAGCCGCGTGATGAGCAGATCGCGATGGCGCTCGAGGTCCGCGATGCGCTGGTCACGGGCACTCATCGTGTAATTGAGGCGGGCACAGGCGTCGGCAAATCGATGGCCTATCTGGTGCCTTTTGCCGAGGCAGCACGCCGTAACAACATCACGGTTGGTATTGCGACCAAATCGAACAATCTTGCCGACCAGCTCATGTACCATGAGCTGCCAAAACTTGCCGAGCAACTGGACGGTGGTCTGTCATTTTGTGCTCTCAAGGGGTATGACCACTATCCGTGCCTGCGCAAGCTTGAGCGCATGAGCCGCGGCCAGGTCGAGATTACCACCAAGCGCGATCCGGCGGACACACTCACGGCGGTCGCGGTCATTATGGCGTACGTCTGCCAATCAGCCGATGGCGACCTCGACTCGCTTGGCATTCGGTGGCGCAGCGTCAACCGCCCCGACTTTACGACGGCCTCGCGCGAGTGTGCTCGTCGCCTCTGCCCGTTTTTCCCTGAAAAATGCTTGGTCCACGGCGCTCGCCGTCGTGCGGCGCATGCCGACGTGGTGGTCACCAACCATTCCCTGCTGTTCCGCAATGTTGCGGCCGAGGGCAGGATTTTGCCTCCGATTCGTCATTGGGTAATCGACGAGGCTCATTCTATCGAGCGCGAGGCGCGCCGTCAGTGGGCGCGCGTGGTGTCGGCGGACGAATCACGCGTTCTGTTTGAGCGCCTGGGTGGCTCGAGCACCGGTGCGCTAAGCCAGGTTTCCCGTGATTTGGCAACCTCCGAGGGCTCTACGCTCTATCTGGGCCTTACTGCCAAGGCGACGTCGACGGTTGCGCGCGCGAGCATGGCAATCGCCGACGTGTTCGATGGCGTTCGCGAGCTCGGCCGCCGTGCCCGTGGGGGTTATGACAATGCCAATCTATGGATTGGCCCCGAGTTGCGCGAATCTGACGACTGGCATGATTTCTTACAGTCGGCCTACGCTGCCATCGATGCATTGGAACAAGCTGACAAGAGCGTCGACGCGCTGGTGCAGGCCGTCGCCGCCGACAAGCCCGAGGTTGTTGTCGACCTGGGCGATATCTCGCGCCGCCTACACGAGCTGGCCGAGAACCTCAAACTCATCATCGACGGCACCGATGAACACTACGTGTATTCGCTGCAGGTCAATCGCAGGTTGCGTGCCGGCGGAGAGTCAATGACCGCAGAGCGCATCGACATTGGCGAGGCCTTGGCAACCGAGTGGTTGCCCGAGGTTCACACGGCTATCTTTGCCTCGGCGACCATGACGGTGTCCAAAAGCTTTGAACACTTTAACCACGCGGTCGGCCTCGATCGCATCGGTGCTTCAACATCCTCATCGTTGCACTTGGACTCGAGCTACGACTTCGATTCGAACATGGCTGTAGTCGTTGCGGGCGATATCCCCGATCCGCGGGATCGTGAGAGCTATCTTACGGCGCTCGAGCGCGTGCTGGTCGACGCCCATCTTGCCATGGGCGGATCGGTGCTCACACTGTTCACCAATCGGCGCGACATGGAAGACCTGTACGCCCGCGTTGAGCCCAAAATGGCCCGTGCGGGTCTGGAGCTCAACTGCCAGCAGCGCAACTCATCTCCTCGTCGCCTGCGCGACCGGTTTATCAACGAGCCGACCTCGTCGCTTTTTGCTCTTAAGGCCTTCTGGGAGGGATTCGACGCCAGCGGCGAGACGCTGCGCTGCGTCATCATTCCCAAGCTGCCGTTCTCGAGCCCCACGGACCCGCTCTCGTGCGAGCGCAACCTGCGCGAAGACCGCGCTTGGGCGCGCTATTCGCTGCCCGAGGCGGTGCTCGAGGTCAAGCAGGCGGCCGGCCGCCTTATCCGCTCGTCGACCGATTGCGGCGTGCTGATTCTGGCCGACCCGCGCCTGGTGACGAAGGGCTACGGAAAGAAGTTCTTAACGTCGCTGCCCACGAGCTCCTACCAGCGCATCGAATCGGCGCAGATCGGGCACTATCTGCAGCTGTGGCGTGCACGCCACGAGCGGCGGCGCTAAAGCGGACAGACGAGGGTTTTTGCCATATCGCACAGACGCTTTGACAGGGCGGGGTCATCCAAGATGCGGATGGCTCCGCCCGCTGCGATTACCTGGCTCAGTAGCCAACGCTCGGAGCCGTAATGCACGGTTACCGTTGCCGTGTCTGTCCCGCTGCGCTCGATTAGGGTGATGCCGGCCCAGTCCAGATGTTCCGCCATATCGAATGGCATCAGGAGCTTTGCGCCACGCTGCGTCCGGGCAAGGGAATCGTGGAGGGATGCGACATCCGGTGCGTGAGACACGACGGAGTCTTCCGTCAAGGTGAGTCCCTCGATTTTATCCATGCGATAGGTGCGCTGTTCATCGACTGCGATGTCCCAGGCAATCAGGTATGTTTGGTCGCCGTTTACCGTAATGCGCAAGGGGTCGACCAGACGCTCGCGTGGCCGTGCATCGTCCATCGAGCGATATGAGATGCGGCAGCGAACGCCGTCCTGAATGGCGCAGCTCAGCTGCTGCCAGTGCGACCCGTGGTTGACGGTGTCAAAGACGCGCTGGTTATAGCCGAGCTCTTCGGGTAGAAGAGCAGATCGAATCCGAGCCGCCGTCTGCGGCTCGATCCCCAACGATTCAAGTTCGTGGTTGAGCACAGCGCCCTCGGCGGCACTCAGGCGCAGCGGTAGCACACGCCCGGCGTCACCGGTGAGGACCACACGCTCGCCGCGGCATTCGCAGATGATGCGCGCGCCCGATTCTCGATCAGCGAGCGTCGAGACAATCTCGAGAATCTCGTCGAGCGATACCCCCGTGATGTCAAAGCGACTGCAAATATCGGTTCGTGTCATGCCGCTCTCGCCGGCGGCGTAGAGGGCCTCCATGATGTCGATGGCACGCGAGAGCCTCTGCTCGCTGGTGAGTTTACGCACGGGCATGCTCGTGCACCGTCCTTTCAATGAGGTGGTTCCACGCCTGTTTGAGCGATTTGGGGGCCACGGGCCTCATGCCGTCCATGGCGTGGGCCATGCAAAATGAGGCGGCGGCTTCAAGGTCGCGCACGTCAACGGTCCAGGTCCATCCTGCATCGGTGTGTGCGAGCTCACCTCGCCCACGCGTGAGGCCGTTGATCATATCGATCTGCGTCTGAGGGGCGAACGAGAACGTGGCTGCAACGGGCGGTCGGTCGGCAAAATCGAATTCAAAGAACAGATAGTCGTTGAGATTGAAGTTCGCGGGGATGACGTAGGCCTTCGAAGGACGCCAAGCGCGAACGATACGGTCGCAGCGGAATGTCCTGATGTCGTCGGTGACGTTGTCGAGGCCGCAGAAGTACGCCACGCCCTCGCGCTCGAACATGCCGTAGACGCAGACGGTACGTTCTTTCTGCTCGCCGCGTCCGTTCTGATATAAAAATCGCAGCGCGCATCGATCGGCAAAGGCGCTCCATACCGCATCGACGGTGGGAGAGCGGCTGATCGGTGCTTCGTCCGCCGTCGTCCTGCCGGTGAGATAGGCAATCTTGGAGCGAATATCGGCAAGCGGTGCGGCAAAAGTGGATGAGCCGGCCGCTAGTGTCTGGTCGATGGCGTTGAGCAGGATATCGGCGTCGTCTGCGGTAATGAGGCCGCCTGCCGCAAACGTGTGCTCGCGGTCGATTGTCCACGAGCTTTCCTCGGTCTCCTGCGCGCCGGTGGGGCGAACCTCCTTGATTAAGATGCCGCGTTCGAGCAGTTTGTCACGATCGCGTCGAAACTTGCGCTTATCCGAGTCGATATTGCCCGAGCCATATCCCAGGTCAGAATCCAAGACGATCTGCTCGGTCGTCAGCGGTTCGGGGGAGCTATTGAGCACAAAGAAAAGATTGAGGATGCGCTGAGCCGTTTTATCGAAACTGGGCTCCGAATTTCCCTTTTTAATTGTCTCGGTCGTGTCGCTTGCCGTCATAGAGTCCTCGCATGAGAAGGTGGTTTGCTGCCATGATTTTAGTCCGATATGGAGATTAGGCTATATCCTTGTCCGCTCGGGGCGTTAAGATGGCCCGAATTCGGTCGTTTGCGCTCGCTCGGGGTATACTTTCGACTATATACGGTTCTAATGTGCATGCATTGGGCCTATTTGTCGGATTATGGATGTGGAGCGCACA
>CABUWA010000120.1 GCA_902495085.1 uncultured Collinsella sp. | reverse complement strand
TACCTCGTGTACTATCGTGAGGAGCGGATCAAGAAGTCCCTCGGGTGGCTGAGCCCGATGGAGTACCGCAGGAAGCTTGGATACGCCTAGGCGCGGTCCAAGAAATCGTCCGCACCCCCTATTCATATTTTTGCAGGTAAAAAACCACCACAAAGGTGCCTGTCCCCTTTGTGGTGGTCAGCTAGTCTTAGGGTGTCCAGGACCAGAAGAAGTTGATGAGGGCTACGCGCGAGGAGGCACCGGTCTTTTTGTTGATCGAAGCGATGTGGCGATAGAGCGTGGAGCGCGAAAGGAAGAGTGCCGCTGCCACGTCCTGCACGCTGTCGTCCGAAACGACCAGTGCCTCCAGAACATCGCGCTCGCGCTTGGTGAGCCCAAAGGCGACAACGAAGCCATCGAGCCGATCGTCAAACGAAAGCTCCGGCGCCTCCAGGGGCACCGTGTCGGCCTGGCCGGGCTCACAGCTCACGCCAAGATCGTCGGTGGCAAGCGCCAGCCCGCCGTGCGTCGCCTCGCCCTCACCGTCTTGTCCAAACTGTCCCAACAGCGAAATCGCGATGCCGACAAACAGCACGAGCACGACGCTCACTGCCGCCAGCACGTTTTGACTCGAGATAATCGCCACCGCCGGAGCCGTCACGAGTATCGAGCAAACGTTGTTGATAACACGGCCCATGCACGGCCACAGATACGCCCAGCGGGCATACATCGAAATCGCGGCGAACTTCGCGGTGAAGAACACCACGAAAAAGCCCGTGCCAAGGTAAAAGATAATCGTGGAGACAAGCGTGTTGCCACCGTTGCCATCGGTGATAAGCACAAAGAACGAGAGCGTGGACAGCATGGCGGCGCACGTCATGATGATATTCATATACGAACGCCCACGCAGGTCATACAGGACGCCGGCGGCAAGGGCGCTCACAACCAGCAACAAGCGCGGCCAGTCGCCCAGATCGATAGCGCCAGCGGCATGCGAGGTCGTAAGGCCGGCATTGAGGGCTGCGAACACGCCGGTGAGGCAAGCGGTCGCCACCGTCAGACGCACCACGGCACCCTGAAAGGCCGCCTTTGCCTCGGGGTCATCGTGCCACCTGGCGCCACGCTCCGACGCATCGACCGATAGCTCGGCAATCTCGACCTCGAACTCGAGCGCAGGCTCATCACGCAATTTAGCGCGGCGGGCACCGTGAAGCAGCCCCACCAGCGCAATCGCGCAGGCAATGAGAACAGACTGCTGGGGAATGCCCGCAGGCATCACCATATGGTTGAGCACCTGCACCAAAATGCCCGCAGCATAGGAAACCGCCACGGCACGCGCCAGGCAGGGCGTCTGCGCAAAACGCCGCGCAAGATTGGCATGGGCGGTCGATCCGCAATAGCCCAGGGCGCAGCACGCCACCAGGCCGCCGGCAATTACCACCTCAAACCGCACTGCCATAATCATCAGCAGCAACGCCGATACCAACAGCACGCCTGTAATATCGCTCGTCGCATCAATCGCCTGGGGATGGCGATAGTACAGAAATGGGCGCACGAAAAAGCCAATCACGCTCGCGCCGACAACGATGCTCTCGTAGATGACGACCTCACTCGATGGCACGAACTCGGCTATGCGCACATCAAAGAGATACTCGCACGCCAAAAACGTGAAGAAGAACAGCGCCAGGCATATAATCTCCCGAATGCCCCGACGCAAATATGCGGTTGTGTCTCCCATGCCCCTCATGGTTAACCCCCGGCCTCTCAATTGTCTGGAATTCTATTTTAATAAAGAACCAGTCTCAATATCGAAACCAAGCTCGAAATGCTGCTAATTCGGCCCCAGTCGTCCACATCACGCCGCGATTTTGAGCCGCATGGCCCAGAAGGGACACGCGCAACGCCACTTCCTTGATGGGCATCCCGATGCAAACGCGCCCGGCAAGCATCAACTGCTCGCCGGGCGCCTTGCCGTCTGCGGATTTTGGGACATGCGGCCCGCTTTTTGACCCATCTGTCGGTACACTAAAAGTACTATGGGTACCCGCGAACGACATATCGGCCACGCGGCCGCCCGGACCGCGCCGGTTGCGGATCCCAGGGGCGGCAGGCTCTTCGCCATGCCTCGATTCCTTGTTGGCATAACGTATCGTGTATACCGCCGCCGCGTCTTCGCTATCGCCGGTGTCACTACTGCGCTGTTCCTTATACTTTTGGCAGTCTTGCCGGCGTTGTTCGCCTCAGATTTCAAGCTTTCCAACACCACGCCCGTCTATAGTGAGGTGTCCGAAGAGGTCGTGGATGCGCTCGTCCATTCGAGCTCTCTCCCGCTGCTTGTCGCTGCAATTGCATTTTCGATCTGGGGTGTGTTGGCGTACCTGCGTTGCTTGGACTACGTCTTGCGCCGCCGCCTTGTTGCCATCGCCGCCATTTGCGCCCTGTGGATGATCGAGGTCATCCTCAAATATAAGTCGTTCACGCCGTTTTATGCCACCGTGCTGTGGTACCTGTACTACGTGCCCATAACGCTCATTCCGCTGCTCTACCAGCTCTGCGGCCTGCGCCTTGCGGGTTTGGAACAGCATCGTATGGGGCGTCGGTACCGCACCGTTTTGTGGGTCATGGCTGTCCTGCTTATTGGCTTTGTGCTCACTAACGATGTTCATCAGCAGGTCTTCCACTTCGATCGATCGAGTGGAACCTGGAGCAACGATTACACATACGGTTGGGGCTACGGTGCCGTCTTAGTGTGGACGGCCTTTAACTTCGTGGCCTTTTTTATCCTGGTGGGCCGGTCCTCGTCCTTCCACATCCAACGTTTTTCGGGTACGGCGGCGCTCGTGCTACTGGGCGGCGCATTCTTTGCAATCTCATATGCGCTGCGCGTGCCCTGGGCATGGAGGCTCAACTTTTCGCTCGTCTATTGCGTCCTGTGCGTGGTGGCGATGGAAATCTGCCTCGATTGCGGTGTCATTCCGTCATATCACGACATCGCCGGCATTTTCGGCACCTTGCCGCTTGACCTGAAAGTTCTAACGCGTGACCTGCAGGAAGTCTATGCCACGCCGGTGTCAAAGCCGATCCCAGAGGGCGTGCGCGAGGAGTTGCGAGTCCAGGAGCACGGGCGCGCCCATGCCTTTGCCGTGGCGTCCGATCCCGATGTAATGTATCGCACCTTTCCGCTGCTGGGCGGATCGGCGCTGCTTGCCCAAGACGTGTCGGAGCTCAACGAGCTCAATCGCGAACTAGCGCATCGTCGCATGGAGCTGCAACGCCAAAACGAGCTGCTTGTCGCCGACTACGATCTTAAGACGCATTTGGCAGATCAAGAGGCCGAGACCCTGCTGGTCCAAGACGTGGACCAGGCGCTTGCCCGCGCGCTCGAAGAGATGTACGACTCGCTGAGCTCGCTGCCACCGTTGACCGACGAGGCATCTTCGCACGAGCGTTACCGCATGCTGCAGCGCGCCAAGATGCTCGTCGCCTATTGCAAACGCAAGGGGTCGCTCACGTTGGCACAGCACGGGGAGAGCGGTTTTGACCGCGACCGCATTCAGCTCATTGCCAACGAGCTCGCAAGCGACCTACGCACGATTGATGTCGATTGCGCCTCGATTATTGCCATACGGCGCCCGATGCACGCCAGTGCGGTAAGCGCGCTGTACGACTGCGTGTATGACTTTGCGTTTTTTGCCTACACCACTACTCGACCGGCACTTATGTATCACTTGAGCGACCACGACTCGTGCAGTGTGGAGCTGCGTGCCACGCTTTTCTCCAACGACGAGGAGGATCTTTCGCAGACACCCGCTGCGCAAGAGCTCGAAAGCGCTTTGCAAGGGCGCAACGTGGCATATCGCCTTGAAGGCGAGCCCGGCCAGCTGCGCATGATCGTGTTGATGCCGCGGGCGGGTGAGTGACGATGCAGATCCCGCTCATTCTCCCCCAAATCGTTGCGCTCGATATTGTCTTTGCCCTGGCTGCTTGCCTGCAGACGATCCACGTTCCGCTCATCGTATCGCGCCGCTCGTCCTATAACCGTAAGGTGACTTGCGTCTACGAGGCGAGCCTCGTGGTTCACCTGATGGTTTCGGCGCTCATCCTGTTCGCGTCGTCTGGCTCGTATCTGGTGGCGCCGCTTGGCGTTTGCGCCAGGGCAATGGGCGGAGCGCTGTGGCTCAATGCCGCGATCTTTGTATATGGCGTGGTGCTTATGGTGCACTATCGCCGTCCCGTCATGCTGACTGAGCTGCTGCTCGTTGCCGCCGTTACGCCGCCGGTGGTTTTTGCCATGGGCTCGGCGTGGACCGTTGTCCTAATCGCAGAAGGAGCGTTCTTCCTGTTCCGTTCCATCGCGGCGCTCTTGATGGACGTCCGTAACCGCCAGGAGGATATTACCGCGTTCTCGACGATTGAAACCATCAACGTGATTCCCGTGGGCATCCTGTATCTAGACCCGAGGGGCCGTCCGTTGCTCATGAACCGCTGCATGCGCAAAAACCTGGTGGAGCTTCATATGCCCACCGATCTGCGCGACATGGGCAGCACATGGAACGACCTGCGAACACTCAGTATGCAGACGCCCGAAAGCAGCGCTAATCGCGCCCATATCGACCTTGACCGCTTTGGCAGGGATCGCGCCGTGATCGAGATCTCTCCTTCCGAGATTCGTCTGTTCGTGCGTGACTCCGTTACGGTCTCGGGCCGTCCGTTCGAGCGCGTCGTCGGCCTGGACGTGACGGAATACGCACACGCCTACGACCGCCTGACGCAAGCCAATCATCTGCTTGAGCTTGCGGGGCAAGAGCTCCAGGCCCAGATCGAAGAAGTCAAAAAGGTTGCCGACAATGCGGCCTACCTGCGTATGCGTTCCCGCGTGCACGATGTGATCGGCCAGCGCCTGTCCATCCTCCATCGCTATTTGGAGGAGGGGCGCCTGGACGACGAGTCACTCGAGCAGATCGATCCGTTGCTGCGCTCAATCGCCGTCGACCTGCGCAGTGGCGGCGTCAGTGAGCCGGCGGAGCAGCTGGGTGATATCGTCCATGCTTTTGGCCTGGTGAGTGTGCAGATCGATGTTGAGGGCGCGCTGTCTGAGGACGCACGTGTCGCCGCCGCATTTTTGCAGATTATCCGCGAGGCCTCAACCAATGCCACCAAGCATGCGCAGGCGCATCGGGTCCATGTGCGCTTGTGGCAGGAGGGGACGGATGCTGACGCCGTCGCGCGCATGACGATTTCTAACGACGGGTCTCCGGCCCCCGTATCGTATCGCGAGGGAACGGGTATCCCAGGTATGAGGCATGTCGCGCAAGATCTGGGTGGCAGCCTAGAAGTCAACGCCATCCCGCCCTTTACGCTTACGGTGTCCATTCCGCTTAACGCCAACGACACGTCTCAAAGGAGAAACTCATGATCCGCGTGTTAATTGTCGAAGATCAGGCCATCCTGCGCGAGAGCCTGGCGCGCTCCGTTGGCGACCAGCCCGATATGACCGTCGTCGCCGCGATCGCCGATGCCTCCGAGGCCTTGGGTGTCGCGCTCAAGGAGCGCCCGGACATGATACTGATGGACGTATGTACCGAACACGATTCAAACGGCATCGTGGCGGCGGCACGCATCAAGGAGCAGCTGCCTGAGTGTCGCATTATTATCATGACCGGCATGCCCGAGATCACCTTTGTCGACCAGGCCCGCGAGGCGGGCGTCGATAGCTTTGTGTACAAGAACGTCGGTATCGACGAGCTGTTCGCCGTGATGCGCTCCACGCTGGCGGGCTATTGCACGTTTCCCAAGCCGCCCGAGAGCATTTTTTCGGGCACGGCAGCCCTCGACGATGTCGAGCTGTCGATTTTGCGCCTTGCCTGCGAGGGCAAGAGCCGTCGCGAGATCGCGGCCGAGCTGTTTATGAGTGAGGGCACCATCAAACGCCGCATCTCGGAGATTCTGAGCAAGACCGGCTACGACAACATCATGCGCCTGGCCGTACATGCGGTGACTGAGGGTAGCATCGTTCCCAACATGGAGCGCCCGTAATCGACGCGCTCGCCCGTGTTCCGGCGCCGTAAAGATAGGCCGCCCGCCGTTTCGCATCTAAAAACGGCGGGCGG
>CABUWA010000119.1 GCA_902495085.1 uncultured Collinsella sp. | reverse complement strand
GTTCCCTGGTCGCCCGAGAAGTTACCGATGATGACCGTGGCGATGAGGTTCGACAGCTGCTCCAAGATGCTCGTGGCGGCCACGGGGAAGGCGAACAGGGGAATATTGCGCCACAGCGAACCGGTGGTCATGTCAATGTGCTTAGATGCGGTATCAGCCATACGCTCTCAATCTCTAATATGCTTTTCCGTGCTTATTTGCGCAGATGATGATACTCCTAATCGACTAGTTATTGGGTGTTCCTATCGGCACTTAGGGACGTTCCTTTTCTGTCGGCAGCTGGGGACACTCCTTATCTCTTCTAACTGGTCATTGGTGACGTTCTTAAACGACTAGTCATTCAAGAACGTCTCCAATGACTAGGTGGGGGAGGCGTGCGACAATAGTGGGCGTTGTGTCGTTCGCGCTAAGGAGTTGCCATGTTGTTGTGTCCCGTTTGCCATGAGCCGCTGGTGGACGACGAGCGCGGTGCTGTATGCGCGGGCGGGCACCGGTTTGACCGTGCGCGCGAGGGCTATCTATATCTGCTGCGCTCGTCCAAGAGCGGCGACTCCATGGGCGATCCCAAGTCGCAGGCACGCAGCCGTCGTGACTTTCTGAACCGTGGATACTACGCACCGTTGCGCGATACGATGGTCGAGCTGGTGTGCAAACAGGTGTCTGGGCGTACCGCGTCTATGAGCGGCCCCATGACGTTGCTCGATATTTGCTGCGGCGAGGGCTATTACACGAGTGCCATGGGCGCGGTGCCGGGCGTGGACGCTTACGGTTTCGACCTGGGCAAAGAGATGGTGCGCCTGGCCGCCAAGCGCGGCGATGCGACCTATTTCGTGGCCAACATGAAGGATATCCCCGTGGCCGATGGCGCCTTCGATATGGTGACTGAGCTCTTCGCCCCCTTTAACGAGCGCGAGTTTGCCCGCGTGCTGGCGCCAGAGGGCTCACTCTATACCGTGGTGCCGGGTGCCCGTCATCTGTTTGGGCTCAAGGAAGTGCTCTACGATACGCCGTACCTTAACGACGAGAAGCTGCCGAAGACTACCGAGCTCGAGTTGGTCGGAACGCAGCGGGTATCTGCGAATATTACGCTTCAGACCCAGGCCGACATCGAGGCGGTGTTCCAGATGACGCCGTACTACTACCGCACACGCCCTGCCGACAAAGAGCGCCTGGCAAATTTGGATACCCTTCAAACCGACATCGACTTCATCATCGCCGAGTACCGCCACAGCTAACAACCTGCCAAATAGGGACAGGTTTATTTTGGTAGGTTTTATCTGGGCAAACGTAAAGGGCCGACCGCGGAGATGCGCGATCGGCCCTTTTTAGTTGCTTGGCTGCAGAGGTTATGAGAAGCGAGCGCTTATAGGCGGTCCTTGTTCTCGGCCTTAACGGCGTGTGCCTGCTGAACAAAGAACAGGTCGTACACCACGATGACAAAGGCGCCAAAGTTGATGGCGTCGCCGCCAAACGCGGGAAGCGTGAGCACCGCTTGGGCAAGCGTGGCGACCGCGGCAACAATACCGAGCTTAAACGCGCCGTCCACCTGCGAAGGCTTGTTGGCGCCCTTGATACCGGCGACGCCTGCGGCAAGGTCGACGAGACCCTTGGCGATAAGCACGACCGCTGCGAGCGTGGCGTACGAACCGTACGTGGAATCGAGACCGCCCGTGGCGATACCGACGCCGGCGGTGACGAGGCTGGCGATGCCCAAAACAAAGTAGATGAGAGCAAGGATTTTGAGAGTCTTGCGAGTGAAGCTCATGGCTGGTCCTTTCGATACGAGTACGCCAACTTGGCGTACCCAATGTACTGCACATATGGTGAAGCACATTGTAGTTCAACGCGGCGATGCATGCGTTTGAAAGCGCATTGAGCCCGCGCAGCCAAACCCAACCTTTCAAAAAGGAAAGCTGGGCGTAAGTCAAATCGATGGCAGCGTATGCGCGGCGCTGCGATGATGGGTCCATGGTAAGAGCTGGTCTCAAGGAGGAGCCATGATGTACGGAACAGGGCAAGTGCATGAGCCGCGGTCGTTGGGAAGGCGCATGGGTGATTCTGTGATCGCTGCCGTGTGCACGGGATTGATGGCGGTGCTTTGCATTGGGATGCTGTGGGCCATGTCGCATGTGGGACAATAGCGGACGGTTGGGTGTCGTCATGAACGGCGCTCGCGTATTCGTTTTGCTTGTTAAGGAGTGTCCATGGGCGTCGCCGATCCCTTTTTTGTTGCTCGGGCCGCGGGACTTGAGCTGACCGGGAAGTCCGAGGGCCTCACGCTCACCGACGGCACAATGGAGCTGCGTGCCGATTTTGGCCGCATGCTTCCACGGCTCAAACAGGGCCGTCTGCAGCAAGAGCTGCTGGTAAAGGCTGCGCGCGCAAAAGGCATCGAGAGCCCATGGGCGATTGACGCCACGGCAGGCTTTGGCGAGGATTCGCTGCTGCTGGCTGCCGCGGGCTTTACCGTCGATCTATATGAACAGGATTGTGTGATTGCGGCGCTCCTCAAGGATGCCTTGGATCGCGCGGCAGATGATCCGGCGCTTGCGGCTGCCGCGTCGCGCATGCGCTTACATGCGGGCGAGGACAGCATTGCCGGCCTTCGCCATACAGCTGAGCTGATTGGACAGGGCGAGCTTGCCGCTCCCGATGTGGTTTATCTGGATCCCATGTTTCCTGAGCGCACCAAGAGCGCGGCGGTTAAAAAGAAGTTTCAGCTCCTGCATCATCTGGAGCAGCCGTGTGCTAATGAGGAGACGCTGGTCGAGGCAGCGCTTGCGGTGCATCCGCGCAAGGTCGTTATCAAACGACCGGTGAAGGGGCCGCTGCTTGCCGGCGTTAAGCCGAGCTATCAGCTCGCGGGCAAGGCCGTTCGCTACGATGTTTTGGTGCCGCCGCGCCTGTAGCTTGTGTGCGATGGTTGGCGCTCCGTCAGTGCCGTGCCGATGCGGACCCTATTTCCAAGGGTGCGACGTCAGATGCCAGCCGCCGCAGTACTCGCATTTGTAGCAGGCTAAACCGCGCCGTCCGCGGTTTTCGCAATCGGCCATAACGGCTTCGGCCTCGGCGCGTGTGTCGTAACGGTTTTTGCGCTCGCACGACTTGTAACGCCAGGCTTCTTCGCGCTCGGCGTCCAGGGCGTCGCGGCGCTCGTCCTCACGTGCAAACAGGTCGCTCATATCGCCGCCGGTGGCAGCGCCCAAAAACTCGCTTTTGGCTTTTGACCAGGCGGCTCGCTTTTTGCTCCCCATCTGCTTCGCGCCCCTCTCCAAACGTTGGTATCATTGCTCAATCAAAGTGATACCAATAAACGTGAGGTCGCCGCGTGATGATCAGAAAAACCCTCGATACCGACATTCCCGCCGTCATGGCTATCTATGGCGCGGCCCGCGCCTTTATGCGTGCGCATGGCAACGCCACGCAGTGGCCCGAGGGCACGCCTTCTGCCGAGCAGCTGACTGCCGATATCGCCGCCGGTGGCAGCTATGTGTGCGAAGTCGACGGCCGCGTGGTGGCGACGTTTGCCTTTTTACCGGGCCCGGACGAGTGCTATGACGTAATTGAGGACGGTCAATGGCGTAGCGACACTCCGTACGCCGTGCTGCACCGTGTGGCATCCGACGGCACCGTGCACGGTATCGCGGCTGCGATGTTCGCCTTTGCCAAAGAGCGTGCCGATCACCTGCGCATCGACACGCATCAGGACAACCTGCCCATGCAGGGTGCGAGTATTAAGGCGGGGTTCGAGCGCGCCGGCATCGTGTATGTGTCGGACGGCACGCCGCGTGTCGCGTTCGATTGGCTACGCGAGGCATAAGAGCGAGGACGCGTATCAATAATTCGTGCGAACGAAAATGGTCCCACCCGGGGCTATTTTCGTTCGCTGTGCTGTTTTGAAAGCCGGCTTTCGCAAGGCGCGAACCTACGAAAATCGCCGCGCGGCAACGCAGGGCGATGAGCTTGGTCGGGGGATAGGGCCCGCTTCGCCCGCCGGCCCGTAAATTGTATCATCCAGTGTGGAGCGTGAACGCCCGTTGCCGCGTGCGATGGGCTTGCAATAAGAGGAGAGCCATGTCGAAGCAAGCGGTCGTTGGAATTGTGGCGCACGTCGATGCCGGCAAGACCACGTTGGCCGAGGTCATGCTGTTCAACGCGGGTCGCATTCGCAAGCGCGGCCGCGTGGACGATGGCGATTCGCATCTGGACACGAACGCGATCGAGCGCGAGCGTGGCATCACGATTTTTTCGTCGCAGGCCGTGCTCGACCACGGTGATACCCACGTCATGCTCGTGGATGCGCCCGGCCACGTCGATTTTTCGGCCGAGGCGGAGCGCACGCTGCACGCGCTTGACTATGCGATTTTGGTTGTGGGTGCCAACGACGGCGTGCAGGGACACACCGAAACCCTGTGGCGCCTGCTTGCACGTTATGACATCCCGACATTCATCTTCATCAACAAAATCGATTTGGAGAATCCCGGCCGCGATGTTTTGCTGGCACAACTTGGGCAACGTCTCTCCGAGGGCTGCCTGGATGCCGGCGAACTGCTGGCGGGCGGGGCCGTTCAGGAGGACGCTGCCGCGTTAGACGAAGAAGCGCTCGAGGAGTTTCTTGAGGCGGGTGAGCTTTCCGTCGCGACGCTGTCGCGCATGGTTGCCGAGCGCAAGCTCTTTCCCTGTTTTGCCGGGTCGGCGCTCAAGGACCAAGGCGTGGACGAGCTGCTGGATGGCATATGCGCGCTGATGCGTGAACAGGCGTGGCTCCCGGAGTTTGCCGCGCGCGTCTATCGTGTCAGCCGCGGGGATCGCGGCGAGCGCTTGGCATGGGTTAAAGTAACCGGCGGCACACTGCATGCCAAGCAGATGATTGGCGGACGTTCCGGTGCCGAGGCATGGGAGCAGAAGGTCGATCAGGTACGCATCTATAACGGCGAGAAGTATGAGCTTGCCCAAGAAGTTGCTGCTGGCGGTATTTGTGCCGTGACGGGCCTTGCGCACGTTCGCCCGGGGGACGCCCTGGGCGCGGAGCCCGCGGGCGATGCACCTGTCATTGCGTCGGTTCTCACCTATACCGTGCTACCGGGCGAACACGACGTCCATGTGGTATTCAAAGCGTTGACTGAGCTGGCAGACGAAGACCCCATGCTCGGCGTAAGCTGGAACACGCATCTTGAACAAATACATCTGCAGCTTATGGGGGCGGTGCAGCTCGAGGTCGTGCAACGGGTGTTGGCCGATCGCTTTGGCCTTTCGGTTGCGTTTGAGTCTGGCGGCATTCTCTATAAGGAGACTATTTCGCAGCCGGTCGAGGGCGTGGGCCACTTTGAGCCACTGCGCCACTATGCCGAGGTGCATCTACGCCTGGAGCCGTTGCCGGCGGGTTCGGGCGTGCAGTTTGGCACCGTGACCTCGACCGACGAGCTCGATCTTAACTGGCAGCGTTTGGCACTCACCAACGCCATGGAGCGCGATCACCTGGGCGTGCTGACCGGCTCGCCCATCACCGATGTGTGCATTACGCTCACGGGCGGCCGCGCGCATGCCAAACACACCGAGGGCGGCGATTTTCGCCAGGCCACGTACCGCGCGATTCGCCAGGGGCTCATGCAGGCGCGTGAGGCCGGCGCGGCGGTGCTGCTGGAGCCGTGGTACCACTTTGAGCTTGAGGTGCCGGGGGAGTGCGTGGGCCGGGCGCTCTCGGATGCCACGCGCATGGGTGCCGAGTACGAGCCACCGACGATGGCGGGCGACCGGGCAAAGCTTGTGGGTCGCGTACCGGCATCCGAGGTGCAGGATTATGCGCTGGTGGTGGCTGCCTACACGAGTGGTCGTGGGCATCTGTATCTAGAGTTCGCCGGCTATGCGGCTTGCCATGATGCCGAGCGCGTCATCGAGGCGGCCGCCTATGAGCCCGAGGCCGATCTGCCTAACACGCCCGATTCGGTCTTTTGCTCTCACGGCGCCGGCTACACGGTCAAATGGTACGACGTGCCCGCCGCGGCGCACGTAAAGATCGACCCCTCCACCTTCCGCCCCTGGCGAGCAGCAGACGCCGAGTTTTTCGGCCACATGTGACAAAGGGACAGTTCCTTTGTCACATGCTATTGGTATAACTCGGTATAAGTTGGTATAACTATTACCAGGGTTTGCCAATCCGAGGAGGCCGACATGAATCCAAATCCCTTTAAGCCCACGGCTGGCAAGCGGCCTCCGATACT
>CABUWA010000118.1 GCA_902495085.1 uncultured Collinsella sp. | reverse complement strand
TACCTCGTGTACTATCGTGAGGAGCGGATCAAGAAGTCCCTCGGGTGGCTGAGCCCGATGGAGTACCGCAGGAAGCTTGGATACGCCTAGGCGCGGTCCAAGAAATCGTCCGCACCCCCCGGGGCGAAGGCGAATGACGAAATTGTCGAGGCTGTCCGACGGTGCGGGTGTGTTGTCTGCAAATGCCGCTCGCAGGGGAATGCCCGGCGCTGCGGTTTCGGGCAGGCTTGCAAGTGGTGACAACGCCGCAAGCCCTAGGCCCAGCGTAAACGCTCGGCGGCTGATGGCATGGTGTTCGGTCATAACTTCTCCATTCGCAGAGTGCGGTTATGCGATAGTTTTGGTCACTATACTGCCCAGATGTTTAAAGATGCTGGTTTAATTGTCTGCGCGGCGCAATAAATCGGTGGGCGGACGTGTTGGGGTGTTTGTCGTTTTCGTACTGTTGCCACATTTGGGGCGGTTCCGGCGTCCGGCATCCTCGCGTTCGTCGGCTACAGGCATAAGAAAGGGAGGGTCGGTTTACCGGCCCTCCCTGGGTACGAAGCGCTGGGGTACCGTCGCTTGTTTGCACTGCGACCGTGTTTCCCGTTGCGCTCGCCAGTCGCTTAGCGCTTGATCTCGATATCGTCGAGCTTGACGTCCATGGCCTCGGTCTTGGCCTCGGCGATGTCGTCGGCAAATTCCAGAGACTTCATCATGGTCTCGACGGCGTCCTTGTGCTCCTCGACGTTGTCGATACGCACATACACACTGCCGCCGTCAACGTCGGTGAAGTATTCGGTCGTTACGCCGCCCTAGTGTGTATAGGAAGCGTTGCGCCAAGTCTTGCCGTTGTACTTGACGGGGTCATTCTCGGTCCACTCAAAGCTGGCATTCCACTTTGCCTCGTAGTCGAACAGCTCGTCGGCGTTCTTGTCAGGATCGAAGACGGGGATGAAGCGATCGCTGGCGTGCTCGCTCTCGGTGAACTTAAACTGGGCCCTGTCGGCGGTGTCGCCGGCAACGTCGGTAATCTCGACGCCCTCGGGAACCTCGACCTTAAACCAAATGAAGTCGGTCCTCATATCCACGGCTGGCTTTTCTGCCCCGCCGCCACCGCCACTTCCGGTAGCGTCGCCGCTGCCACCGCAGCCCACCAGGGCAACTGCGGCAAAGAGACTGATGCAGAGGGTGAGAATCGCAAAGGCCTTCTTTTTCATGGTCGTGTCCTCCTCGATCTGTAACCGCCCATGGATTACCTGTCTTTACTGTACGCGTGGACGGCTCGCTAGGGTGGGCCATGTGTCCCATTCTGAGGGCCGGATTTGCGCCGTTAAGTGGCAATATGTTCGGGCGCAAAAGAGGGGAGGGCTGGTGCTGTCGGCCCTCCCCGGGTTGGGCGCCCGTTGTTTTAATGGGGCGCATGTGCGCGGGTGCGCGTAGGCGCGTGCGGGTGTCCCGTTACTTGATCTCGATGCTCGAAATCTCGACTTCGCGTGCCTCGGAAACTGCCTCTTCCATGTCATCGGGGAACTCGATGGAGTTGAGGAGTGCCTCGGCTTCTTTCTTGTGCTGGTCGAAGTTCGAGATGAGGACGTAGACGCTTCCCGGCTCAACATCGGTAAAAAGCATGGTTGAGATGCCGCTGTTGTCCTCGTATGTTCCGACGAGCCACGTCCTGCCGTTATACTCGACGGACCCGCCATCCTTCCACTGGAACGTATCCCCCTTCTTTTCCGCCTGGTCGGCGTGGGATTCCTCGGCCGTCAGCGCTTTTTTCCAAACGGGGATAAAGCGATCGGCCGAGGCGTTCTCGTCTTCGGGGAAGGTGAGCTGGACCCTGTCGGCATTCTTGCCGGCAGAGTCGCTTACGCCGACGCCCTCGGGCATCTCGACCTTAAACCAGATGTAGTCGGTCTTCTTGGCGACGGGGGCCTTTTCCTTGCTCTCGCTCTTGGGGGCGCTGCCGCCGCCCGATGCGCTCCCGCCGCAGCCCACAAGGGCGAGCGCGGCAAAGAGGGCGATGCAAAGGGAAAGGATCGATAGGGTCTTTTTCTTCATGGTGGCGTCCTCCTTGTCTGCCAGGGACATCGTGTGCCGCGGATCGCTGGGGCGGCGGTTACGCATGCGCATGATGTCTTTGTTTACTGTGCGGTTATTCTTCCATTCGTCGTCCGGTGCCGTGATGAGCTTGCCCCAACATAGGGCTCCTTACCTATATGTATGCCCCAGTTGCCGCTGCCCGGAAGTCTCGAAAGGTGGGCCATGTGTCCCATGTTTGCGGTGCCGACGCCTATCGTTCGTCATAGAAATCCGCGATGGCCAGGTGCGCTGACGCTTATGTACTTATGGGCTAGACTTAGCACCATTATGTGATCGATGCGGTCGGTCGGCGGTTTCCACCCGACCGATGTATATGACTTGAAGGTGCATGCGTATGAGCCAAGAGATGATGGACAAGACCTGCCGCGGGTTTGCCGAGGCGCTTGCCGCGCGCGAGCCGGTTCCCGGCGGTGGCAGCGCGAGCGCCTTTGTGGGCGCGCTGGGCGCCTCGCTGTGCGGAATGGTTGCCCGCTACGGTGCGACTAATCCCGCGCTTGCTGATCGTGCGGATGACCTGACGCGCGCGTTTGCCCAGGCTGATGAGCTGGCCCAGGAGCTTGTCGAGTTGGTTTCCGAGGATGTTCGTGCCTACAGGCGGGTGTCCGCGGCGTACGGTATTCCGCGTGACGATCCGGCTCGAGCGACCGCGATTCAGGATGCGCTGCATGTGGCCGCTATGCCGCCGTATCGCATTATGGATGCCTGCGGGCGTGCGCTGGCGCTGCTCGAGGACATGGCCGACAAGGGTTCGCGTCAGCTGCTGTCCGATGTGGCGTGCGGCGCCGTGTTCTGCCGTGCCGCTATGCAGGGCGCGAGCTTGACGCTCTTTGCGAACACCACGTCTATGAAAGATCGCGCTCGTGCTGAGGAGCTCGAGACGGCGTGTGATGAGTTGCTCGACACATGGTTGCCGCGCGCCGATGCGCTGGCGCGCCGCGCCTCCGACGCTGCAAGGAAGAGAGGATAGCCATGGCTGAACTGCTGAAGGGTGCTCCCGTTGCTCGCGCTTTGACCGAGGAACTTGCTGCTCGCTGTGCAGCCCTGCGCGAACGTGGCGTTGTGCCGACGCTGGCCATTGTTCGTGTGGGCGAGCGCGAGGACGACCTGTCCTACGAGCGCGGTGCCCTCAAGCGCTGCGAGAAGGTTGGCATTGAGGCTCGCCGCGTTTTGCTTTCTGCCGATGTTTCGCAGGACGAGCTGTTGGCGGCCATCGAGGACATCAATACCGATTCGGCTGTTCATGGCTGTCTGATGTTCCGCCCGCTGCCCGCCGGCCTTGACGAGAACGCCGTCGCCGCAGCGCTCGATCCCGCCAAGGATGTTGACTCCATGACGCCGGCTTCGCTGCTCGCCACGCTTTCGGGGCGCGGTGAGGGTTTTGCCCCCTGCACAGCTGAAGCCGTGCTTGCTTTGCTGGATCATTATGGCGTTGAGCTGGATGGAGCTAAGGTTGCTGTGGTCGGGCGCTCGCTGGTGATCGGGCGTCCTGTTGCTGCCATGCTCACGGCGCGCAATGCGACCGTGACGACGTGCCATACGCATACGCGCGACCTTGCCGCCGAGTGCTGTGCTGCCGACATTGTGGTTGCCGCCGTTGGACGCGCGCGCACGATTGGCGCAGATGCGGTCCGCGAGGACCAGGCGATTATCGATGTTGGCATTAATTGGGACGAAGCCGCTGGCAAGCTGGTCGGCGACGTCGATTTTGATGCCGCGGAGCCGGTTGTTGGCGCAATCACCCCCGTGCCGGGTGGCGTGGGCGCCGTGACGACAGCAATTCTCGCCAAGCACGTGATCGAGGCGGCTGAGTGCGCGGTAAAATAGGCGTTTGGAGGCTGTTTAGGGGGTTGGTTAGATACCCCGTGGTCAAAAAATGCCAAATATGAGTACTGTTGCCAAGCTAGTCACATATGTTTGAGATCATTTTGGCTCTTTAGCGATAAGTAATATCGTTAAAGAGCCAATTTTATTGGACGTATGGGGAATTGCTAGACTCAGTTTTTGGACAGGTGAGGATTCCTGGCGCCCGGAACAGTGCAATTTGCTGTTACTAAATTTGTGACAGTACTCATATTTGGCGTTTTCTGACCACAGGGGTTGCCGAGGCCGTGGTTTCGCCCTTTTTGCGTCGAAGCGATACACTGTTGCCGTTTGATTTCTTCGCTCAAGGAGGATGCGCATGCCGTGCACAACGATTTTGGTTGGTAAGAACGCGAGCTACGACGGGTCGACCCTGGTCGCCCGCAACGAGGACTCGTCCAACGGGGTGTTTGAGCCCAAGCGTATGCGCGTGGTGCATCATGACGAGCAGCCGCGCGTCTACACGAGCGTCCTGAGTCACCTGACCGTTGAACTGCCCGATAATCCCATGCGCTACACGAGCGTACCCGATGTTATTCCCGGTCACGGCATTTGGGCCGAGGCGGGCTTCAACGAGCTCAATGTTGGCATGTCCGCAACCGAGACGCTCACCACCAACGAGCGCGTCCGCGGCGCCGACCCGCTCGTCGACTACGTACCCGCCAAGGGCAACGAGGACGGATCCGTTCCGGCACAGCCCGGTGGCTTGGGCGAGGAGGACATGGTGACCTTGGTGCTGCCGTATGCCAAGTCCGCCCGCGACGGCGTTCGTATCTTGGGCGACCTGCTCGAGCGCTACGGCACCTACGAGAACAACGGCATCGCCTTTAGTGATGTGGACGAGATCTGGTGGCTCGAGACCATCGGCGGCCACCACTGGATCGCCAAGCGCGTGCCTGACGACGCCTATGTGACCATGCCCAACCAGCTGGGTATCGACAGCTTTGACCTGGATGACGCCGAGGGCGCCCAGGCCGACCATATGTGCTCCGCCGACCTGCGCGCCTGGATGGCCGAGTGGCATCTGGACCTGACGCTGGGTGTCGAGGGTGAAGGTCCGGCGACGGTCTTTAACCCGCGCGAGGCCTTTGGCTCGCACAGCGACAGCGACCACGTCTACAACACGCCGCGCGCGTGGTACATGCAGCGCTGCCTCAACCCCAGCGACGTGTGGGATGGCCCCGACGCCGACTACACGCCCGAGAGCGACGACATTCCCTGGAGCCGCGTGCCCGAGCGCAAGGTGACCATCGAGGACATCAAGTACGTGCTCTCGAGCCACTACCAGGGCACGGAGTACGACTGCTACGGCAGCAAGGGCACGCCCGCTACGCGTGGCGCATATCGCCCCATCGGCATCAACCGCAACAGCCAGCTCGCCGTGTTGCAGCTGCGTCCCTATGCGCAGCCGGCCTATCGCGCCGTGCAGTGGATGGCGTTTGGCTCCAACTCGTTTAACGCGCTGGTTCCGCTGTACGCCAACGTCGAGACCATGCCCGAGTACTATGCCGACACGCAGGCTCGCGTGACGTCCGAAAACTTCTACTGGGCCAACCGCCTGATCGGCGCGCTGGCTGACGTCCGCTTCCATGAGTGCGGTCGCGCGGTCGAGGATTATCAGGAGAAGGTCGGTGGCATGGGCCACAAGCAGATCCATGACATCGACGCTGCCGTAGCCGCTCTGCCCGAGGCCGAGGTGTCTGCCGAGCTTGCACGCGCCAACGAGGAGTTTGCCGAGCGTGTTCGCGTAGAGACCGATGCTCTACTGGGCAAGGTGCTCTACACCACGAGCTGCGCCATGAAGAACTCTTTTGCGATGAACGACAACGTGAGGTAAGGGTTTCCCGTCGATCGAATAGCGCTAAAACGCTTTGTCGCTTTCGCTCAATCTTGGGTACAAGAACGCCAATGCAGTTGTTTGTGATTGGAGACAACCATGGTTATGAAACTCGATCAGCTTGTTAACGGCGCCATTAACGTGGGCTTTGGCGCTGCCGCCGTTGCTGTCGAAGGCGGCAAGAAGGTCCTCGACGACCTTAACACCAAGGGCGAGCAGGTCCGCAAGGACACCGCCACCCCCGATATCGCCCGCAGTGTGTCCGACATGTTCGAGCAGGCCGGCGGTACCATCTCCGATCTGACCGAGCGCTTGGGCATGCAGGGCGAGACCGCGGCCCAGCGCGTGCTCGACGAGCTCATCCTTGCCCGCGTCCGCGTTATGACCGCCCCCGAGCGCACGGCTTTCCTGGCCCATGTGCGCGACATCGTCGATTCGGTCGAGGACAACGTGACCTCGGTGCCCGTCGAGTCCGTTGAGCCCGACGACGCAGAGGACGCCGAAGAGGCCGAGTAGCAGCGCAGATGG
>CABUWA010000117.1 GCA_902495085.1 uncultured Collinsella sp. | reverse complement strand
TTTGCACTGCTCAGGGAGGGGCCGCGCATGGCGCAGGAACACGATCTGTTTGATGACATTATCGAGATCAGCAAGGGTTTCGACTTTCTTAAAAACCCGCTTGGCGGCGTGACCGATGCACTCGATCCGTCGGCGCCGCAGTGGAATCCTGCCGACTACAAGGAGCGCCCGCGCGGCAACACCATTCCGTGCCTGACCTGCAAAAACGAAAAGAGCGGCTGCACCGCGTGCATGGACGTGTGTCCGGTCAACGCTATCGAGGTCGAGGAAGACGCCATTGAGATCCTTGACTCCTGTCGCAAGTGCGGCCTGTGCGCCGCTGCCTGTCCGACCGAGGCGATCATCTCGCCGCGCCTGGCGCCCAAAAACCTGTATGACGATATCGTCTCTGCTGCTACGAGCCACGAGACCGCCTACGTCACCTGCACGCGCGCCCTCAAGCGCATGCCGCGCGAAAACGAGGTCGTCGTCGCCTGCGTGGGCGATGTTACGGCCGAGACCTGGTTCTCGGTACTGGCGGACTATCCCAACGTGAGTGTGTACCTGCCGTTGGGCGTGTGCGATAAATGCCGCAACACCGGCGGTGAGGACATTCTGGGCGAGGCCATTGCTACCGCCGAGGAGTGGGCGGGTACGGGCATGGGCCTGGAGGTCGACCCCAAGAGCCTCAAGTGCCATAAGCGCCGCGAGTACGAGCGCAAGGAGTACATGGATAAGATTGCCCGCACCACGGGCCTAACCGTGACTAAGCTCAACCCGGCGACGGCGGCACTGGCCTCGGTGACGCAGAAGTTGAAGGCCCACCGTCACCAGATCACGCAGCTCGAGCGCACGCTCAACACCATGTGCGGCACCACGACGACCAAGCGTCGCCGTTCGCTCACGCACGGGCGGCAGCTGGTGCTCTCGACGCTGCAGAACCACCCCGAGCTTGCCCAGAATATGCAGGTGAGCACACCGGAATGCGATTTCGACAAGTGCACGTCGTGCAGCGAGTGCGTCAACGTGTGCCCCACGTTTGCCTGCGATTTGGTGGGAAGCGGTCGCTTTGCACTGGAGTCCACGTATTGCCTAGGTTGCGGAGCCTGCGTCAAGGTGTGCCCCGAGCATGCGCTCAAGCTGGTCGAGCACGATGCGTCCAATCTGGTCGTTGTCGACCCCGAGGCCGAGGAAAAGGCCGCTCAGAAGGCCAAGGCCCACGAGGAGGCCGAGAAGGTCAAGGCCGAGGCAAAGGAAAAGCTCAACAAGATGCTCGACCAAGTGGAAAAGCTCGCGGACTAGCTAAACGAGCGTAAATGATGACCGGTGGGACAGGTACTGCCCCGCCGGTCAAAAAAGTTGCGGTGGGATAGTTCCTGTTTTGCCCTTATGCTGGCCATTCTAGGAACTATCCCACCGCAACTAATAGATGGTTAGCTCATACTGCTCTGATGGGTCTCGCTGCCGTTATTGCGGCGGGTGACCGTTTCGTGGAGTAAAAAGAAGCTGGGAACCTGCTTTGTCTCGGTGTATTCCATAAGGATGCCGTCGGCGTTGTAGGTCTGTCCGCGTACAACGGCGAGTGCGTTAAAGTCGTCGAGATCGAGCACGCGTGCATCCTCGGGCGTGGGATGCTCAATCGTTACATCGCGTTTGCCCGTGGCAATCTTAATGCCAAGGCCTTCTTCGAGGTAACGATAGATCGAGTCGTTGACAATCTCGGGTGTCAGCCCCGGTACCTGTGAGCTTAGGTAATAGGAGTCGTCGGAGCACACAGCCCGTCCGTCTGCATAACGGATGCGTTTGGCACGCGTGAGCTCACAGCCTTCGGGAAACCCGGTAATCTTGGAGAGCGCCTTGCTACAGACGAGGAGCTCAAAAACGGTGGTGACAGTCTTGAGTTCAAAGCCTCGGCTGGCTGCGATTTCCTTAAAGGTCTCGAGTCCGCCGCCGCCACGACTCGTCTCGTCACTGATGTTGCGAATGACGCGCATGCCTTTACCTTGCTGGGGGAGCACGTAGCCATCTGCCGCAAGCATCGAGATGGCGCGACGGACAGTCATGCGCGAGCAGTCAAACAGCTGCGTGAGCTCAGTCTCCGAAGGCAGATAGCTCTGATAGGCGTATGTGCCGTCGTCAATCGACTGCTTCACGTTGTCATAAATAGTTTGGAAGATGGCTCGCGCCATGACGGTCTCCTAGAGCTGGGTGCGTGAACGACGGATGAGGGCCAACCACGCAGGTGTCAATCGATTTACTTGCTGGGGTCGATTATATATTTGCCCATGGCACGCAGGGCCGGGTCTGACAGGATGGCACCGAGTTCATCGAGGGAGGCTACCTTTGCGACCATCGAGGATACGTCGAGCCTGCCAGAGTCGATGAGCTCGAGCGCGCGACGCTGTGTGTAAGGGTTGATGTAGGACGAGGTGAGCACGAGCTCCTTCTGGAAGACCTCGAAGGGCTTGACGGTGATTGTCTCATCGGGCTTGGTGAGGCCGAACATCATGACCGTAGCCTTGTGGCCGGCGATCTGGATGGCCTGCTCGATGGTGACGGGCTTGCCGACGCATTCGATTACAACGTCGACGTTGCCGACGCCTTCCTGCTTCAGGCGGGCCGGGACGTCCTCGTGGATGGAATCAATTGCCAGGTCGGCGCCGAGTTTGAGCGCAACCTCGCGCTTGCCTTCGACGGGTTCGAGCAAGACGACCTTGGTGGCGCCGGCGTTTTTAGCAAGCTGCATCATGAGCAGGCCGATCATGCCACCGCCGATAACGACAACTGTGCTGCCGGGCTTGATGTTGCACATATCGATGCCGTGCAGGCAGCAGGCGACGGGCTCGGTCATAGCACCCTGCTCAAAGCTGGTGTGATCGCCCAACTTGTAGACTTGCTGCATATCGACGGAGCAGTACTCGGCAAAGCCGCCGTTAACGGTGGTACCGTAACCGGTCATATGCTCGCAGTAGTGGTTGATTCCGTCGCGGCAGGGTTCGCAGCAGCCGCAGGGATGGTTTGGGTCGATGCACACGCGATCGCCCGGTTTAAAGCCAGCGACGTCGCTGCCCACGGCCTCGACAACGCCCGCAAACTCATGACCAAGGATCGTGGGCGGGGTAACGTCGGCTGCACCCTTGTCGCCTTCATAGATATGAACGTCGGTACCGCAGACGCCGCAAGCTTTGACGTTGATCAGAACGTCGCGCCTGCCCACGGCCGGCTTTGCCGATTCCTCGACTCTGAGGTCGTGCTTTCCATAGAAGACCGCGCTTTTCATGGTGACTCCTTAACGTGGCGGTGAATGTTGTAATGAAGTATAGGATTGTCTATAGATATAGACAAGCACATCTAGACAAGTAGAAAAGAAAATTAAAATGCAGCCATCAGCTATGCCAGATTTAACAGGCGAAATACTGGACATATACCGTTTACGGCCAATAATCAACCGTTTACCGACCGTAGTCTTTATGCTAACTTGTCTAGATAAGTGATGTGATAAAACGTAAGTGCAAGAAGTCAGGGACACGGGCCCACCCGTCCTATTGCACGAGGTACACGCAAACGGCGCGTCTGCGGTCTCGAGTGAAGCCAAAACCGCAGCGCTCCGAATGAAGAGAGGGGGATTCCCCGTCATGATGCAAAAGATACAACGTTTCGGCGGTGCAATGTACACGCCTGCAATTCTTTTCGCATTTTCCGGAATCGTCGTCGGCCTGGGTACGTTGTTTACCACCGAGGCGATCTTTGGCGAGATGGCCACTGCGGGCCATCTTTGGTTTGATTGCTGGAATGTGCTGCTCCAGGGTGGTTGGACGCTCTTTAACCAGATGCCGTTGCTGTTTTGCGTAGCGTTGCCAATCTCGCTCGCGAACAAGCAGAACGCTCGCTGCTGCATGGAGGCTTTGGCCATCTACCTTACCTTCAACTACTTTGTAAGCACAATCTTGGGGCAGTGGGGCCCTGTCTTTGGGGTCGACTACTCTGTCGAGGCGGGCAGCGGTACTGGTCTTGCCACTATCGCAAGCATCAAAACGCTTGATATGGGCATCATGGGCGCGCTCATTATCTCTGGTATCGCCACGATGCTGCATAACAAGTTCTTCGACACCGAACTTCCTGAGTGCCTGGGCGTGTTCTCGGGCTCTGTGTTCATCTATATGATCGGTTTCTTCGTTATGGTTCCGGTCGCTCTTATCGCCTGCCTGGTGTGGCCGCATGTTCAGGCTGCTATCTCCGCCTTCCAGGGATTCATCCTTTCCGCCGGTACGTTTGGCGTGGGTGTCTTTGCTTTCTTCGAGCGCGTGCTGATCCCTACAGGCCTGCACCACTTTATCTATACGCCGTTCTATTACGACAACGCGGCGGTCAACGGCGGCATCTTTGCTGCTTGGGCCAACATCCTGCCCCAACTGGCTGCCGATCCGAGCATTGCTCTTAAGGATGCCGCACCCTGGGCTGCCTATACCTGCCCTGGTTGGACTAAGGTCTTCGGCTCGCTTGGCGTCGCCATTGCGTTTTATATGACCGCCAAACCCGAGCGCAAGCAGCGCGTCAAGGCTCTGCTGATCCCGGTCACCCTTACCGCTATGCTTTGCGGTATCACCGAGCCGCTTGACTTCACCTTCCTGTTCATCGCGCCCGGCCTGTTCGTCGTCCACTGCGTGCTCGGAGCGCTTGGCTGCATGGCTCAAAACCTCCTTGGCGTCGTGGGTATCTTCGACGGCGGCATCATCTCGATGCTCTCGTGGGACTGGCTGCCCCTTTGGGCCGCACACGGTCTGCAGTACGCCATCTCCATCCTTGTCGGTCTGTGCTTTACCGCTCTTTGGGTTGTGGTCTTCCGTTTCCTGATCGTCAAGTTCGACTTTAAGACCCCCGGTCGCGAGGATGACGATGTTGAGGTCGAGCTCAAGTCCAAGGCCGACTACAAGCAAAAGCAGGGCGGTGCTGCTGGCAAATCGGTCGCCCAGAGTAAAGATGATGAGCGCTTGGTGCTTGCCGAGAACATCCTTGATCTACTCGGTGGCGCGGATAACATCATCGATGTAACTAACTGCGCTACCCGTCTGCGCGTTAACGTCAAGGACAAGAGCGTCGTTGCACCCGAGGCTTCCTTCAAGGCGATCGGTACGCATGGCTTGGTGGTCCAAGGTCAGTCAATCCAGGTCATCGTCGGCCTTAGCGTCCCGCAGGTTCGCGAGAAGTTCGAGAGTCTTCTGAAGTTCGAGAGTCTTCTGTAAACCATCGTCCATCGAAACAATCGGCCTTGCAGAGCCGGTATGCACCGCAAGGCCGATTCTAGAGATAAAAAACTCCACTTCTAGGTAACAATTCCAAACCGTGCAGGCCGCGTACGGGGATGGATTGAGCAAGCGGCCAGAATGAGGAGGACATCATGTCCAAGAAAAACTATGCCGTGACCATTGCCGGCGGTGGCTCTACCTTCACCCCGGGCATCGCTCTGATGCTGCTTGAGGAGCGTGACCGCTTCCCGGTCAACAAGGTGACCTTCTACGACAACAACGCCGAGCGCCAGGAGATCGTGGCAAAGGCCTGCGAGATCTATTTCCACGAGAACGCCCCCGAGGTTGAGTTTAGCTACACCACCGACCCCGAGACCGCATTCACCGGGACCGACTTCGTGCTTGCTCACATCCGCGTCGGCCTGTACGCCATGCGTGAGCTCGACGAGAAGATTCCTCTCAAGTACGGCTGCGTTGGCCAAGAGACCTGCGGTGCCGGCGGTATCGCCTACGGCATGCGCTCCATCGGTGGTGTCATCGAGATCCTCGACTACATGGAGAAGTACAGCCCCAACGCCTGGATGCTCAACTACTCCAACCCCGCGGCCATCGTCGCCGAGGCCTGCCGCGTGCTGCGCCCCAACAGCCGCATCATCAACATCTGCGACATGCCTATCGACCTTATGGATAAGATGAGCCGTATGTGCGGCATCAAGGATCGTCGCGAGCTGCAGTATAGCTACTACGGCCTCAACCACTTTGGTTGGTGGAGCAAAATCTACGACAAGGACGGCAACGACCTCATGCCGCAGATTAAGGAGCACATGGCTAAGAACGGCTACCTGGACGGCATCGAGCACGAGGCCGGTAAGGAGCAGCATGTCGAGGAGAGCTGGATTCACACCTTCGGCAAGGCCAAGGATGTCTATGCTGTCGATCCCGAGACGATTCCCAATACCTACCTCAAGTATTACCTGTACCCGGACTATGTCGTCGAGACGTCTGACCCCAACTACACTCGCGCCAATGAGGTTATGGACGGCCGCGAGAAGAAGGTCTTTGGCGCTTGCCGCGACATCATCGCCAAGGGTACTGCCAAGGACGGCGGCTTTGAGCC
>CABUWA010000116.1 GCA_902495085.1 uncultured Collinsella sp. | reverse complement strand
GGCCACATCTGGTTCCACGGCCAGGACCTCACGGCCGAGCGCTGCAACATCAACAAGCTGCGCGAGGACATCGGCATGGTGTTCCAGGGCTTTAACCTGTTCAACAACATGGATGTGCTCGACAACTGCACGCTCGCGCCCGTCACGCTCAAAAAGATGAGCAAGGCCGAGGCTGAAAAAATTGCGATGGAGCATCTGACGAGTGTGGGACTCGAAAAATTCGCGCACGCCGCCGTGGGTCGCCTGTCCGGTGGTCAAAAGCAGCGCGTGGCCATCGCTCGTGCTCTATGCATGAACCCGCAGATCATGCTGTTCGACGAGCCGACCTCCGCACTCGACCCCGAGATCGTGGGCGAGGTGCTCGAGGTCATGCGCAAGCTCGCTGCCGACGGCATGACCATGGTCGTCGTCACGCACGAGATGGCCTTTGCCCGCACGGTGTCCGACCGCGTGGTCTTCATGGACAAGGGCGTGGTGCTCGAGGATGCCGCGCCGGCCGAGCTCTTTGGCAACCCCAAACACCAGCGTACCCGCGAGTTCCTCTCGCGTTATCTCGAGGACAAATAACCGACCGCAAACGCGTACGTGGCAGGGCCGCTCCGGTGGGGCGGCCCTCGTCATCACAATCGAAAGGATGTCATGGCCGAGGTTTGGCGCTTCTTTGCGTATGAGGATGATTTTGCCGATTTGGACAAGGCCGGCGCATGCGAGCGCCTGGGCCGTGTACTGTCGTTTCCGACCATTTCGAGTATGGATGCCGAGGCGGTGGACTGGCAGCCGTTCGACGACCTGCGCGCGTATATGCAGCGGGCTTGGCCGAACGTATTTACGGCGGGTAAGGCCGAGCTCATCGATCATTCGATATTGGTGACGCTTGGCGGTTCCGACCCTGCCCTCAAGCCCATTATGCTCATGGGTCACATGGACGTGGTTCCCGTGGTGCCGGGCACCGAGACAGACTGGACGCACAATCCCTTTAGCGGGCACGTGGACGACACCTATATTTGGGGTCGCGGCGCCATCGATATGAAAGACCAGGTCGCAGGCATCCTGGAGGCCGTTGAGTATGCGCTGGCGCACGGCTGGCAACACGAACGAACCCTGCTGCTGGCCTTTGGCCAGGATGAGGAGACCACGCAGTGCGGCGCGGGTGCCATTGGCCGCGTGCTCGAGGAGCGCGGCGTTGAGCTTGAGTACCTGATTGACGAGGGCGACTATCGTATCGTTGAGGCTGCCGAGTACGGCGCAGGCGAGGGTTGGCTTATGCATGCCGATCTTGCCGAGAAGGGCTATGCCGATATCGTGCTCAGGACGAAGAGCGAGGGCGGGCATTCTTCCAACCCTTACGGTGGCACGTCGCTCGAAGTGCTCAGCCGCGCTATTGCCGCGATTTGCGATATCGAGTGGCCGACGCGTGTGACCGATCTGCTTGCCGCCCAGCTCGTCGAGCTGGGGCTTTATACCGCAGACGAGATTGCTGCCAGCAAGGATGCCATCGTGCGCGACTGCCTTGCCAGCAAAAAGCTGTACCCGCTTGTGACCACCACCTGTGCGCCCACGCAAATCGAGGGCGGCAGTACCGGTGCCAACGTAATGCCGCAAGATATGTGGGTCAATATCAACTTCCGCATGCTCGAGGGTACGAGCGTGGCCGATGTCGTGGCCTGCTGCCGCGAGGCCGTTGCCACCGCTGGGCTCGCCGGCCGAGTCGAGGTCGAGCTGGGCCCCGGCAGCTCCGAGCCCTCGCCGTCCCCGCGCGTGGGCGGTCCGGGGCTCGAGGCCGTCCGCGCCATCGCCGCCCGCTATTTCCGTGATCCCAAGCCGACGGAGGAAAACGGATCGTCTGCGGTGGGCCAAGAGCCGATGAGCATCGTGCCCTCGACCGTGATTGGTGCAACCGATGCCGCCAACTACCAGCGCATTTGCCACGAGTGCATCCGCTTCTCCGCCTTTGTGGTCGACGATGACGAATGCGACCGCGGCGTCCACGGCACCAACGAGCGCATCACCCGTCGCGCCTACCTCCAAGGCATCCGCTTCCTCATCGCCCTGCTCCACACGCTCTAGCATGCGACAAAGGGACTGAGTCGATTTCATCGGTAATGAGACAAAAACTGTCATAGAATAAGACTAAGATATCTTAAGAGACATATGCTGGGGTTGGTATTCCTTGAACGACTGCGGGCATGTGCCAGACTGCCTCGGCCCCCGGGGGGGTGCCCAGGCGGGTCGCCGTGTGACGGGGAGGGAAATTATGCAGGAGCTCAGAGAGGCGACGTCTCTACTCATGAATATGGTTACCGGTGGGGGGGTGTCCCAGCAGGGAACTTCTTGGTGGACATCGGCCGCGCGAGCGGTGGTCCGTCATGTCTTATGGCCGTCGTCGCGGGCTGCGCCCGGTCTCGCCATATGTGATTGTTCTGGCCCTCGCCGTCGTGCTGACGGCGAGTTTCTTCCTGCCGACCCGCGCGGAGGCGAAGGTTTCGGACCACACGGTCACGACGACTTCGCCCTCGGGGGCGACGATCAACCTGTTTGATTACTGGGTGAATCCCGATGACCATCTGTCGGTTTCCGGCAACGGCGGCATCAACGCAAACCACCTGTTTCAGTTCAAGGATCAAGGAGCCAGCGAGGATCTTAACAAGTATACGGGTGGCTCCCAGGTCCGCACCGGCATCGTGAACAACGTTCTTGCCGGTGGTTACCCGAGACTCACCGACCGCTGGGAGGGAGAATCCCTCGGCTACCTGTTTGATTCCTCCGTCCATACGGGCAAGATATCCCATATGGGTGTGACGGGTTTGTTGCGGGTCAAGGGCGGCTACTACGAGTATGACAGCTCGCAGAACTACGCGGCGTACAACGCCAATAAGAATGCATTTGATGTCTACAATGCTGCCGGCGTTAAGCAAGCGGGGTCTGGGCCTCAGACAGTAGGCCAGTTCTTCCCCTTCGATGCGGCCGATGAGGTATTCAAGGAAGAGGACGGCAAACTCGTCCCGAACGGCATTACGTCGCAGAACGTCGCTGACCCTCAATATAACGGTAACAAACCCCTCAACCATTATTTCGGCCTCTCAATGTCCACGCGATTCGTGCAGCCGAAGGATGGCAAAACGAACGCTGGCAAGCCCATGACCTTCGAGTTCGCCGGAGACGACGACGTCTGGGTGTTCATTGACGATGTCCTCGTGGGCGACATTGGCGGCATCCACACCAGTGCTGATCTGAACATTAACTTCCAAACGGGCAACATCAGCGTTAACAATTCCGCAAATGGTACGCTGAAAAGCAAGTTCAAGGCTGCGGGGCGGGATATTTCGGGCTTCAACGGCAACACCTTCGCTGACAGCACCAACCACACGCTCAAGTTCTTCTACTTGGAGCGTGGCGCCACCGACTCCAACATGAGGCTCAAGTTCAACCTCGTGACGGTTCCCGAGTCCGACATTATCAAGTTCGACCAGGATGGCGGTCTGGTGGAGGGTGCTCAGTTCGCGCTGTACAAGACAGACGAGAGCTTCGCTGACACGACCGCCAATCCAAATAACCTACTTGGCTCCGGCACCACGAACGCGAATGGACAACTGACGCTCACAAATAAGGCGGACAACGGCGTTATCAACTTCGATGACCTTTATAAAGAGTATCAGTACAAGTACTACCTCCTGAAGGAAACAAAGGCGCCCAACGGTTACCGCTCGAGTCTCACGGCGACGGATGGCAGCATGCAGCTCGAGTACGTGCCCGCGAGCGACAAGAACGACGCGGGCGGTGTCATCATCAACCGCGGCGGTATGGACGCGGGCAGCGTCGTGTGGAAGACCGGTGCGTTCGCCGCCGCGAAGGAGACCATCACCGCGCCGCCGACCGTGTACAAGGCAAATAATGACCTGACGGAGTCCAACGAGACCGTCAACCTGGACTCCGGCATACTGTTCGCTGTGGTGCTCAAGCGCGATAAAAGCGCAGGCACGGGTATCAATGATCAGAACAATTGGTACGCCGTGTCGGGCGACCCATCGACGGGAGCGGGGTACACCCTCGCCGAGAATCCGAGCAAGGCCGGCGCTATCGAGGCGGCGAAGAAGGACCTGCACGCCTTCACGCTCAACACGAGCGGCCAGTACCAGGTAGAGATTCAAAATCTGCCCGGCGACATCTCCAAGTACTACTACCTGCTGAGCGGTAATGACCGCAAGAATGCCGAGTACACGGTGGCCATTTACCATACAAAGGCGAGCTCGATCGGCGACGCGACTCCCGAGAACACCGTCCACGTGTACAGCGACGACATCGCAGACGGCACGAACTTCAAGCGACAGTTCGCCACGCGCTTGCTCGTCACGAACATCCAGAATCGCCTGTTCGTGCAGAAGACCGATACCGAGGGTAAGCCCGTTGACGGGGCGAAGTTCGCCCTGTACACCTCCAGCCAGGTGACTACGGAGAACGGCAAGGTCATGCTCAATGGCAAGCAGACCCCCTACGACACCCTGACGACGGGGTCGGTCGACTACCCGGTCCTGCTCGAAGGTGCGGGCATATTCCCGAATACGAGCAACGGTAACAGGCCGCTCGTGAAGGGGACCTACTTCCTAAAGGAGGTCTCGGCGCCCGAGGGCTTCCTGCTTAACGACACGCTTACCAAGGTGATTGTGGACGATTACGGCGTCCATGCCGATGCTGGTACGGACGATGACGGTGTTTCGACGTTCGTGGGTCCGGGCGCGCTCATGAAGAGCCTGGGCCAGTTTGGCGCAGAGGGTGACATCGACAACACGCTCACGTGGATCAAGGGCCAGCGCCAGACGTCCGACGGCAAGCTCGACGGCAACGACAACCTTTCCTGAAACAATGACGCCAAGGGCGGCGAGGATGAGGTGCACCTCAAGTACGGCGCCAACGGACGTGTCTACCAGTATGGGCCCACCGAGGAGGGTAAACCTTATCGCTTGGAGACCGAGACGGGCTGGATACGTATGGGTATCATGCAGGACGAGCGGCCCAAGGGGACCACGTCGAAAGGTGCCCGTGCCAATCTGGACGACATGAACCTGAACGCCCTGTTCACGGGCGCCACCTGCGTGCGCGTGGCGAACGAACGCGAGGCGAGCCTTGAGGTGACGAAGAAGGTTGTCGTGCCCGATGACCTGACGGGCAATAAGGACGCGGAGTTCACCTTCAAGTTCACCGTGCCCGAGGGGAAGACCTACAAGGCTGCAGTGTTCAAGAACGCTGGGGCCGCAAGCGAGAAGCAGGTCGGCGATATGTTCGACCTGACGAACGGTCGCGAGCAGACCATCACGGCCGGCCAGACGATCCGCGTGTACGGCCTCGCCGAGCACGACGCCTACACGGTGCAGGAGCTGACCGGTACGGACAAGATGCCGGCCGGCTTCACGCTGACCAAGCGCGAGCAGGGCGGCAACGCCCTGAGTGGCGAGGGCGACAGCATCTCCGGCACGATCGCAAAGCAGAACGCCGACGGCACACTGGCCGACGCCAACAAGCTGGTATTCACGAACACCTACAGCGTAAAGTCGCCGGTGACGCTCACCAATGCGTTCTGGGCGCAGAAGGTGCTCCAGGGCCGTGACTGGAAAGATGGCGATAGCTTCAAGATTTACCTGCGCGCGGACAAGGGCACGCCGATGCCCGACGGTGCCGAGAATGCACCCGTGAGTGGTATGAAGCAGGTTGTGAAGACCGTTGAGAACGGGGACAAGTTCGACTTCGGCGAGATTGAGTACACCAAGCCCGGCACCTACACCTATCTCATCGCCGAGGCCACGCCGTCTCAAAACGACGCTAGCTGGCTGCCCGGGTTCGGGTATTCAAGCGCTTCCTACCGCGTCACGGTGACGGTGAGCGATAACGGCGACGGCACGCTGTCGCAGCCGGCAGTCAAGATGGAGCAGACCTACACCGACGACGGCGTGAGCCATGAGGACAACCCGATCAAGGTCGCTGACAAAATCGCCAAGATCACGAACACGTACCGACCGAAGGGGACCTCGGTAACGCTCAAGGCGAAGAAGCGCTTCACGGGCGGTGAGCTCGCGGGGAACGACTTCACGTTCCAGCTGCTCGACAACGACGGCAAAGAGCTCCAGGCTGTCCAAAACGACAAGGACGGCAAGGTCGCCTTTGCAGCCATCGACTACGCTACGCCGGGCGACCACGACTACACCATCAAGGAGGTGAAGGGCGCCGACTCGACCGTCGTCTACGACGCGAAGGGCGTGAAGGGCGTGAAGGTCCACGTCAAGGTCACCGACGAGAAGGGCGAGCTGAAGGCGACCGTCACCTACGACGGCGAGAAGGCCGTGCCGACCTTTACCAACTCGAAGCCGACGGCCGACGCCACTATCGAGGC
>CABUWA010000115.1 GCA_902495085.1 uncultured Collinsella sp. | reverse complement strand
GTCGTGTGGATTGGCGCCGGCGGATCCAACGGCGGCAACTATCCTGCCCAGTACTTTATGGAGCACGAGGCCACGCAGGTCGTGAGCTCCAGCTACACCAGCAACGAGTTCGTGCACGCAACCCCTGCCTACGTCAACGAGAACACCCTGGCCGTCGTCGTGTCCATGCGCGGCACCAAGGAGACCATCGTTGCCGCCCAGGTCGCCAAGGACCACGGCGCCAGCACCATCGCCATCTATGTCGACGAGTCCGGCCTCACCGAGGTCTGCGACTACAAGATCCAGTACGACAGCCTGGCCGTCGACGAATCCTGCATGGGTCGCACCAACTCTGCCGTCGTGACCATGATCGCTATGGAGCTCACGCAGCAGACCGAGGGCTATGCCGAGTACGAGACCGCTATGGCCGCGTTCGACTTGGTCGACCCCATCTATCGCAAGGCCGTCGAGTACACCCGTCCGCTCGCTGCCAAGTGGGCCGAGCAGAACGCCGACAAGCCCTGCATCAACGTCATGGCTCAGGGCCCGCTCTTTGGTGCCGCCTACGTCTTTAGCATCTGCAACGTGCAGGAGATGCTGCAGATCGACTCCTGCACCATCAACACCTGCGACTTCTTCCACGGCCCCTTCGAGATCCTGGACAAGCGCACCTCGCTGTTCCAGCTCATCAGCGTCGGCCGCAGCCGCTGCAACGACGAGCGCGGCATCCGCTTCGTCAACCAGTACGGTGGCGAGCGCGTCTATCAGCTCGACGCCAAGGAGCTCGGCCTCAACGACATCAAGGACAGCGTGAGCGAGTACTTCAACCACCTGATCTTTGCCCCGATCCTCAACAACGTGTACATGCGTGCGCTCTCTGCCGTCACCCACAAGGACTACATGACGCGCCGCTACATGTGGAAGCTTGAGTATTAGTTACGCGGTTTTACCAAACCGCGTAACGGATCGACGCTGCAAACCCACCTGAGCGGCAATCTGCCTTTCAGCTTCAGCGGCATGACCAGAAGGTCAATGCCGCTTCGCTTCAAGGCACCTTGTTCGCTCAGGTGGGTTTTCGCTGGCGTTGCCAAAGCATCGGCGTCGCCTTGGCCCAGATGCGGCACTTGGAGACGTTCGGCACTTGGGGACAGTCCTAGTCATTGGGGACAGGTTACTTTGCACCAAGTTGGCGCATATGAACCTGACCCCTTTGCACCAATGGGTTGTAGCGGTAGAGCAGATTTTTCCGCTCGCCGATTTGTGTCTTGAAAAATGTATATAACGACTATAACGTAGTGTGAAACATATTGGAAACAATACCGAGGAGGCTGCGTTGAAGAAAAGCAATCTGGGCTATGTGCTGGTGCTGATCGCCGCGCTTATGTGGGGCAGCATCGGAATCTTTGTAAACGGCATTGCGGCCATGGGCGTTTCGTCCCAGAGTATGGCGGCCTTTCGCTTGTTGGTCGGAGCGCTTATCTTGGCGCCGGTTCTGATGTTTATGGGCTGCCGTCCGGGTGAGGGGTCTACCGTGGCTCAGGGTCCGCTGGCCCTGTTCAAGGCAAGCCCTAAAGAGCTTGTTCCCTGCGCACTTGTCGGTATCGTCGGTTTGGCCGCCGCTAACACCTGCTATTACGAGTGCATGGGCGAGGTGGGCATGTCCACGGCCTCGGTGCTGCTCTACACCTCGCCGGTGTTTGGCGTCGCGCTCGGCCGCGTGCTTTATCGCGAGGACGTGACCCCTAACAAGCTCGTTGCCATTGTCTTTAACATCGTTGGCTGCGTGCTTGCGGTGACCAATGGCGACCTTTCCGGTTTTCATTTTTCGGTTTGGGGCGTCACGTCGGGCGTGATTGCAGGCCTTTGTGGTGCGTCGCTCGCGGTGTTTAGCCGAATAGCAACCAAGACGGTCCACCCGCTGGCTGTCACGTTTTGGGGCTTTGTTTTTGGCGGTGCGGTTATGGCGGCTATCGCGGCTCCGTGGCCGGATGTCGCCGCGGCAATGTCGCCACAGCTGCTGCTGCTGTTCCTTGGCTTTGGACTCATCCCCACGGCCGTGGCTTATATCTTATATATGCAGGGTCTATCCATGGGGCTCGAGACGTCGAAAGTTCCCGTCGTAATGTCATTCGAGACGGTCGTCACCGTACTGGTGGGCATTGGTGTCTATGCCGAGCCCGCCGGCGCGATCAAAGTCCTGGGCATCGTGCTGGTGCTCGCGTCCATCCTGATTATGAACACCGACTTCTCCAAGCTGCGCAACAGTGTGTTTGTCGGTCATGTCATTGAGAGCATGACCTTTAAGCCCAATGCGTGGTGGACCGAAAAATCGCAGGACATGGATCTGTTTAAGGAACGCACCGGCATCGCGCTGGAGCCCACCGTGCAGGAAAGCCCCTGGTACTTCGTGCGATAGGGGATTGCGCGCAGGGTCTGACCTGGGGTTATCCAGCTAGCGCCGGCCTACCCAGCCCAACGTTTCAAGTACGTTAAACCCGTCAACGGTCGATTTTCACCCGCGAACGGTCTTTATACTAATTAGCAATATAAGCAACGTATAAGACGTTATAATGACCATAACGAAAAGGAGGAGGCAAGATGAATCAGATCATTCTCGCATCTCATGGCGGCCTGGCCGCAGGCGCCAAAGACACGCTCGAGATGGTTCTCGGCGACGTGTCGAACGTCCACGTCGTGTCGCTTGCTCGTGACGACAAGGAGCCCATCACCAATAAGGTGGACGCCATGATCGCCACGTTCAACGCGGACGACACCGTCTATGTGCTGACCGATATGCTCGGCAGCTCGGTCAACAACAGCATGGTCGAGCTTTCCAAGAACGGCACGAAGTTCACGGTTGTCAGCGGTTTCAACATCCCGCTGGCGCTCACGCTCGCTATGAGCCCCGTCCCCGTCAAGGGTGCCGAGCTCGCAGCCCTCATCAACGAGGCCCGCACCGGTCTGACCAACCCCAACGCACCGGTCGAGGCTGCCGCGGCTCCCGCCAAGAAGGCCAAGGCGTCCCGTCACAGCTCCGGTCCCGCCAAGATCGTCCTCGTACGTCTTGATTACCGTCTGCTGCACGGCCAGGTCGTCTTTACCTGGACCACCAAGGTTCAGGCCGAGCGCATCATCGTCGTCGACAACGCTGCCGCCAACGATGACATCAAGAAGGGCGCTCTTAAGCTGGCCAAGCCCCAGGGCGTGCGCCTGAACGTCTTCACCGTCGAGCGTGCCCTCGCCAAGATGGACAAGCTCAACACCCTCGGCGAGCGCGTCATGTTCGTCTTTGGCAACACTGCCGAGATGCTGCAGTTCTGTCAGGGCTACAAGCTCGACGCCATCAACCTGGGCGCCACCGCCAACCACGACGGTGCCGATCAGGTCGGCGGCAAGGACAGCTCCGTCTTCCTCGACGCCACCCAGAAGGCCGACGTCAACCAGCTGCTCGACATGGGCATCAAGCTCTATGTCCAGCAGACCCCTACGTATCAGAGCGTCGACATCGACGCCAAGCTGTAATCAACCAGGCTTTTGCCTGACTGAAAGGAGAAGGGTATGAATACGTTCATCAGTGCGGTGCTCGTCGGCCTCGTCGGCGTGTTCTGCATGTGGGACTCCCGCCTGCTCGGTCGTCTTAACTTCGAGCAGCCCCTCGTTGGCGCTACGCTCGTCGGTCTGCTGCTGGGCGATGTGCCCACCGGCCTTGCCGTCGGTGCCGCCGTCGAGCTCGTGTCCATGGGCCTGGTGCAGGTCGGCGCCGCCGTTCCGCCCGATATGGTCCTGGGCGGCATCGTGGCCGCTGCCTTTGCGTGCCTGACCGATGCTTCCGCCGAGACCGCCATGACGATCGCCATCCCGGTCGCCGTCCTGGGTCAGCTCCTCGGCATCGTGTTCCGTTCCATCATCGCCGCCCTCACCCATGTGGCAGATAGCGCGATCGATAACGGAAAGTTCAAGACCGCCTACCGTATGCACATCTGCGCCGGCTCCGGTCTGTACGCCATCATGTACTTCCTGCCGATCTTCCTCGCCGTCTTTGTTGGCACCGACCTGGTTCAGGCCATCGTCAACATGGTTCCCGAGTGGCTGTCCACTGGTCTTAACGTTTCGACCAAGATCATGACCGCCTACGGCTTGGCCCTGCTGCTCACCATGATGATCAAGAAGGGTATGACTCCGTTCCTGTTCATCGGTTTCCTGCTCGCCGCTTACCTCAACCTGTCCGTCATCGCGGTCGCTCTGATCGGTGTGTGCCTGGCTGTCGTCTTCATGGGCTTCAAGTTCAACGGTTCCCATGCAGCCGCCGGTGTCGATTCCGACTACGATCCGCTCGAAGACGACGAAGACTAAGGAGGAACACACTATGGCAACCGCAACCAAGGACGTGTCCCTGAACAAGAAGGTCAGCCAGTTCTTCTGGCGCTCCTGGGCCATCCAGGCCTCTTGGAACTACGAGCGTCAGATGAACATGGGCTTCCTCTACGGCATGGTTCCCACGCTCGACCGCCTCTATCCGGACGAGTCCGACCCCAAGCAGCTCGCTGCTAAGAAAGAGGCTTACCACCGTCACATGGCGTTCTACAACTGCACCCCGCAGACGAGCGCCTTTATCCTGGGCCTCACCGCCTCCATGGAGGAGGAGTACGCCAAGGATCCCGAGAACTTCGATCCCGATTCGATCAACGCGGTCAAGACCTCCCTCATGGGTCCGCTTTCCGGCATCGGTGACTCCTTCTTCCAGGGTACCATCCGCGTTATCGCTTTTGGCCTGGGCGTTCAGCTGGCTCAGCAGGGCTCCATCATGGGCCCGATCCTGGCCATGCTCATCTCCATCGTCCCCTCTGTGCTGATCACTTGGTTCGCAGCCAAGATGGGCTATCAGGGCGGCCACGAGTACCTGAGCAAGCTTCAGGGCGGCGACCTCATGGAGAAGCTCATGTATGTCTGCGGCATCGTGGGTCTTATGTCCGTGGGCGGCATGATCGCTACGCTGATTGGTGCCACCACTCCGCTGCAGTTCGCTGAGGGCACCGTCGTTATCCAGGACATCCTGGACGGCATGATGCCCCAGATGATCTCCCTCGGCCTCACCGGCCTTATGTACTGGCTCATCAAGAAGAACGTCAACACCGGTTGGCTTCTCGCGATCGCCATCGTGGGCGGCATCGCCCTCTCCGCGGCCGGCATTCTGGCCTAGTCGCGACCAAGCGCCTAACCGCTTTCCCCCGGGGGCCTGCCTGGCATCCCATACCCCAGGCAGGCTTCCATCCCCAAAATGCGACAATGGGACAGTCCCCTTGTCGCATCCTCAACGGACCGGCGACTCGGTCCAAACCACGGTAACCCTGCGAGCGCCCGGCAATGTGGCGCCGCAAAAATCGAAAGGAATGTGTCAGATGTACGAGATCGACCTTAACCTCCCTAAGCAGATCGTCGCTGACGTCCTGTCCAACCACGAGATCCACAGTGTCGCCTTCGTCGGCTGCGGTGCTTCCATGTCCGACCTGTACCCCGCCAAGTACTTCCTGGCCAACAACACGGACAAGCTGAACGTTCAGATCTTCACCGCTAACGAGTTCAACTACGACACGCCTTCCTGGGTCAACGAGCACACCTTCGTGATCACCTGCTCCCTCGGTGGCTCCACGCCCGAGACCGTCGAGGCCAACAAGACCGCCAAGAAGCACAACTGCCCGGTCGTCTCCCTCACCAACAAGGCTGGCTCCGCTCTGACCGTCGACGCCGACCACGTTATCGTTCACGGCTTCCACGCCAACTACGCTGCCAAGTGCGAGAAGCCCGGCTATGCCATCGCTCTTGCTCTCGAGATCCTTCAGCAGACCGAGGGCTATGACAAGTACGACGACATGATCACCGGCCTCACCAACGTCTTCGATCTCTGCGAGAACGCTGCTCAGCACTGCAAGAAGCTCGCCAAGAAGTTCGCTGAGGACTTCAAGGACGACAAGATGATTTACTTCATGGCCTCTGGTGCCTCCGAGAAGATGGCTTACTCTCACGCCGCCTTCCTGTTCACCGAGATGCAGTGGATCGACGCCGCCGCCTACAACACCGGCGAGTACTTCCACGGCCCGTTCGAGGTTTCCACCGAGGGTAAGCCTTACGTCTTCTTCATGTCCGATGGCGCTACCCGTCCGATGGACGCCCGCGCCCTCACCTTCCTTGAGCGCATGGGCGCCAAGGTCGCTCTGATCGACTCCAAGGACTACGGCCTGGCCGACGCCGTGCCCGCGAGCGTTGTCACCTACTTCAACCCGCTGCTGCACCTCGCCGTTATGCGCGAGTACGGCAACCAGATCGCCGAGGCCCGTCAGCACCCGCTGACCATGCGTCGCTACATGTGGAAGCTTTCCTACTAATCACAAGTAAGTAGACCTTACGGGTTGATTGAGAGGGGATGGGGTTTGCGCCCCGTCCCCTTTTTGCTTTGGGG
>CABUWA010000114.1 GCA_902495085.1 uncultured Collinsella sp. | reverse complement strand
CGCTCGTCGAGGGCCTTGAGGGTAGCGGCGGGATCGGCAACCTTCTGCAGGAACATCATGGCAGCGATGGCGTACGGCTTGTAGCTGGCCTCCTTGTACATGCCCACGCGGTGCATGTCGAAGACGTCGGCGTTAACCTCGCCGTGCTCGCAAGAGACACCGGAGATGTCGGCGGGCAGCGGGTGCATAAAGATGGTGTCCTGGCCGTTGGCAGTCTTCTCCATGAGCTCGGTCGTAGAGCACCAGTCCTGATGGGTGGCGTTCTGGGCGAGCAGCTCCTTCTCGAGCGCGGCGATGCCGGCGTCGTCGCCCTCGGCGTACAGGTTGGTGCGCTTCTCCATGGCGGCAAACGGAGCCCAGCTCTTGGGGATCACGATGTCGGCGCCCTCGAAGGCCTCGGCCATGGTGTTGACCTGCTTAAAGGTAGTGCCGGACTCGGCGGCATAGCCCTTGGCGCGCTCGACGACCTCGGGCATGAGGTCGTAGCCCTCGGGGTGGGCCAGGGTGACGTCCATACCAAAGCGGGGCAGCAGGCTGATCAGCGACTGCGGGCAGGACAGCGGCTTGCCGTAAGAGGGCGAATAAGCCCAGGTGACGGCAACCTTCTTGCCCTTGAGGTTCTCAAGGCCGCCAAACTCGTTGATGAGGTAAAGCATGTCGGCAGAGGACTGCGTGGGGTGGTCGGAATCGGACTGCAGGGAGATGAGCGTGGGACGGTGATCCAGAACGCCGTCCTCGTAAGCCTGCTGGACAGACTCGGAGACCTCGGCCATGTAGGCGTCGCCCTTGCCGATGTACATGTCGTCGCGGATGCCGATGACGTCGGCCATGAAGGAGATCATGGTAGCGGTCTCGCGGACGGTCTCACCGTGAGCGATCTGGGACTTCTTCTCGTCCAGGTCCTGCAGCTCAAGGCCGAGCAGGTTGGCGGCCTTAGAGAAGGAGAAGCGCGTACGGGTGGAGTTATCGCGGAACAGGGAGACGGCCAGGCCCGAGTCGAAGATCTTGGACGAGACGTTGTTCTCGCGCAGCTCGCGCAGGGCGTCGGCGACGATGTAGAGAGCCTTGAGCTCATCGGTGGTCTTATCCCAGGTGTGCAGGAAGTCGCTGCCGTACATACCCTTAAAATCGAGGCCGTTCAGCTGCTCGACGAGCTCGGTAAACTTGGCGTCCATGTAAATGTCCTTTCTAAAGGTGAAACGATCGCAATGAGTAGATGTGCTCCGGCATGCGCGTGTGGCTAGAACATGCAGAGCGCTATGACGAGGACCCGCTACCGTTGAGGAAGCATGGGAGATAACGACCGCGGGCCCCAAGTCAACAGGAGGCGCCGGGGGCATAAACTGTCCCCGGCTCAACAAAATCGAGGAATGGGACTAGTCGATCTTGTTGTTGGTCAGACCGGCGCGGAACACGGTGGCGTCGCCATCGGCCTGGCTCGGATCGTAGAGGTTCAGGGCAGCCACATACATGGCGGCAGCGGTGACCAGGTCGTCCTTGTAGGTAACCTCGTTGGGAGCGTGAGCCTGAGACTCGGCACCCGGGCCAAAGCCGACGCAGGGGATGCCGTAGCGGCCCTGGATGGAAACGCAGTTCGTGGAGAAGGTCCACTTGTCGCACAGCGGACGACCGGTGCGCTTGTCCATGCTGGGCTCGCAGCCGATGCGCTCGTCACCAAACATGGCCTTGTGGGCGTCGACGAGGGCCTTGACGTGCGGAGCGGTCTCCTTGTTGATCCACGTGGGGAAGTAAGCCTCGGTCTCGTAGACCTCGCCGGTCCAGGACGGACGGTCGTACATGTACATGGAGACCTTCACGTCGTCGCCGTACTTCTTGGCAGCCGGCAGGTTGCGGATCTCGTCCAGGCAGGACTCCCAGGTCTCACCGGCGGTCATGCGACGGTCGATGGAGATGGCGCAGGAGTCGGCCACGGCGCAACGGCTGGGGCTGGTGTAGAAGATCTGGCTGACGGTGCAGGTGCCGCGGCCCAGGAAGCGGGCGTCCTCGAAGTGCTCGGGGTTGTATTTGGGGTCGAGCATCTTGACGAGACCCTTGATGTCGGTCGACTCGTCGCAGCCGTTGTTGTTGAGGGCGCGGACGTCGGCGATGATGTCAGCCATCTTGTAGATGGCGTTGTCGCCGCGGTCGGGAGCAGAGCCGTGGCAGGAGGTGCCGTGAACGTCGACGCGGATCTCCATGCGGCCGCGGTGACCGCGATAGATGCCGCCGTCGGTGGGCTCGGTGGAAATGACGAACTCGGGCTTAATGCCGTCCTTGTTGTAGATGTACTGCCAGCACATGCCGTCGCAGTCCTCTTCCTGGACGGTGCCGACGACCATAATCTTGTAGCCCTCGGGGATGAGGCCCATGTCCTTCATCATCTTGGCAGCGTAGGTAGCAGAAGCCATGCCACCCTCCTGGTCGGAGCCACCGCGGCCGTAGATGATCTCGTCGGTCTCGTAACCCTCATAGGGATCGGCATCCCAGTTATCGATGTTGCCGATGCCGACGGTGTCGATGTGAGAGTCGATGGCGATAATCTTGTCGCCCTCGCCCATAAAGCCCATAACGTTGCCCAGGCCGTCGACCTTGACCTCGTCATAGCCAAGGCTCTCCATCTCGGCCTTGATGCAAGCGACAACCTCACCCTCCTCGCAGGACTCAGAGGGATGGCTGATCATAGCGCGCAGGAAGCGAGTCATATCAGCACGATGGGACTCAGCAGCAGCCTTGATAGCGTCGAAATCGAGTTCTTTAGCCATTGTTCATAACCTTTCAAACTAAGGAATCTACCTGTGAGGTGGCGGAGCGATACCTATTTACTCCGCCCCAACGATTAGCAAGTGGGGTATTCGCCTTCCCAGACGATGCGACGGTACTGATCCGGATCGGTGTCACCTTCCGTGGAGAAGCAGAGCACGGAGCTCGTCTTATCCAGGCCGATGAGCTCTTTGAGCTCGGCGTACTCAGGATCGAGCATGAGGGTCTCGACCAGGCCAGTGGTCACCGCGCCGGACTCGCCGGAGATGACGCGCGGGTCGCCCTTCTCGGGGGCGCCCAGGGTGCGCATGCCGCGAGCGGTGACCCAGTCGGGGCAGGACACGAAGGCGGTGGCATGGTTGCGCAGGATATCCCAGCCCAGGATGTTGGGCTCGCCGCAGCACAGACCGGCCATGATGGAGGGCATGTCACCGTCCACGATACGCGGATCGCCGTCGCCGGCGGCAGCGCCCTTGTACAGGCAGGCGGCCGGAGCGCACTCGACCACGACGAAGGTGGGCGGGTTATCGGGATACAGGTTGGTGAAGTAGCCCACCACGGCGCCGGCGAGCGAACCCACGCCAGCCTGGACAAACACGTGCGTCGGGCGGTTGATGGCCATCTCGCGCAGCTGCTCGGCAGCCTCGGAAGCCATGGTGCCGTAGCCCTCCATGATCCAAGACGGGATCTTCTCGTAGCCCTCCCAGGCGGTGTCCTGAACGATGACGCCGCGCTCGCAGGCGTCGGCCTCGGCGGCGGCCATGCGCACGCACTCGTCGTAGTTGACCTCTTCGATGGTCACCGTTGCGCCCTCGGCGGCGATGTTATCGAAGCGGGGCTTGGTGGAACCCTTGGGCATGTGAACGACGGCCTTCTGGCCCAGCTTGTTGGCAGCCCATGCCACGCCGCGGCCATGATTGCCGTCGGTAGCGGTAAAGAAGGTGGCCTGGCCAAAGTCCTTGGCAAGCTGATCGGAGGTCAGGTAATCGAAGGTGCACTCGGCAACGTCCTTGCCGGTCTCGTCGGCAATGTAGTTGGCCATGGCAAACGATCCGCCCAGAACCTTAAAGGCGTTGAGGCCAAAGCGATAGCTCTCGTCCTTAACGCACAGGTTGGACAGACCCAAGCGCGCAGCCTGACCGTCCAGGCGGGCAAGCGGGGTGACGGTATATTGAGGGAACGACTGGTGGAAGGCGCGGGCCTTCTTCACGTGGTCGAGGCTCATGATTCCCAAGTGCTTGTCATCGCTCTTGGGCATCGTGTTGCCCGCCCACTGGATCTTATCGGCCATACGGTGAACTCCTTAAGTCCTCTCTTGCCGGCCCCCGCATACGCGTTTCAGCCCATTCCCATTCATGCGACTGAACTTTTATGTGGATGCCAAACAAAAAGTTTGTTAGCACTGTTCTATCACACTTTTTGATTGGCAAACCTAACAAATTGTTTGTTGCCGTAATCGGTACTTTTTCGCCGCCGAACGGTCATGAATTGCCTTGTTGATGGATTTGTTTGCGAACAGATGTGGTTTATGGCAAAGTGTGCCCAAACTAATTTTTAGGAAGGCACCCATGACCCCCGCACAGATTGAGTTTTACAAGCGCCTCGCACACGGCCTGGCGCTCCAATTTGGCCCCAACTGCGAAGTCGTCGTCCACGATCTGGAGACCGAGGACGTGGACCACTCCATCGTAGTGATCGAAAACGGCCACGTCAGCGGGCGCAAACTGGGTGACGGCCCCAGCCATATTGTGTTTGAGTCCATGCACGAGGGCAGCACCGACGTACACGACCGCGAGCCGTACCTCACTAAAACCACCGATGGCAAGCTGCTCAAGTCCTCGACCATCTTTATCCGCAACGACGAAGGCAAGCCCGTCGGCATTTTGGGCATCAACTTTGACATTACGCTTATGAAGGCTTTTGAGCGTTCGCTCGACGCCTTTACCGGCACCGGCGGCACGGGCTATACCGAGCCCGAGCCCATTACCAAGAACATCGGCGACCTGCTCGAGGACCTGCTGCACGAGTGCGAGCAGTTTGTGGGCAAGCCCGCGGCACTCATGACCAAAGACGAGCGCATTCGTGCCATTGGCTACCTCGACCGTCGCGGCGCCTTCCTCATTTCCAAGTCGAGCGAGCGCGCCTGCGAGTTCTTTGGCATCTCCAAGTACAGCTTCTATAGCTACCTCAATGAGGCCAAGGCGGCGGCCGGCGACAAGTAGGCACTCGCCTGGATTGCCCCTCCCCTTTTGGGTGCGAGTTCTGGAAAGCACGAATCCAAGACCGGGCCGCTTGGGAAGTTCCATATAATCGATGTCATTAGTATTTCGAAAGGATGGAACAGAATGGCGTTGAGCAAGGCATCATGCACCGGTCGCGGATTGATTCCGGCAATTGGTGGACATGTGCACCGCATGTTCGATGAGGGTGAAGACGACCTGTTTTCGCTAAGCCTTGACGACGTGATGGATGATCGCCCGTGGACCGCCGACGAACTCATGGGCGGCGGGGCTCGCCCGTCAAGCCCCGATCCCACACTTGCGCCTAAGCCCGCATCTGCGCCGACTCCTGCGCAGTCGCCTGTTTCGACGCCCGCGCCTACGCCCGCACCCACTTCGGCGCCCACGCCCGCTCCCCGCCCCGCAAGCGACCCGTCCGAGACGGCGGCATTTCTCGCTGCAGCGACGCAGGGCAAATCGACCGACAGCACCGTTATGTACAGCGCCCAGCAGTTGCCTGTTCCTGCGGCACGCAAGCCTCCGGTCGCAAGGCTCGATGAGCCCGTTGCCCATCAGGTTGCCTACGATTCCTGGGCTGCAGCCGATCTGGATGAGACCTCTACCGGCATGCCGGCGCTCGATGTTCCAGTTAACCCGCTTTTTGCCGCCAACACGAGCGCCGCGGACCATGAGGTCGGTGCGGCATATTCCGATTATTCCGATGGCTATGCTGGCACCGGCCGCATCGAGACCGAGGATTATGGCACCGCATCGAGCGATTATCTCAACGATCCGTACGCTGCCACGCCTGCACCGGAATATGACCCGGAGGCCGCGTCCGCACCGGCGTATACCAAAAGCACGGGCGAAGAGCGCTTCGCCGATTATTACGCCGAGGAAAAGGCGCTGCGTTTCTCGGAATTTCCGCAGGCAGTCAAGGTCGCCTTTATCGCCATTGTCATTGCCCTGCTCGGCGCCATTGCGTTTGAGGGATTCCAGCTGTTCCGCGGCCCCACCCAAGCGGAGTCGGAGACCCAGCAAAAAGAGGACGATAACCAGTACCTGGACATCAACACCCTCAAGGGCGACCCCAACGACGGAGACGACGAGTAGCGAGGGCTGAAGGCAGCCGCAGGATCCCGCATCCGGCATCGGCTTCTAAGTGCTGTTTTGTCATCCAACTACACTTTTCCGAAGTTTTAAGGTGCCTATTTCGACACTTTTCCGTACTTTTACACGGCTGATTTCGACACTTTTCCGGATGAAAGCCGAATAATCACTTGGGAAACCAACGCCATCCGCGCGTCATTTCGCGGATGGCGCTTGATTTCTGTCCGTACACGTTGAGTCTGTACACGTTGATAGACTCCATCTTGCCCGCAAGGAGCGGGCGCGTTTTATCCAGAGTCGGGGTAGAGAGTTGGCTCCACGATCCCGACGCCAACCGGCCAAGAGGCACGGTGGCCCTGCCAACATCGATGAAAGGAGTCCGT
>CABUWA010000113.1 GCA_902495085.1 uncultured Collinsella sp. | reverse complement strand
GCCTCATTCAATGCTCGGGTGGAGACGAGGGGGATCGAACCCCTGACCTCTTGACTGCCAGTCAAGCGCTCTCCCAGCTGAGCTACGCCCCCGTGCGAAGAAGTACTATACGGGAACTCGGACGGCGATGCAAGGACAATTTCGGAAAAACTTTCCGCGGCGGGGCGAGGATGCGGGACGGGATCGGCATCGAGGGGCCCTCGATGCCGAGCCCGTCCGCGGGGCGCGTACCCGCTGGCGGCGGCGTTGCCGCCGCCCTCCTCTCCGGCGCCCTTGGGACATCTCGAATCCCGCGGACCGCCGTTTCTCGCATCCGCGGCGTGGTCCGCCATCCGCCCAACGGCTGTCCTGCCGGCGCCGGGCCCATTATCGGGGCCAACCGCGCCCCCGCACACCCGACGATTCCAAAACCATGCCGGTTTACGGGGCCAGGCCGGGAACCCCCGAGCATGGCGCAATCGGTAAAATCAAAACCGCAGGTAGACGACTCGCACATTCCGCGAAATGCAGGGTATGGACGGCCTGTCCGGGTCCAGCCCCGTAATCCGACATAGTTTTGAAATGATACAAATTCACTGGCAGGCAAACTAGGTTGTTCTAGTGCCATGTCGCCGACTAATTTCCGATTTCCAACCAGTTGCACAAAACATTTGCTCGCAGTCGCGTCTCGGCGCACTTCATTGCCTCGGATTTGGCTTTATATCGAATCCCCAAACGTTTGCAAACGCTTTTGACTATGGTGTCTAGCTGCTTTTTGTCGTTAAGCATATCGTGGGTTACCAGGAACACGTCGAAACCCATGCTCTGGAGCGCAGTCATGCGCTCCGCATCGTGGTTAAGTACCGCGCCTGATCCATGGATGACTTCACCTTGGATCTCGATAATTGCTGCCTTCATTAGGATTGGGTTTACGATCACGATATCGCCGTAGCAAACCTTTTGACCTGCGATGCTTTGGGCTGCCACAGATAGAGGGGTTAAATCGTTGAGGTACACGTATCTGAATCCTGAACCACCTAGACGTCGAGAACGACTTAGAAGAAGGACCCCCGCGACCTCGAGTGGAGATGCAGCGATGCCGATAACCTGCTGAGCGGCATCATAAAACTGCTTTCCCCACATTTGACTTTTGACCTTATCGGCGAATCGATGCAGGTCGCTCAGTTCGATGAGCGGCTTTCTCATCCAAAGAGAAGTACCTTTGAGTTTTGTAATCTCTCTTCCATCCTCACGCTTATTCGATTGGCCTTCATTATCTGGGGCCTTTACGGTTGCGCGGGCATAAACGCGTTTCCAAGGAGCCTCGTCTTCGCCTTCATCAAGTTCGAACAGATCTTGCGTGCTGGAATTGCGATTCTCCTCTTCCGCCATTTTTAACTGCATTTCGGCAGCGGGGGTCGGCTCGAAAACAGAAAACCAGCCGCAAAGTTCGTACATGGCCAGTACGAGATCTATTTGGGACACAAAGCGTGTCATAGTAAATAACGTGTTAAGCGGATTGGTGACACTAAAGCCTAAATGAGTGTCGATTGTTGTGCCGGCTTCCGATGCCCCTTCCCAGCGAATAGTGGAGCGCAATCCCGAGTGGTGATTACAACAACCTGGCGAAGCAACAGCGATAATTGGGGTCTTGAGGACGTCGGTTACGAAAGGAGTTTGGGATAGAGCTCGCCAGCCGTCTTCGGAGTTGGGCAGGCGCGGGTAGAGATCGCGCACTTGCGGCGGGCAGCGCCAGTAGCGGAATGCAGTGTTTGCGCAGACGATTTCGTCCATTTGCGCCTCCCCTAGTATCGGCCGTAGGCCGTGTGGATTGCGGACATCGCCGATTATCTACCGGGGCATCATGCGGGTAAGTACCGGAAGCTAACCAAACGCTGACCAAAAGCTTGACGAGTTCTGCCAAAAACCCCTCGTGTGATAGAAATTCGCTGGAAGGAGCTCTGGGCGCGTGGTCCCTGTCTCCACATTTGCGCGCGGATCACATGGGGAATTCAATGAAAATACGCATGTGTTTTCTATTAAACATGCAATGGCGTCAGCAAAAAGGGCGAGATAAAAAATGACGCCTTATACGACTACGATTCGATTTTGGTGTCAGTTTTGGTGTCAGCCTTGGTGTCAAAAGAAAAAGGCCAGAGGCTTAACACCTCTGACCTGCGCTTTTGATGGTGGGCGATACAAGATTCGAACTTGTGACCCCATCCGTGTGAAGGATATGCTCTACCCCTGAGCCAATCGCCCGTCGCCTTTCGGCAAAAGAGATACTAACATAGCCGCGCGTGGTTTACCAAGAACTTTTTGCCCTCGATTTTAAATTCGTGGATGCCATTCAAGCAAAAGTGACAAAAGCAATCGGCGAACTCGCAGCTAAACCAGCATTTATCGCTTTATCCACGAAGTCTCGGGACGGCAAATGAGTCGCGCGTTGTTGTAGGCCATGTCGAGCGTGAGGCAGGTGCGCGCGGCGTAGAAGCCGTCCTCGCGCTGGATAGTCAGCGCCAGCTCGGGCTTGTCGCCGGTTAGGCAAAGCGGCAGCAGCAGCTGGATCCGGCCGCCGTAGAACTGCGGCACGGCGAGCGTGTAGTTTGCGGCGGCGCGGCGGGCGGCCTCGACGACGGATCCCTCAAAGGCGCGGCGCAGCAGCAGCGAGTTGCCCTCCCCCATCAGGCTGGCGGGAATGCGCGTCAGGTTCTCCTCGTCGCCCAAAATGTGGTCGATGTTGGAACGGATGGGCAGGCGGTAGTCAAAGACCAGCTCGGAGGGGTCCTCGGCAAAGCGCACGCGGCACGGTAGGTACTCAAACGAGACCAGCATGGGGTCGCTTTCCTTAAAGAAGCCCTTCAAAAACCAGCGCTGGCGCGCGGCGGGCTTGGTGTTGGGCTCAAACAGGCCGTAGATGGTCTCGTAGCGGCGCGTGTACAGGCCGGTGTTGAATAGGCAGCGGTCGTCTTCGAACACCAGTGGCAGGTTGGACGGGGCGGTCTGGTCCACGTCGCGCTCGGTCAAAAACACCGCGCGGCTAAACGAAAACGAGAGGTAGTTTTTGAGGATGCGGTTGCCGGGACCCCAGTCCTCGGGGTCGGCAAGGTCGGCCAGGCGGTCGTAGCAGGGCTCGGGGCAAAACGCAAAGTCGTACACATTGCTGCACAGGGTGCTGGGGAGTTCCATGTGGTGTCCAATCCATTCAATTACCAACGTGCGGATGGTTTGATTCTATACAGGCGAAGCGCAGTCGTGACACACAACGTAATTGCGCCTAAGCTCTTCCGCGAGATCGGCGCGAGAGCGGTTTCCAGATACGAGGTCTTGGATCCAGACGTAGTACTGGTTGTCATTGGGCTCGGGACTGTCGGACAGCACGACCGGAGTGCTTGCGAATCTTAGAACGGACAACGCAAAGACAAGGCTGGTGCGTTTGTTACCGTCCTCAAAGATGTGGTCCTTGACCATGTGCTCAGCAACGTAGGTGACCTGGTCAAAGATGTCAGCGAAGCGGTCGGCCGGCGATTGGCCGAATATCGTACAGAATGCACCCGCAAGCACGGACTCGACGCGTCCACGCTCAAGCGCGGCCCGGTCGCCTGTGGCGTCGGTTGTATAGCAGCGCCCGACCGTCATCAGCGTGCTGTGTAAGCGCATCACAGCCGCGGCCATAGCTTCGAGCGAACCGGCATCATCAAGCACGAGTGGCGCGAACGGATGAGCGCCCCGCTGCGTAGCCGCCATCATGAGTTCTCCAAGAGCCTGAGCGCGTTGGGCATGCCCGCTATGGTCTGCCGAATAGCTTCGTCGATTGACGTGATGCCGTCGAGCAAAATCGGTGATGCTGAATTTACCTCGAGCGCAGATGAATGATCTTCTTGAGCAACGCGATTGGCGCCGTCATCTAGTTGAACGTAGTTCCAAGGCATGACTGCCTCCTCTATAGCTTTACGGACGGAATAGCCCGCGAGTCGTACTCTAGGGCAACCGGTTGCCAGACGAGGTCTTCGATGGCGCAGCTTAGGGTGTTTGCGAGCGCCAATGCCGAAGAGACCGAGGCGCGGCGCAAATCCAGCTGATTCTGTTCGTAGAGCTGTATAGCGCGAAGTTTAACCCCCGATTGGGCGGCCAGCTGTTTTTGCGTTAGGCCGGCCGCCTTTCGTGCCGCTTTGAGGCCCTTTTTGTCTGCCTGGGCTTTGTTCCATTTATCGATGACAATCTGGGCGAATTTGTCTTCGCAAGCTTCGTGAAGCGGATGGTACGAGCCGATGATCCAATCGAGCGGGGCGACTTCAAGTAGTTCGCTAAAGCCCAATCCGCTCATCCATTGCGCATAGGCCAAAACCCAGCCCGCCCAATACTGAGGCGAACGGTCGAACGGATAGGTCTCCCTGCATTCGGCAGGCTTTAGCCCCGCCCGAGCGATAATTTCGCGCGCGAGCTCGTCACCCGACATGCCGCAGACAACGCGCGCCACACCACGCTCGAATTGCCTCATCTCGACAGAATTCAATAGGATTGTCGTTAGTTCGACAGGACTCAGCCCTTGGTCGCAGAGGGCGAAATCGACTGCCTCGCCCAGCGTTCTCATGGCATCCTCGAGATACATCTCACTGTAGGCGTGGGTCATTTTCTGTCATCCCCTCTCGAACGATATCGACGATACGAATTCCCTCAAACGGGTTTTCGGTAAGCAATTCCCGATACTGCGCCCTTGCCAACTCATCTCGGTCCTTGGCCAATGGGCCATATAGAGCTTGTGGCGTACGTTCAAATCCAGCAAAACGAATGCTCTTAAACGCGCGCTCGCTTTTGAGCACAATCTGTTCTCCAAGGTTGCCGAGCCTCATCGCTCGACCGAGCTGGTCAATGGTGATCGTATTGTTTACAAACGCCCTTGCATAGCTGAAGTACGAGTCATCCGCACGCCATCCTCTAATCACATCGTAAGCGTTAACATCAGGCAAAAAATGATCGCGAAGGTAGTCGCATGCCCCCACAGCGACGGCGGTGTCCTTTCGGAATGAACGATGCTCTACAAGCAACGCTATCCAATGCAGAACTGAATATTGCGGCGATAGCAGGTCGAGTACCTTGAGATCGGCCATGTCGAGTTCATATCGATTTGCAAAGCCGTCTGCGTCCCTAGAGCATGCCCATTCCCTTGCAAGGTCGAGGCTCTCTGTGCAATAGAATCCCTGTCCATAGTCGTTATGGACTTTTCCCAGGCCAATCTGGGGAGTCTCAATGATCTTCTGAGAACCATGCCACAGTTCCACGCGAGTCTCCTAACAGGTATCGCCCTAGCGATAGTATAGCACACTATCGCTAGGGCGATACCTGTTATCAGGCTCATTCGACCGCCGCCCTTGCTCCAGGCTCTCTGGAAGAATAGATATCGCTTGGTATTAGAGGCGCCTCCAATCAATGCGATTGAAGGCGCCTTCTCCGCGAGCGTTATTTTGATTGCGTTGGTCGCGCCCTGCGATCAAGATCTTCTCGGTAGGCTTTCTTTTGTTTCCGTTGGTCGAGCCTTACGACCAAATTCTTGGACAAGCATATAAATAAATGGAAAGCGATGCAAGGCGGGTCAAGAAGCCCCGCAATCGCATTCGTTAACCCAGGGCGGCGAGCCGTTCCATCTAACCCAAATGCAGCAAGCAAAAGCAAGGCTTGTAGCTAGCGGGATAGTTCCGATGTCCGCAGATGTACAAAAATGGCAAGGTTCGTACCTCGCCAGTCTGACACTTCCGAGACAATTGCCTCTTCGGTGGTTGAATTCTCTCACATTTCAGGGGCTTTTAGAGCTGCATCGATAAGATCGGCGCCGTTGTCGAAGCGACCGGACTCCCCCGTCGCTAAGAACGCATCACCTTCGTGAATGGCCTCGAGGGTCTCCGGGTTGGGTTCTTTGGAAGGAAAGGGTTGAGGGTTGGTATTCGCAAGCTCCTCGTCCTGTTTACAGCACTTCATAGATGCACACCTCATCCTGCTCAATGTTTTTGCGGAAGGCCGGGCGCATGTGCCCCAGTGGGTTGGTGACGATATCAACTTTTCGCCCAAGTTCATTCTCGAGCTCATGGGAGAGTTCGTATAGCGCGCCGAAAGTCATGGTGTTGCCGCAGACTAAACGCAAGTCGATATCGCTATCGGGCGCTTGCTCGCCTCGGGCGAACGAGCCAAACAGATATGCCTCGCGGACGTCATAGCGAGCCAGCACGCGGGAGACCGCAGTGGATATGTCGGAAGGTGAGATCATGGGTTATTTGCCGTTCAACAGCAGAACGTCATAGGGCCAGCGGCGAAACCGCCGATCCGGCTTTTTGGCGTTCGGCGAGCTCGAAGATAAACGGGGCGTTTGATCTAACAAATTCTGTCAAGAAATTGAGATCATCAGCAGTAAATCCTTCGACGTTGAACCATTTGACCGCAGGCAAGAAGCATTCCGCATGGTCAAAGCCAAAGTCAACCGGGCGCTCGGCGGCCACGCGAACGGTTCCGT
>CABUWA010000112.1 GCA_902495085.1 uncultured Collinsella sp. | reverse complement strand
GCCTTGAGGTTGTCCTGCATGTTGGGAACCTCGACGTAGGAGATGGCACCGCCCGGCGAAAGCTGCTGGAACATACCCTCGAACTTGAGCTTGTCGAATGCGTCGATCTCCTCGGACACGTGGACGTGGTAGCTGTTGGTGATGTAGCCCTTGTCCGTCACGCCCGGGATGATGCCAAAACGACGCTGCAGGCACTTGGCGAACTTGTAGGTCGTCGACTCAAGCGGGGTACCGTACAGCGAGAAGTCAATATCGCTTTCGGCCTTCCACTCCGCGCACTTGTCGTTCATGCGCTGCATGACGGCCATGGCAAAGGGCGTGCCCTCCTTCTCGGTGTGGCTATGGCCCGTCATGTACTTGACGCACTCGTACAGGCCGGCATAACCCAGACTAATGGTGGAGTAACCACCCACGAGCAGCTTGTCGATCGTCTCGCCCTTCTTCAGGCGGGCGAGGGCACCGTACTGCCAAAGAATCGGTGCAGCATCCGAAAGCGTACCCATCAGACGCTCATGACGGCACAGCAGGGCACGGTGGCACAGCTCAAGGCGCTCGTCGAAGATCTTCCAGAACTTGTCCATATCCTGATGCGAGCTCAGCGCGACATCAGGCAGGTTGATGGTCACAACGCCCTGGTTAAAGCGACCGTAGTACTTGGGCTTGTTCGGGTCATAGTTCAGCGCGTTGGCCACGTTGTTAAATCCGTTGCCCGAACGGTCGGGCGTCAGGAAACTACGGCAGCCCATGCAGGTGTAGCAATCGCCGTTGCCCGCGGTCTCGCCCTTCGACAGCTTGAGCTCGCGCATCTTCTTCTCGGAGATGTAGTCGGGCACCATGCGCTTGGCGGTGCACTTCGCAGCCAGCTGAGTCAGGTAGAAGTACGGGGAATCCTCGTGAACGTTATCGTCCTCGAGCACGTAGATGAGCTTGGGGAACGCCGGGGTGATCCACACGCCGGCTTCGTTCTTAACGCCCTCATAGCGCTGACGAAGCGTCTCCTCCACAATCATGGCAAGGTCATGCTTCTCCTGGGGCGTACGGGCCTCATTGAGATACATAAAGACCGTCACGAACGGCGCCTGGCCATTCGTGGTCATAAGGGTCACGACCTGATACTGAATCGTCTGAACGCCGCGACGGATCTCGTCACGCAGGCGGTCCTCAACAACCTCGCGGACCTTTTCGGGAGATGCGGAAACGCCGAGCTCCTCGAGCTCGCGGGCGACCTCGCCGCGAATCTTTTGACGGCTCACCTCGACGAACGGGGCAAGATGGGTCAGCGAAATCGACTGGCCACCGTACTGGGAGGAAGCAACCTGAGCGATGATCTGCGTCGCGATGTTGCAGGCAGTCGAGAAGCTGTGCGGCTTCTCGATCAGCGTGCCCGAAATAACAGTACCGTTCTGGAGCATATCCTCCAGGTTCACCAGGTCGCAGTTATGCATGTGCTGGGCAAAGTAGTCCGAATCATGGAAGTGAATCAGACCCTCATTGTGAGCATCCACAATCTCCTGGGGCAGCAGCACACGCTGGGTCAGGTCCTTGGAGATCTCGCCAGCCATATAGTCGCGCTGAACGGAATTGACGGTCGGGTTCTTATTGGAGTTCTCCTGCTTGACCTCTTCGTTGTTGCACTCGATTAGCGACAGGATCTTGTCATCGGTCGTGTTCTTCTGGCGCTTCAGACTCTGAACATAGCGATAGATGATGTAGTGGCGGGCAACCTCGTAGCAGTCGAGACGCATGATCTCGTCCTCGACCAAATCCTGGATCTCCTCGACCGAAACGGTGTGACCCGCGTTCTCGCATGCCTCGGCGACGTTTTGCGCCGCATAAACCACCTGGCGGTCGGTTAGACGAGAGCTCTCCTCGACCTCCAAGTTGGCGGCACGGATGGCATTGACGATCTTGTCGATGTCAAAGACAACCTCGGTGCCGCTGCGCTTGATGATCTTCATCCTCTTGCCTCTTTCGCGTCGTAGCCTCATTGCGCTTCAGAGCCAAACGATGCCCGGCAGGGCTTGCCCCTGTCTTGCGGCGCCGTCGCGCAATCTGTGTTCTCGATAAACCATAAGCCTCTATGCGGACATTCCCAGGAGCCGATCAAGCGACTCAAGGACACGTTCAAAAGAGGCAATTAAGGTCTTCGTTCTCTGTCCGCCATCTATCATACGACAAAGATGCATCTATATCCTGTATTCTTTTTTTAGGTCAAACACAACATATAGTGTTTCAGCAGGTCAAAGCAATTAGTCATTTTGCAGACGCATTATAAATGAGGGGTATTTGACAAGTCGGTAAAACGTTACCAACACGGCTACCTGCATGGCAGCTATAAAACCCCCGTAGTCAAGCCACTGACAAATCCTACTAAAACCAAGCCACTCACGCCAAAAGAATCCAAAAGATTATGCTTGACCAACATGTTGCGGTCACGCTCGGCCAGGACGTATGCAATCTGCCGGCACCCCTACGGGATACGAAGACCATCGCATACAGACCTTGGATCAAAATTTGCTGGCATGTTTGGCGGCATAAAACAAAACAGTCCAGAAGCAAAGCCTCTGGACTGCGAACATTTGGTGGGCGTTAGAAGATTTGAACTTCTGACCTCTTCCGTGTCAGGGAAGCGCTCTCCCCCTGAGCTAAACGCCCAAATGGAGCGGACAACGGGGCTCGAACCCGCGACCCCAACCTTGGCAAGGTTGTGCTCTACCAACTGAGCCATGTCCGCCTGCGAGGATTTAATATACGGGATGATCCACCCGAATGCAAGAACTATTTTCGAATAATTTGAAAAAAGTTCGAGCCCAGGCGATGGGTACGAAAAAGCCCGGCTACCGTAGTAGTCGGGCTGTTGCGCTTGGAGCGGACAACGGGGCTCGAACCCGCGACCCCAACCTTGGCAAGGTTGTGCTCTACCAACTGAGCCATGTCCGCATATGTAAAACAAAACGGGCGCCGGAGCGCCCGGATGTTGCCTGGAGGCGAAGCCCGGATTCGAACCGGGGGTAAAGGCTTTGCAGGCCTCTGCCTTACCACTTGGCCACTTCGCCGAAAAAGGACCGCTTGAGACGGTCCGGAAATGCAATGGAGCGGACAACGGGGCTCGAACCCGCGACCCCAACCTTGGCAAGGTTGTGCTCTACCAACTGAGCCATGTCCGCTTGCGGGTTATTAATTTACGCGAGTTGTCCTAAAGACGCAAGTACTTTTTTCAAAAAAGTTGCCCAAAGCAAGTTCATGCAGGTAAATAACGCCAAGTCAAGGCGCTATGCGCACGATTCCAATGCCGAGCTAAACAGCTTCACCATCCGAACGCGTGTGCCAGCGCCATCCGTGCGACGGGCAACCTCCACGTTATCGACGAGCATGCGCATAAGCTTGATACCGCGTCCGCGTTCCTCGGATGCCACCGGCTCGCTCGCCCCATCGATAGAATAGCCAGCGCCCCGATCAAGCACCTCGAGCACAACACGGTCCCCATAGGCCTGAACCGTCAGGATGCAGCCAACACCGCCCGCATGGTCATATGCGTTACCCAATGCCTCCCCCAACGCCAATGCGACGTCATAGCGCTCATCACGCCTCAGGGGAAGCGATTCGAGGAGCTCGGCCACACGGTGCCGATAATACGGGAGATTCTCGATGCCTCGCTGCACTTCGACGCTCTTGCTCCATCGCGGCAACTCCCCCACCGGAATGGCGGGAATCGACTCCCGCGCCGGGCCCGCGACATGCAGGATGTCGACAAATCGGGCAATTTCCAAAAAGCGAACGACCCCATCGGAGGCGTTAACGAGCGAAAGCAGTCCCTCATGCCTCATAAGCTCTCTAGCACGTGTAAGCAAAAACGCCAAACCCGTCGAGTCGATAAAGCCCACGGCCTGGCAATTGATGACAACACGACGCACGCCCCGGTCGATCAAATTATCCAACCGTCGGCGCAGTGCGGGCACCGAGGCGATGTCGATATCGCCCGGTGGCGTCAAAACCGCTATGTCATTCCACTCATTCATACGACCATGGTTCCCCAAAAGAGCTCGCTCGATGCACACGTATCTGCAACCGCGCAGATTTCGCCCGTCAGGCGTCGTGACCTACGATCGACCCCGTAAAAACTCAAGGGAGACCAGCGCGATGTCATCGTCCAGCGCCGACTCGGTAAAGCGATCAAGCTCGCCCAAGACCTTACCGCAGATTCCCGATACGCCCTCACCCGAGACAGAGAGCAGAAGGTCACGAAGGCGCTGCTCGCCAAAGAAAGCACCCGAGCGATCACGTGCTTCGATTGTTCCGTCGGTATACATAAATAGCATGTCACCAGGAGCGAATGTAAACACGCCCGTCTCGTAGACCATGCTCTCAAAGGCACCGATCACGCCCGATTGGCACCCAAGGAGCTCCACTTCTCCCCCGCAGGTCTCGCCGCCGCCACGCGGCGTCGACGACGGCCTAATGACCATAGTGGGAGGATGTCCCGCAGAGCAATAAGTAGCGCGGCCCGCTTTAAGATCGATCTTGGCGATAAACGCCGTCACAAACGTCTCGACCCTCGAAAAGCCCATGAGCATGCTATTGAGCGAGCGTGCCATACGGGCAGGCCCTGCACCCTCCCAGGCATAGGCCGTCAGCGCCGTCTTGACGAGTGCCGACATCGACGCCGCCTCAATCCCCTTGCCGGACACATCGCCCAAAATCATTACGGCACAATCGTCGGGAAGACGGACAAGCGTATAGAAGTCGCCGCCGACCAACGCAGAATTCGTTGCCGATAGGTATACCGAATCGGTTGCAATGCCCGGAACGTCACCAAGCGAATTTCTCATGCCAATCTGAAGCGTCTGAGCGATATGACGCTCTTCGCGCTTTTGAGACTCGCCTTCATAGATCAGCTCAAAGTCATGCGCCAGATGCACCAGGTAGTCGTATTCAAGGTCGTCAATTGGTTCTTGGCTGCCATCGCGGAGCAGCAAAGCGCGCCTCGTCGGCCCCTTGGCGATATCAGCGGGAACGATCGCATCGTTGTTCCGCCGACCGCCGCCCTCCGAGCGAACGCGTCCCGCCTCGAAGCCGGAATCGACATAGAGGCCCTGGCACGGCAGGCCATGAGCCCTCAACCATCCGCCCATAGGCATGGATTCGTCGACGCGGGTCAAGCGCACATGCTTAAGATCATCAGCACTCGCACCGCCCAGCACCGACGGCTCAAAACCATCGGAAGCGACCCCCAAACGCGCAGCTGGTGCGGTGGTGGAAAAGAAGAGCGACTCCGGATCGCCCGGCAACGGCACACGACTGCCGCCCTCAAAATCGATGACATAGGTTTCGAGGCCCGCATCATACTCCACGGGGCAGAAATGACAATTGAGCACCGTGCAGATTTCCGTCGACACCGCTCGCGAGGCGGCAACGGGATCACCGAGATAGGTAAACAGTTCGTCGCGCAGCAAATTGAGCGAGCGGCCGAGCTCCGCCGTGCGGCGCGAACGTAAGCTCGACGCCATGCCGACCAGCTGAATAGACAGGTAATCGCAGATGACCTCGAGCACGTTCACGTCATAGGCAAGTGGCGCCTGGGGGCGTTTCCAGCCAACTTCCAACACGCCAAGGACCTGCGTGCCGTAAAACACAGGAAGACAGATCTCGCTGCGATACGGGGGCATATCCTGCACGCGCAGCAAGTGCTTGGAACGATTGTCCAAATCCATGAACATACCCGAAGCAACCCGGTCGCCCTCAAGGTCCTGCTGGATCGACAGGCGACAGGCACGCGACTCGCGAAGTACGTAGGTCGGAATGCCCGCGCCGTACGGCATAAACTCGGGCAGATAGCTGTCCTCAAGCTCCTTAGAAACACCGCGGAGCTTAAAGCCGCCGCTCTCGGAAAAATAGATAGCCGCACCGGAGGCATCGAGCGTTCCAACGAGCTGATTCAAAACGGTATCGAGCAAGCTGGGGAGCTCATCGGAGCCCACGGTACTCATAATGACTGAAAGGGTACCCGAAAGGCGTTTATTCGCCACCCTAAGCTCCGATAGCGCACGTTTGAGCTGACGATCGTGGGAATACTGCTCTTCGATGCTGTGAAGCGCCACCAGGACACGCGGTGCACGACGTCCAAAGATACACGGAGGCGTAACGGAACCCGCGCGAACCAAGACGGGAATAAAAGACCCGTCGCTCAGCTTGAGCATCAGCTCGCTCTCGGAGCCATCGGTCTCAAACGGCAGGCGATGTTCGGTCGCGCGCTCAAAGGCAGACGAGTACAGAACGTCTTTGACATCACCGCTGATGACGTCAGCGCGTTCCTCGCACATCAGGTCGAGCAAACGATTATTCACATGCAGAATGGTTCCGTCGAGCTCACAGATGATGACAGCATCGCTCGTGATCTCGACCAGTTGGGCAACGTCTGCCCACTCGTTGCGCTCAAGCGTTTCCATCGTGGACCTCACCGTCTATCGGTAACAAAAAAGCCTCCGAAGAGGCTTCT
>CABUWA010000111.1 GCA_902495085.1 uncultured Collinsella sp. | reverse complement strand
TTTTCCTCCGTCCCCAACAGATCACGTGATCCGAAGGGGACGGAGGAAAGCGGATCGCAAACAGCGGCGGTGCGTCAGGCCGAACGAGTCCCCATACCCTCGTTCGGTCAGACGCGCCGTCGCTGTTTGCGTTTGTGCCGTATAATGACCACTACCTATGACGCGATACAAAAGAAAGGTGTTTGCCCATGCAGGCACAGAAGGCGGAGGGAACCCGCGACCTTATCGGCGCCGAGATGCGCGCTTGGCAAAAGATGCAGCAGATTGCGGCCGGCGTATTCGAGCCGTTTGGCTTTAAGCCCATCGAGACGCCCGCGATCGAGCAAGTGGACGTGTTTGTCCACGGTATCGGCCAGTCGACCGACGTCGTTCGCAAGGAGATGTTCCGCGTGTTTAGCGGCGCCAACCTTGAGCGCGTCTTTACCGAGGGTACCGATACCAAGCTCAAGCCCAAGCAGCGCCTGGCGCTTCGCCCCGAGGGCACGGCCGGTGTGGTGCGCGCCGTTGTGGAGAACAACCTGGTGCCCCAGGGCTCCACGCCGTTTAAGGCTTACTACGCCGAGGCTATGTTCCGCGGCGAGCGTCCCCAGAAGGGTCGCCTGCGTCAGTTCCACCAGGTAGGCATCGAGTGGCTCGGCGCTCCCGATCCGGCGGCAGACGCCGAGTGCATCATTATGCTCATGGAGTTTTACAAGCGCCTGGGCTTCGATCTTTCCAAGCTTCGTCTACTCATTAACTCGATGGGCGATGCCCAATGCCGTCCGGCCTATCGCGAGCAGGTCAAGCAGTTTATCCTCGATCACGCAGACGAGATGTGCGATGAGTGCCGCGAGCGCGCCGAGCTCAACCCGCTGCGTGCCTTTGACTGCAAGAACGACCACTGCCGCGAGATCATGGCCGACGCCCCGCTGATGGGCGACAACCTGTGCGATGAGTGCCGCGAGCACTACGAGCAAGTCAAGCGCTATCTGGATGCCGCCGGTATCGAGTATGTCGAGGATCCCACCTTGGTGCGCGGCCTGGACTACTACACCCGTACCGTCTTTGAGGTCGAGGCTCCCGGTGCCGGTGTCGGCTCCATCGGCGGCGGCGGCCGCTACGATGGCCTCGTCGAGCTCGAGGGCGGCAAGCCCACGGCAGGCGTCGGCTTCGCCGTCGGTTTTGAGCGCGCCCTGCTGGCCCTGCAGGCCTTTGGCAGCGACCTGGGTGCCGAGGAGGTCCCGTGCGTCTACGTCGCCAATGCCGGCAAGGAGCTGCGTCAGAACGTCTTTACCATTACGCAGCAGCTTCGCGCCGCAGGGATTGTGACCGAGGCCGACTATCAGGGCCGTTCGCTCAAGGCCCAGTTTAAGCAGGCCGATAAGGTAGGCGCCAAGCTCATCCTGGTCCTGGGCGGCGACGAGCTTGCCGCCGGCAAGGTCAAGGTGCGCGACATGCAGAGCCATGACGAGGTTCTCGTCGATCTGGCCAACGTCGTCGAGGCGGTTCGCGAGCGTCTGTAGCGTATGATTTTTGAGCTGCGGACCCGCTAACATGTCCCGCTCGCGACGAGCTATTGTTACGGGGGTGTTTCGCATTTATGCGGAATGCCCTCGCTTGCATATGCCGCCCACCGAGAAATACGACCATTTGGGGCAAAAACCCTTGCAATGCAGAAAATACTTTTGTGTGGTAAAGCGCAATCAGTGTCGAAAGTATTTCTCAAACGCCTATAATGAATACTGCATGTTACGTGCATAGAAGGAGGAATGGGAGGAAACGTGGCTGAGAACCTAAGCAACCAGTCTGTACCCGAAGCCGCGGCGCGCGTCGCTGCCGTGGTCAACCGCCTCGTTAACCGAATCGGCTCGAATGCCGAGTCCAGGGAGCGTCTCGCCGAGATCGAGATCCCCGAGGAGCTGCGCGACAATCTGGCGCTGTTCTTGCGCCTGGAGCGCCGTGTGCTTAGCGAGTATGATCCCGAGATCGCGGACCTGTTCGACAAGATTTTGACAGCCGAGATTGTGGTCAATGCCGGCAACCCCGGTACCTGCGCTGCCGACGAAGCCGTCGACGAGCAGGGCGTGCCCACCGCCGACGAGCCCACTGCCGTGGCATTTCGTGAGGTCGTCGATTTGATCGACAGCCTGCCGCTCGATAAGCAGCAGGTCATCGTTCGCGCCTTTACGAGCTTTTTCCATCTGGCAAACCTGTCGGAGGAGAACTACCGTGTGGCGCAGCTGCGCGAGCGCGAGGCCGGTGCGTCGACCGATACCGAGGTCGATCCTGCCAACGAGCTTACCGTTGCCTATCACCAGCTGGTGAATGAGCTGGGTGTCGAGGGTGCCAACGAGCTGCTCGACAAGCTCGAGTTCCACCCTGTCTTTACCGCACATCCCACCGAGGCCCGTCGTAAGGCCGTCGAGGGCAAGATCCGCCGTATCTCCAACCTGCTGGAGGAGCGTCCGCGTCTGGGCGGCTCCGACCTGGTGGAGAACGAGCGCCATATGCTGCAGGAGATCGACGCCCTGGTGCGTACGAGTCCCATCGCGCTCAAGAAGCCCACGCCGGTCGAGGAAGCCGATACCATCATCGACATCTTCGATAACACGCTGTTCGACGTTATCCCCGTTATCTATCGTCGTTTTGACGATTGGGTGCTGGGCGACAAGGCCGGTACTGTGCCGCCGCTGTGCCCGGCGTTCTTCCATCCCGGCAGCTGGATCGGTTCCGACCGCGACGGTAACCCCAACGTCACCGCCAAGGTGAGTCGTGAGGTCGCCGCCAAGTACTTTACGCACATGGTGCTCAAGCTCGAGGACAAGTGCCGCCACATCGGCCGCAACCTCACGCTCGAGGCTACCTACAGCAAGCCGTCTGCCGAGCTCATCAACCTGTGGAACCATCAGGTCGAGATGAGCACCCAGTACACGGCCCGCGCCGAGCTGATCTCCGAGCACGAGCCGCATCGCGCCGTCATGCTCGTCATGGCCGACCGCCTGAACGCCACCGTCCGTCGTATCACCGACACCATGTACCACAGCGCCGACGAGTTCCTGGATGACCTGCGCGTCGTCCAGCGTTCGCTGGCCGCCTGCGGTGCCGTCCGTGCTGCCTACGGCCCGGTCCAAACCATCATCTGGCAGGTCGAGTCCTTCGGCTTCCATATGGTCGAGATGGAGTTCCGTCAGCACTCCGTGGTGCACGCCCGCGCCCTCAAGGATATCCACGAGAACGGTATCCATGGCGACCTGCAGCCCATGACGCGCGAGGTCATCGATACCTTCCGCGCTATCGGCTCCATCCAAAAGCGCTACGGCAAGAAGATGGCGCACCGCTACATCATCTCGTTCACCAAGAGCGCCCAGCATGTGGCCGACGTCTTTGAGCTTGCCCACCTGTCCTTTGCACACGAGGAGGATGTCCCCGAGCTCGACGTGATCCCGCTGTTCGAGCAGCTCGAGGACCTCGAGGGCTGCGTCGACGTGCTCGACCAGATGCTTACGCTGCCCGTGGTGCAAAAGCGCCTTGCCCAGACCAACCGCCGCATGGAGGTCATGCTGGGCTATTCCGACTCCTCCAAGGACGCCGGTCCTACCACGGCCATGCTCGCGCTGCACTCCGCGCAGGAGCGCATCGCCAAGTGGGCCGAGAAGAACGATATCGACCTGGTGCTCATGCACGGTCGCGGCGGTGCCGTGGGCCGTGGTGGCGGCCCGGCCAATAAGGCCGTGCTGGCGCAGCCCAAGGGTTCGGTCAACTGCTTCTTTAAGCTCACCGAGCAGGGCGAGGTCATCTTTGCCCGTTACGGCAACCGCACGCTGGCTCAGCGCCATGTTGAGTCCGTTGCTGCCGCAACGCTTTTGCAGTCGGCCCCGAGTGTCGAGAAGACCAACACCGAGACCACGCAGAAGTTCTGGGATATGGCCGAGAAGCTCAACACCGCAAGCCACGAGCGCTATCTGGACCTGCTGAACACCGAGGACTTTACACCGTGGTTCTCGACCGTGACGCCGCTGACCGAGGTCGGTCTGCTGCCGATCGGCTCGCGTCCCGCCAAGCGCGGTTTGGGTGCCAAGTCGCTCGACGACCTGCGTACCATTCCGTGGATTTTCAGCTGGAGCCAGGCGCGCATTAACCTGGCCGCTTGGTACGGCCTGGGCACCGCCTGCGAGCAGTTTGGCGATCTGGACCAGCTTAAGGCTGCCTACCAGGAGTGGCCGTTCTTCCGCACCTTTATCGACAATATTGAGATGTCGATCGCCAAGACCGATCAGCGCATCGCCAAGATGTATCTGCACCTGGGCGATCGCCAGGATCTGTCCGAGAAGGTCTTTACCGAGATGCAGCTCACGCGTAAGTGGGTCCTTGCCATCGTTGGTGACGAGTGGCCGCTGCAGCGCCGCCGCGTGCTCGGCTGCGCCGTTCGCGTGCGTAACCCCTATGTCGACGCCCTGTCCATCGCCCAGGTTCGCGCCCTTCGCGAGGTGCGTATGAACCAGGACGAGATGGCCGAGGAGAAGAAGGCCGAGTACATGAGCCTGATTCTTTCGACTGTGACCGGCGTCTCGGCAGGACTGCAAAACACGGGGTAATCGATAGCCCTGTAGTCGTCCGGGCCCGCCATTAGTTTACTTTTAGGCACGTCCTCAGACATGCAAGAAGCCCTCGCTGCGCACTTCGTGCGGCGAGGGCTTCTTGCGTCCTGCGGAGTGTGCCTAAAAGTAAACTAATGGCGGGCCCTGCGATGTCCGGTCTTCAGTGGATTACTGCTGGGGGAATAATGGCGCGCTTCGCGCGTTTGGAAAGGGCTTCGTGCTGCGGAATGCATTCAGAGGGAAACCCATCGGGCCCCTTCGTCCTCGGTCTTCTGGGATTAAAGCTGAAGGGAATAAGGCGCGCTTCGCGCATAGCGTGGAGTGCGGCGAGGGCTTCTTGCGTCCTGCGGGGTGTGCCTAAAAGTAGACTAATGGCGGGCCCTGCGATGTCCGGTCTTCGGCGGATCAGCCGCTGGGTGAGGGTGGTGCTTGGGGCGACGTGCAAAAAACGGAGTTTTCAGCAGCCAAAGATTGATGCATAAGGCCATAGCCGGCTTTCGCTGCCTTTGTTGATGCTTTTGCACGACGATTGGGCTTTGGCGACGATCATATATGGCTGGTTTCTCGCCGCATGCTATCCAGATGGGTCGAGTCATGAGGACTATCTACCTTTTGAAAGATTTTTGGCACCAAAATCTTATCCCGCGATGCTGAATACTCGCAAAAATGCACGCTCCGGAGGGTACTACCCAGTTATGGCCAGAAATCCATGCGCCATCTTATGCAATTAATTAACGAATTTATGCAAAATGGCTTACGTGCGTACGTCTCGGACTAGATGTTTGCCTCGGCGCTGCGTAAATCATCCTGTCTATAGTGTCTTTGACAGGCGGCCGCGGTCCCGTTTGGGATCGCGGCCATTTTGTTGTGGGTCAAATATGAACGTTGTGTTAATGAGTCGGTGGACGGTGGTGTTTTTCGGTGAGCGGCGTATCCTTCCAACGGTTTATCTAGTGTGTCAGTTGAAAAGGAAGAGGGCGCTCGTCATTGTTTGAATGTGAACTGCCGTTTGACCACAAGACGTTGCATCTGGAGCTCGAGGATAAGAACTTCGCGGGTGTGATGGAAGGTCATCAAAACGAGTTTAAGACTACAAAATCGCAGGAAGAGCTGGTAGAGGAGTCGCTTGCCAATCCTTATGGCTCGCCTTCGCTCGAGGAGCTTTGCGCTGGCAAGAAGGACATTGTCATCATTAGCTCCGACCATACGCGTCCGGTTCCTTCGCGTGTAACGATGCCTATTCTGCTGCATCACATCCATACTGCAGCGCCTGAGGCTCGCGTTCGTATTCTGGTTGCGACTGGTATGCACCGCCCCTCGACGCACGAGGAGCTCGTCAACAAGTACGGCGAGGAGATCGTTGCCAACGAGGAAATCGTTATGCACGTCGCGACTGACGACAGCATGATGAAAAAGATCGGCACCCTGCCTTCCGGTGGCGAGTGCATCATCAACAAGATTGCCGCCGATTGCGATCTGCTGCTTGCCGAGGGCTTTATTGAGCCGCACTTCTTTGCCGGTTTCTCTGGTAGCCGCAAGTCCGTCCTGCCTGGCATCGCCAGCTACAAGACCATCATGTACAACCACAACGGTCAGTTTGTGAACGATTCCCATTCGCGTGCCGGCAACCTGTGCCACAACCACGTGAGCGAGGACATGTTTGCCGCTGCCGAGATGGCTCACCTTGCCTTTGTGCTTAACGTGGTGCTCAACGGCAAGCACGAGGTCATCGGCTCCTTTGCCGGCGATATCCACAAGGCGCACGAGGCTGGCTGCGAGTTCGTGAAGAGCCTTGCCGGCGTTGAGCCCGTTGAGTGCGAGATTGCCATCACCACCAACGGCGGCTACCCGCTCGACCAGAACATCTACCAGGCCGTGAAGGGCATGTGCTCTGCCGAGGCCACGCTTCCCGAGGGCGG
>CABUWA010000110.1 GCA_902495085.1 uncultured Collinsella sp. | reverse complement strand
GCGTTACGTTTGCTGCTCTACAGTCCTATGCAAGACGAAGGCCACATTAAGTGGCCTTCTTTGCATGCGGAACTCGCGACAAACGTAACGCCCGCCCGTCTCCGACCGACTACCAACTAAAATTTTTTCAGCCCAGGCCCCTGTGTACCGCACGTCGAAGATCTTCAAATTCACCTATCTGACAATCGATTTATAGCAGAGGCCCCTTGGCCTTTAGTTTGATACAAGTTCCGCACGAGCCGGAAAGCACTTAATGTGCTTTCCGTGCGAGCAGGACTGTTCGCAGTAACAAACTAAAGGCCAAGGGGCCCAGTCAACCTATCAGCAGCGATTACTCAGCAGCTAGTTGAATTTGAAGATCTTTGAGGCAAGACGGTATAGGCCGAGTGTGGTTTTGTCTCCGGCCCGTCCGCGCAGATTGGTGAAGAACCCGACCACGCCGTAGCGGGCACGACGATACATGCGCTCGTCGTAGGCCTTCAAATCATTCCACAGCGTCTTTAGGCGCTCGTCGGCGCAATCTTCCTCGGAAAGCTTGGTGAGCACCGAGCAGATCGCCATCATCATGGTGAAGTAGCCCATCATGTACGAACGCAGGCGCGACGACTCGACATCGCTGTACAGGTGGTACGACTCCATCATGATACGCGTAACACGGAACTGCTGGTCCAGACGCTTGACCATCGTTGCCTCGTTGACGCTCTGACCTTCGCGACCGATAAAGTAGCGGTAGAGGTCGATGTCGGCGTAGTACATGGTCTTGCAACGCGGCAGTGGCACGTAGGCGTAGATGTTGTCCACATAGAACGTGTGCGGCGGCATGGGAAGGTTGGACTCGCGCAGCACATCCGTGCGATAGCACAGGCTGTGCATGAGTAGGTTCTGGTCCAGGCGGAAATGACCGATCTGATCCCAGGAAAAGATCTTTTTGCGCGGTAGGGCAAATTTGTAGCCAATAGCGGTATGCGTGCCCTCGTAAACCTTCTCGTACACGTAGTTCGAGATAAACAGGTCAACGCGCTGGTCGCGCTCCTCAAAGCCACGCAGAATCGACAGCATGGTCGAAAGGGCAGCGCCGTCAAGCCAGTCGTCCGAGTCGACAACCTTGTAGTAGGTGCCCTGCGCCTCGCGCAGACCCGAAAGGACGGCAATACCGTGACCGCCATTCTCCTGGTGCACCGCGCGGATGATTCCAGGATAACGGGCCTCCCACTCGTCGGCCTTGGCGGCCGTCTCGTCCTTGGAGCCGTCGTCCACCACGATAATCTCGATATCGGTGGCGTAATTGCTCCCCTCCAAGATGGAGGTGATGCAATGGTCCATGTCCTTGGCGGCGTTATACGAGGGAATACCGAATGTTATGACTTTATGCATGGCAGGCGATAATCTCATCCGAAAGATCGAGGGCAGAATTGGTCACGGCGTCCATATCGTAGTAACGATACTCGGCCAGACGACCCACCGGGTGGAAGTTCGTCAGGTTCTGGACGCGCTCAAGATAGCGCTCATAGAGCTCACGGTTCTCGGGCTCAAGAATGGCGTAGTACGGCGTCTCGCCCGAGCCGGGCGTATAGGCCTTGGAGTACTCCTTCATGATGGTGGTCTTGCCGGGCAGGACCTGACCGGTCATGTTCTTGAACTCGGTGATACGTGTGTAGTCCTCGCTCGTGGTGTAGTTGACGGTGCCCACGGGCTGGAACTGGTCCATATCGAGCGTCTCGAACTTCATATCGAGCGTGCGGTACGGCAACGCACCCAAGTCGAGGTTGAACAGCTCATCGAGAGGACCGGTATAGACAATCTCGCCGCCGTAGACCTTGCCGTCGATCTTGACGGTGGTCTCGTCGATCTCGAAGAGGTCGCGGGCGTCCACGTCGCAGAACACGTCGATCAGGTCGTGGTCGAGCATGTGCTCAAAGAGCGCCGTGTAGCCCTCCTGCGGCATGCCCTGGAAGGGAGCTTGCGGGAAGTAGCGGTCATCATCGCCCACAAAGACGGGAACGCGGCCGGTGATCGAGGGGTCGATCTGATCGGGCGTCTGGCCCCACTGCTTCATGGTGTAATGCAAAAAGACGTTCTCGTAGACGTAATCGGCGACCTCGGCCAAGTCGGGGTCGTTCTTCTTACGAAGCTCCATAATGGGCACCTTGACATCCTTGCCAAAGGTCTCCACGAGCTTCTGATACAGCTCCTCGCCGCGCTCGTCACCAAAGGCGAGCTTGAGACTCGCATGGTTGAAGGGCACGGGCATAAGGGTACCGTTGATGTTGGCGAGCACCTTGTGCTGATAATCCGTCCACTTGGTAAAGCGCGACAGGAAATTGTGCACGCGCTCGTTAAAGGTGTGATAGATATGCGGACCGTACTCGTGGATCAGGATTCCGGCCTCGTCAGTGCAGTCATAGGCATTGCCCGCAATGTGGCTACGGCGCTCCAAAACGGCAACACGATAGCCGATGGTCTCGGCAAGACGGCGGGCGCAAACGGCACCGGCATATCCAGCACCGACGACAATCATGTCGTACGCGCCGGCGTTAAAGCCTTCAGGCAGGCCTGAGGTAATCTGCATCGATACTCCTTGTCAAAAGCCACGGGCTCGTTAGCAGGGCTTTTCTCGAACATTCTTCGAGACACATTTATCAGAGCGATTATAGCGCTAATGCGTCCTATAATGAGCTTGCCACACAAGGAAAGCTCAAGCACCGCGGCGTACATAATTGAAAGGTAAACCCGCTAGCAGCGGGTTTATTCGTGAACAGCCGGGCGCCTGGAGCTTAGTGAAACGCTTGTAAGGAGTAACATGAGCGATTTCCTTAACCGAATGAAGTCTGCCGCCAAGGCCGACCTTAAGACGATCGTCCTTCCCGAGGGCGAGGATCCGCGCACCATCGTCGCGGCCACCAAGATCATCGAGGAGGGCCTGGCAAAGATCGTCATCCTGGGCAACCCCGACGAGATCAACGTTCCCGGCGCTACCGTCATCGACCCGCGCAATGCCGAGAAGCACGAGGAGTACGCGCAGAAGTTTGCCGAGCTCCGCGCCAAGAAGGGCGTTACCATCGAGCAGGCTCGCGCCCAGGTGATGGACGCCACCTACTTTGGCACCATGATGGTCAAGATGGGCGATGCCGACGGCCTGGTCTCCGGCGCCTGCCACTCCACCGCCGACACCCTGCGCCCCGCGCTTCAGATCCTCAAGACCGCCCCGGGCACCAAGCTGGTCTCGGCCTTCTTCGTGATGTGCACCGACACCCCGCAGTTCGGCACCGACGGCACGCTGATCTTCGCCGACTGTGGCCTCAACATCAACCCGTCCTCCGACGAGCTCTCCGAGATCGCCATCGCCTCCGCTCACTCCTGGTCCACCTTCATGGGCAACGTTGAGCCGCACGTGGCCATGCTCTCCTACTCCACCATGGGCTCCGCTGGCGGCGAGGTCGCCAAGAAGGTCCAGGAGGCCGTGAAGTTCTGCAAGGAGAAGGCTCCCAAGCTCGCCATCGACGGCGACCTGCAGCTCGACGCCGCTATCGTCCCCACCGTCGCCCAGCTCAAGGCTCCCGGCTCCTCTGTCGCCGGCAAGGCCAACGTGCTCGTATTCCCCGACCTCGAGGCCGGCAACATCGGCTACAAGCTGGTCCAGCGCTTCGCCGGCGCCGACGCCTACGGCCCCATCCTGCAGGGCATCGCCAAGCCGGTCAACGACCTTTCGCGCGGCTGCTCTGCCGACGACATCGTGGGTGTCGTAGCCATCACCGCCGTCCAGGCTCAGATGGCTGAGTAGCGTACATATCCCCTCGGGACTGAAATTTCCGCCTGCTAGTAAAAAGGCCTCCGGAGCTGTTGCTCTGGAGGCCTTTCGTTTACTTGCAAATGCGCGCGTTAGTTGTTCTTGGTCAGGCGCTCGACGTCGTGGGCGATCATGTATTCCTCGTCGGTGGGGATGACCATGACCGTGACGGCGGAACCGGCGGCGCTGATGACCTGCGGGCCGTTGCCCACGGCCTCGCGGTTCTTGTTGTTGTCGATACGCACGCCCAGCCACTCAAAGCAGTCGCAGAAGGCCTTGCGGATCGACCAGTCGTTCTCGCCGATGCCGGCGGTAAAGGTGATGGTATCCACGCCCGCCATGGAAGCGATCATGGAGCCGGCCTGCTGCATAGCCTTGTAGGCGAACATATCGAAGGCGAGCAGGCAGCGCTCGTCACCCTCGGAGGCGCGCGTACGGATGTCACGGGCATCGTTGGAGATGCCCGAGATGGCAAGCAGACCGGACTGCTTGTTCATCATGTCGTCGACTTCCTGGTAGCTGTAGCCGCCCTCACGCTGCAGGTAGCACACGGTGGCCGGGTCGATGGAACCGCAGCGGGTTCCCATCATCAGACCGTCAAGCGGCGTGAGGCCCATCGTGGTGTCGCGGCACACGCCGTCCTCAATGGCGGCAAGCGAAGCACCGTTGCCCAGATGGCACGAAAGCAGACGGTGGCAGCGCGAGCCCAGGATCTCCTTAGCCATCATCCACTCGTAGCGGTGGCTCGTACCGTGGGCGCCGTACTTGCGCACGTGGTACTTGTCGCACACGTCCTTGGGCAGCGCGTAGGTGTAGGCGACCTCGGGCATGGTCATGTGGAACGAGGTGTCGAAGACGGCGACGTTGGGCAGCTCCGGATACTTCTCGCGGCAATACTCGATTGCTGCGGCCTCGCCGTAGTTGTGCAGCGGAGCAAGCGGTGCCACCTCAAGAATCTTGGCCATGACCTCGTCGTCGACAACTGCGGAATCATCGAAGTGCCAGCCGCCCTGAACGATACGATGGCCAATGCCATCAATCGTAAGGTCGGTCTTCTCGAGCTCCTCGAGCACGCGAGCGATAGCAGAGCGATGATCGGGGAAAGGGACCTCCTCGGTCTGCTTGGCGCCACCGTTCTCGGAGTGGCCAAAGATGCCCATGTCCGAACCGATACGTTCGCAGTTGCCCTTGGCGAAAACCTCTCGGGTATCGGTATCCAAAAGCTGATATTTAAGGCTTGAGCTGCCGGCGTTGACAACAAGTACGTTCATGAGACTCCTTTGCAGTGCAATAAGGTCGACGCAGACCCCTTAAGGCGGCCGCATTTTAATAAGAAGTTATCACAACTTGATAAATAGCTATCAAGCATATCGCCCAACGAGCACAAAAGAGGGGCCGAACGGCGCTCGGTCGCCCAGCCCCTCCCCTCTTGCAATTACTTGCCGTTGACGATGCGCTCGACGTCGGAAGCGATCATGAACTCCTCGTCCGTGGGGATGACGAAGATCTTGACCTTGGAATCCTTGGCAGACAGGCACCAAGCGCCGTCACCACGCAGGGCGTTGCGGGCATGATCCATCTTGACGCCCATAAAGGCCAGGCGGTCGGCAACGCCGGCGCGGACCGCCGGAGCGTGCTCGCCGATGCCGGCAGTAAAGACCAGGGTGTCCATACCGCACATAGAAGTAGCCATCTCGGCAGCCTTGGCGGCAATCTTGTAGACAAACATGTCGAACGCGAGCTGAGCATCAGGGTCACCAGCGGCGGCGAGCTCCTCGACGTTGCGGCAGTCGTTGGTCTTGCCGCCGGTCACAGCCAAAAGGCCGGACTTCTTGTTCATCATCTCGTCGACCTCGTCGAAGGTGTAGCCGCCCTCGCGCTGTAGGTAGCACACGGTAGCCGGGTCGATGGAGCCGCAGCGGGTGCCCATCATGACACCGTCGAGCGGGGTGAGGCCCATAGTGGTATCCATGCACTTGCCGTCCTCGATGGCGCACAGGGAGGCACCGGAGCCGATGTGGCACACGACAACCTTGCGGGCCTCGCCGTTGGTCATCTCGGCGACCTTTTTGGAGATGTAACGATAGCTGGTGCCGTGGGCGCCGTACTTACGGATGTGCAGCTTGTCGCAAACATCCTTGGGAAGGGCGTAGGTCTTGGCGACCTCGGGCATGTTGAAGTGGAAAGCGGTGTCGTAGACCGTAACGTTGGGCAGATCGGGATACTGCTCCAGGCAGAACTCGATAACGTTGGCCTCGGGGTTGTTGTGCAGCGGCGCCAGCGGGGCGACCTCGCGAATCTTGGCGAGGACGTCCTCGTCGACGAGGGAGGAATCGCCAAAGTACCAACCGCCCTGAACGATGCGGTGGCCGATACCCTCGATCTTGACGCCGTTGGCCTCGAGGTCCTTCAGGACGACCTCGATGGCGACCTTGTGGTCGGGGAACTCGATGTTCTCAGTCACCTTCTTGGAGCCGTTGGCAGCGTGGGTGAAGGTGCCGCCGGTAAAGCAGACGCGCTCGCAGGAGCCCTTTGCGGACACCTTGTGGGACTTGGTATCGATGACCTGATACTTAAGGGTCGAAGATCCTGCGTTGACGACCAGAACGTTCATGTGTCTCCCTACTAACAGGCGGTGTGGCGCCGCCAGGTTACATACGCTTCAATAATAAACCCAAACGCCCTCGCGCTCGGGTTTATTGCGTTGATATATAAGTTATCG
>CABUWA010000109.1 GCA_902495085.1 uncultured Collinsella sp. | reverse complement strand
GCCTGGGAGGTTGAAAGATATTATTACCAAGTCTTTTCCTGCTTCAGGCGCACCTTCACGACCTGAAGCCACATTTGCCCAGAGGAGGTGACAATATGAAGGCTTATGAACTGCTGTTCTTTGTTGACCCGTCGCTCGACCCCGAGACTCGTCTCGCTGTTATGAAGCGTATCGATACCACGATCGCTGAGGGCGCTGGCAAGGTCGACTCCGTTGACGAGTGGGGCAAGCGCAAGCTCGCCTACGAGATCAACGACCTCACCGATGGTGACTACACCCTCATCAACTTCCACGCAGATCCTACCCAGATCGCCGAGCTTGATCGCGTCCTGCGCATCACCGACGCTGTGGTCCGCCACATGATCGTCCGTCGCGACGACCAGGAGTAAGACTGTCGTTTTGGACTGGGCTTGTGCCCCAAGAGGAAGTAGTGAGTTATGAGCATCAATCGAGTGAACATCACCGGTAACCTCACCCGCGATCCCGAGCTGCGCGCCACCGCCGGCGGAACCCAGGTTCTGTCCTTTGGCGTCGCCGTGAACGATCGTCGCCGTAACGCGCAGACTGGCGAGTGGGAGGACTATCCCAACTTTGTCGACTGCACCATGTTCGGCACCCGCGCCGAGGCCGTGAGCCGTTTCCTGGCAAAGGGAAACAAGGTCGCGATCGAGGGCAAGCTGCGCTACAGCTCTTGGGAGCGCGACGGCCAGCGCCGGAGCAAGCTTGAGGTCATCGTCGATGAGATCGAGTTTATGAGCTCCCGTGGTGGCCAGGGTGGCTACGATCAGGGCGGTTACGCCCCCGCAGCTCCCGCGCCCGCAGCACGTCCTGCCGCACCGGTGGCCACGCCGCCCGCGGTCGACGTCTACGATGAGGACATCCCGTTCTAAGGGTGTTCACCTATTTTTGAGTGAGAGGCGGCTTCGGTTCGCCGAAGTTGCCAAATGAAAGGTATTTTGACATGGCTAATGATTTTTCTGCACGTCAGCCGCGTCGTAAGTACTGCCAGTTCTGCAAGGAGAACACTGAGTTCATCGACTATAAGGATACTCAGCTTCTCCGTAAGTACATGACCGATCGTGGCAAGATCAAGCCCCGTCGCGTCACTGGCGCTTGCACGCAGCATCAGCATGACATCGCCAACGCCATCAAGCGCGCCCGCGAGATGGCTCTCCTGCCGTACACCGTCCCCGTGGTTTCCTCTCGTGGCAACCGCGACCGCGGCTAAGAAGGGAGACGCATCATGAAGGTTATTCTTCTCGATGAGATCAAGGGCAAGGGCGGCGAGGGTGACGTCGTAGAGGTCGCTCAGGGTTACGCTGAGAACTTCCTGTTCCCCAAGAAGCTCGCTGTTGCCGCCACCAAGGGCAACCTCAAGCAGCTTGACGAGCGTCGCAACAACATCGCCAAGCGCGAGGCCGTCCGTCTGGCTACCGCCAACGAGACCAAGGCTGCCTTCGAGGGCAAGACGGTCACCGTTGACGTCAAGGTCGGCGACGAGGGCATCCTCTTTGGCTCCGTTACCGCCGCTATGATCGCTGACGCCATCAAGGCTCAGCTCGGTATGGACATCGACCGCAAGCGCGTCGAGCTCGGTAAGCCCATCAAGGTTGCCGGTGCCCACACCGTTGCCATCTCGCTGTACCGCGAGATCAAGGCCGAGGTTGTCGTTCTCGTCGGCGTTACCGCCGAGGAGCTCGCTGCCGAGGCTGAGGTCGAGGAGGCCGCTGAGGTCGCCGAGGCCGAGACCGCCGAGGTCGAGACTGAGGCTGCTGCCGAGTAGCATTTGCTGCAACGCAACAATCTTGTTCTAAGAAGGGCGCTCTGGGAAACCAGGGCGCCCTTTTATTTTTTTGCGCTGAGTGAGTGTCATGGTGAACGTTGCGTCGAAGTCCTATATACAGGACCGTTCATCCGTTTGGTTCGGTGATGATTGGCGGCGCGCGGTCCGTTTTTGGACCGTGGCTGATACTATGGATGCTCGCAAGCGATATGAATGAGGATGCTCATGGCATATGACGATAGGGAGACCGGGCTAACGGTTGAGGACCGCGGCTCAAAGTTGGGTCTTCCCCAAAACCAAGATGCAGAGGCCAATGTACTGGCCGCTATGCTGCTATCGCCCGAGGTGGTCGAGGAGGCCCAGGTCGAGCTGCAGCCCGATGACTTCTACCGGCCCATTCATAAGACCATCTATACCGCGATGGTCGATATGTACAACAGCCGCATTCCCATCGACTCCATCTCGCTGATCGATTACCTGCGAAGCATCAACAAGCTCGATGCCGTGGGCGGCGAGGCATACATTTTGGAGTTGATGGGTCAGACCCTGTCGCTCGTCAACTGGCAGCACCATGCCGCCATCGTTCGCCGTGATTCGATGCTGCGTGAGCTGATCGGCGCCACCAACGAGATCAACGCGCTGGCATATAACGCCCCCACCGACACCAAAGAGGTTGTCGAGCTGGCCGAGAGTAAGCTGCTCAAGGTCACGGCACGCGAGGTCAAGTCGAGCTACAAGACGCTGACCGAGTTTATGGTCGAGGCCTATAACGAGGCCGAGGAAGTGTGCCAGGCCGGTGGTCAGGCGGCAGGCGTGCCCACGGGCTTTCCGTCACTCGACCGTATGCTCATGGGCTTCCGCGAGGGCCAGCTCATCATTATCGGCGCCCGTCCTGCTGTAGGTAAGACGTCGTTCGCTCTGAACCTGGCGCTCAACGCCGCCGCTGCTGGCTATACCGTCGGCTTCTTCTCGCTGGAGATGTCGGGCAAGGAAATTGCCCAGCGTCTGATTTGTGCCTACGCCATGATCTCGATCAGTGACTTCCGCATGGGCCGCATTAGCCCCGAGCAGTGGGCCAATATCAACGAGGCCACGCAGACCTTGTCCAAGCTCGATATTCTGATTGACGATACGCCCGGCACCACAGTGACCGAGATTCGCGCCAAGAGCCGCCGTATGCTCCATAACAAGGAGAAGGCAATCATCATCCTGGACTACCTGCAGCTGGTGAGTCCTCCGCCTGGACGCCGCTCCGAGAGCCGTACCGTCGAGGTTTCGGAGATGTCGCGTGGTCTTAAGATCATGGCCAAGGAGCTCAAGATCCCGCTCATCGCGCTGTCGCAGCTCTCGCGTCAGGTCGAATCCCGTACCGGCAAGCGCCCGCAGCTTTCCGACCTTCGTGAATCGGGCTCCATCGAGCAAGACGCCGATATCGTTATGTTCTTGGACCGCTCCGCCGACGAGGCCGAGGCCTCGCGCGACGATCGACCCGACGAGGGCGTTACGCGTATCGTCGTGGCCAAGAACCGTTCGGGCCCGATCGGCGACGTCGACCTGATGTTCCTGCCGGCATCCACCAAGTTCTATGAGCTTGATGGGGCACATGCCGAGGAGTAGGACAGGCGCCCGTTGCACGGGTATACTGAGAATGTTTTGTGCTTCTGCGTGCCGGCGTGGCGCGTAGACAGTCCATGAATGTAAGGAGTAAACATGCCGTCAACCGTTTTGGTCGGTGCCCAGTGGGGCGATGAGGGCAAGGGTAAGATTTGCGACCTGGTCGCCGGCGACTTCGATGCCGTCGTGCGCTACTCGGGCGGCAACAATGCCGGTCACACCATCGTCGTCAACGGCAAGAAGTACGGCCTGCACCAGGTGCCTTCCGGCATCATGTATTCCGACCACGTGTCGGTGATCGGTAACGGCTGCGTCGTCAACCCCAAGGTTGTCCTTGAGGAGATCGACATGTTCGAGGCCGACGGCATCACCACCAAGAACCTCAAGATTAGCGGCAACGCGCATGTCATCATGCCGTACCACATTGATCTGGACGGCGCCTTTGAGCAGAAGCTCGGCAAGAAGAACATCGGTACCACTAAGCGCGGCATCGGTCCGTGCTATCAGGACAAGATGGCCCGCATTGGCCTGCGCATGCAGGACATGCTGGACGAGACGCTGTTCCGCGACAAGTTGGAGACCGCTCTCGCCCGCGTGAACCCCGAGCTCGAGCTCATCTACAACCTGCCCACCTACACCGTGGATCAGATTTGCGACGAGTACCTGCCGATGGCCGAGCGCCTGCGTCCCTACATCACCGAGACGAGCCTGCTGCTCAACAACATGATCGATGAGGGCAAGGACCTTCTGTTTGAGGGCGCCCAGGCGACGCTGCTCGACATCGACCACGGCACTTATCCGTACGTGACGTCTTCCAACTGCACCGCCGGCGGCGCCATTACCGGCTCCGGCGTCGGCATGAAGAACGTCGATCGCGTGCTGGGCGTCATGAAGGCCTACATCACCCGCGTCGGTTCGGGCCCCATGCCCACCGAGCTTTCCTATGAGTCCGAGGCTGGCCACACGCTGACCGAGGAGGGCTATGAGTACGGCGTGACCACCGGTCGCCGTCGTCGTTGCGGCTGGTTTGACGGCCCTATCGCCAACTATGCCTCGCGCGTCAACGGCCTCACCGACATCGCCGTGACCAAGCTCGACGTGCTTTCGGCCTTCGACACCATCAAGGTGTGCGTGGCCTACGACGTCGATGGCGAGCGCTACACCAGCGTGCCCGAGCATCAGGTGCGCTTTGAGCATGCCAAGCCCATCTACGAGGAGCTCCCTGGCTGGAAGTGCGACATCACCGGTTGCCGCAGCTTTGACGAGCTGCCGCAGGAGGCTCAGGACTACGTGGCGTTTATCGAGGATCTGGCACACACCCGCGTGACGTTCATTGGCGTCGGCGCCGGTCGCGAGCAGATCATCAACCGATTCTGGAAGTAATCGGGACTATTTGGTTATTGCGATATACCCCTTTGCAGCCCGGACGGGCGGCCGAGGGGTATATTTGCTTGCAAAGGGCTCGCGCGGAGCGGGCCGTTAATCCATAGAGGAGGCACCCTTGAAGGCGGACACTCAAACCATCGACATCCTGTTGTTGGGCAGCGGCGGCCGCGAGCATGCTCTGGCAGCAAAGCTCGCAGCATCACCGCGCGCCGGCAAGCTCTACATTGCGCCGGGTAACGGCGGCACCGCGAGTTGCGGCGAGAACGTGGTTCTCGACGATTGCGATCCTGCGGCCGTGGCGGCGTTTGCCCAGAGCCACGGATGCGGACTCGTGGTGATTGGCCCTGAGGCTCCGCTCGTGGCGGGCGTAGCCGATGCCGTGCGCGCGGCGGGTATTCCCTGCTTTGGCCCGGGTGCCGAGGGCGCTCAGATGGAGGGCTCCAAGCTGTTCTCCAAGCAGCTCATGGAGCGTGCGGGCATTCCGACGGCAGCTTATGGTTCGTTTACCGACGAGGCTTCGGCTCTCGCCTACGTGCGCGAGCAGGGCGCACCGCTGGTCGTGAAGGCTGACGGCCTGGCTGCAGGCAAGGGCGTTATCGTGGCGACCGAGCTCGAGCAGGCCGAGGAGGCCGTGCGCGAGTGCTTTGGCGGCACCTTTGGCGATGCCGGCAATACCGTGGTCATTGAGGAAATGCTGGTTGGCCCCGAGTGCTCGCTGCTGGCCTTTACCGACGGCAAGACCGTGCGTCCTATGGCCACCTCGCAGGATCACAAGCGTGCACTCGAGGGCGACCTTGGCCCCAACACCGGCGGCATGGGCGTCTACAGCCCGGTGCCCATCGTGACCGACGAGGAGCACGCCACCATGGTGAAGGTCATGGAGCAGACCGTGGCCGAGCTCGCCGCCGAGGGCATCGACTACCGCGGCTGCCTGTACGGCGGCTTTATGCTCACCCCCGCCGGCCCCAAGGTGCTGGAGTTCAACGCCCGCTTTGGCGACCCCGAGACGCAGGTCGTGCTGCCGCGCCTCAAGAACGACCTGGTCGAGGTCATGCTGGCTTGTGCCAACTGTGAGCTCGATCAGATTGAACTCGACTGGCGTGACGAGTGGGCTGTGGCTGTTGTCCTGACGAGCGCGGGCTACCCCGGCAGCTACGAGAAGGGTAAAGTCATCACCGGCATCGCTGACGCCGAGGCCATGGAGAACGTGACCGTGTACCATGCCGGCACCGCCGTGGTGGACGGTCAGCTCGTGACCAACGGTGGCCGAGTGCTTGCCGTGACCGCGCTGGGCGACACGTTTGAGAACGCTCGCAACCTTGCCTACGAGGCCTGCGAGAAGATTGATTTTGAGGGCAAGACCCTGCGTCATGACATCGGTCTGCGTGCGCTGCGCGGCCGTGACGCCTGGGATGCCTAAAGTCCGAGAGGGATGAGACGGATGGACGAGAAGAACGAAGAGCTCGTGGATGCGCAGATCGTCTAAGAGGACAGCCGCATGTATGGGCACGCCGAGGGCGAGCCTGGTGGCGAGGTCGCTGACGAGCCGGCGCTGGTGCTGGGCGACGACGACCCGCACGATGCCGAGCTGCACGAGAAGATTCTTTCGGAGGAGTGCGCCTGGAAGGGCAAGATCCTCGACGTCCACCGTCTTGAGGTTGAGCTGCCCAACGGTCACCGCAGCGCCCGCGATATCGTTCGCCATCCGGGTGCGGCGGCCGTTGTGGCACTGACCGAGAGCGGCAAGATCGTACTGGTGCGTCAGTACCGCACCGCCAT
>CABUWA010000108.1 GCA_902495085.1 uncultured Collinsella sp. | reverse complement strand
GGCGCCCACCCCCGATAGGGGCAGGTCGCCGCGATACCTCTCACGGTTCATAGCGATGAGTCCTCTGTGTATGCCCGCTTCGGCAGGCAGATCTGTTGAACGGATTTATTATACCGTGCGGCACGGACGCAGAACCTCGCAGCGCGCCGCGGTTTCGGTAAACGATGACGGTAATACCCTCGAAATAATCGAGCGTTTCAGCCGCACAGACACATACGAGCGTCTAGCATATCCATACAAACGAGTTCGCGGATAAAGGGAGTCACGGGGCATATGAAGCAATGGGCTGGACTGGGAAAGTTCCTCGCGGGGCATATGCAGGTCATCGTTCCGATTTGCGTGGCGCTCGGCGTGCTCTTTCCCCATCAGATCGGCGTACTCAAACCCATCGTTCCCGCCCTCTTCGCCTTTATGACGTTCCAAGGTGCGCTCAGCAACACCTTCCACCAGGTAGCTGAGGTGTTCCGCCGTCCGCTGCACCTGATTTTGGCGCTGCTCGTCTCGGCGGTGCTCATTCCCATAGCAGCCTATGCCATGGGATCGCTGTTCTTTGGCTCCAATCCCAACCTTGTCTGCGGCATCGTGCTCGAGTACAGCGTACCCGTGGCGGTCACTGCCTTTATGTGGATTAGCATGTTCGGCGGCAACGGCCCGCTCGCGCTCACCATTATCCTGACGTCCTCGGTTATCTCGCCTGTGACGATTCCGCTCACGCTGAAGCTCTTGCTGGGTGCCACCGTCTCGATCGATGTGCCGAGCATGATGCAGGACATGGCCTTTATGATCGCCATCCCCGCCGTGCTCGGCATCATGATCAACGAGCTCACGCGTGGATGGGGACACGAGAAGCTCTCCCCCGCGCTCTCGCCCGCCTGCAAGTTCATGATGATGGGCGTTATCGCCTCCAACTCCACCGCCATGAGCGAATACGTGCTGCACATGAACGCGGTGCGCCTGGAAGTCGCTCTCTTTATTTTGACCTTCGCCATCAGCGGCTTTGTCGTCGGTTTTCTGGTCGCCCGTGCGCTGCATCTGCCATATAGCGAGACGACTACCATGTGCTTTACCTGCGGCATGCGTAACATCTCTTCGGGCGCCGTCATCGCCACGCAATACTTTCCGGGCGAAGTCGTGTTTCCCGTCATGTGCGGAACGTTGTTTCAGCAGGTGCTCGCCTCGCTTATCGGGCACCTCTTTGAGCGTCTGACCGGCGAGGAGCGCGCCGCTCAGCGCAAGCGTGTCGAGGCCGGCCGCAACGCCATGGCACGCTAGACCGTCCGCATTACGCGGGTGTCAGTCTTGCTATACGAGCGTTTCCAGATGCGCACGCAGGCACTCAGCATCGATATCGAGCGTGGTCTCAGCATTGACCTGGGCCAGACGATAGCCCACAAAGTAGGGCGATACCACCCAACGTGGCAGCGCCTTGGCAATGGTCCGGCCGTCTATGTGGTAGAAGAACAAGTTGTACGACTCCGCGCGACCACCGTGGTGCTCGTTCAGGATATAGCGCAGAGCTACCTGGATCGCATCGGCGAAGAGATCCGCCTCGGCTTGGTCTCTTGTGTCATCGCTAGCGGCGATTCCTTGCGGGGCTGAAACGTTAATCTCAAAGAACCCCATGATCGGTTCGATTGAGATGTTGACCGAGATTCTCCCCTGTTGCCAGACATTGATGCCTTCGAAATTGGCGGAAGTCAGCGAAGCATAGCCGTCTTCCTGCTCCAAACCCACAATCTGCATATGCGGATGAACGAGGCTGCCGCCCGAGAGCGGACCCTTGTTCTTGTACATGAGCACACTTCGATACTGCTGTGAATCGATCATCTGCTGCCAGCAACCCAGGGCAAACCTCATCACATGGTGGAGTTCATCCGGCTCATAGGTCACCAGGTCGGCATTGTGATCGGCCGATTCAATCAGCACGGTTTGACGGGTGGCGCGCAAGGTCTTGAACTTGTTCTCGAGCCATATGCAATCGCCATCACGGCGAATGATGTCGGTGAGCCCTTCTGTATCGCAAAAGGGGCACGCGGCGCCGGGGCGTCGGTTGTCGTCGGGCTTACCGTTCGCCTGCTGAACGTCAAATACCAGCGCCACGGGTTACGCCTCCAGCGGCACGATCTTGGTGCCATGGAGCTCGGAGACGCCAAGTGCTGCCGCAACGGCATCACGGTTGGCCGTGGAAATGCCGCCGCCGGGAAGGATGGTCAGGCGGTCGGCCGCATATTCGACAAGACGCGATAGGTGCTCCAGATTGTCCTCGATCGGCGTGCCGGCGGCACCGCCGTGCGTCAGGATGCGTGTGATGCCGCAGTCGGCGAGTGTGTCGACGGCATCGAGCTGAGCCTCGAGCGAGAGCTGATCAAAGGCCATGTGGAAGGTGATGTCGATGGGCTCACGCTTGCACTCCTCGGTCGCGCAGCCCGCAGCCATCACGAGGGCGCCGAGTGTAAGCTCATCGAGTGCCCATCCGCCAGCGCAGGGTTTGCAGCAGCCAAAGACCAAGCCGTCGACGCCCGCACTCACGGCAAGGCCCAGGTCCATCTCCATCATGCGCAGCTCGTCCTGGTTGTAGTGAAAGTCGCCGCCACGCGGACGGATCATGCACATCACTCGCGCGTCATGCTCGTGAGCATAGCTGACCGTAGCGCTGATAACGCCAGCCGAGGGCGTAGTACCACCGACGACAAGGTTGTCACAAAGTTCGATACGCCTTGCACCGGCATCGATAGCCGCCGGCACTCGCTCAAAGTTCTCGGCACAAAACTCGTACAGCATAGATAGACCCCCAGATGACAAACGTTTTCCGATGGGCATTGTCGCACGCCCCCATGAAGTTGCGGTGGAATAGGGACTGTTTTGGCCTCTGAGGCTCCCATTTAGTCCCTATTCCACCGCAACATAAAGGGGGCAGAACCAAAGTAACGCCGCAGGCAGAGGACCGACAGCGAGCGGGCGCCAGAGCGAACAAATTGGCATGAAAAGAGGGCGGCATAGACCTTCTGGTCATGCTGCCCTCTTTGAATGACAAGTTGTCGCTCTGGCGCCCGCGCAGCGTCGACTGGTCCGCCGTTCGGTAGAACGGCGGAACCGCCTATCCGCCCAGGTAGGCTTTACGCACGTTGTCGTCGTGCAGCAGCTCTTGGCCGGTGCCGGTCATGGTGATCTTGCCGGTCTCGAGCACGTAGCCGCGTGTGGCGATGGAAAGCGCCATCTGCGCATTTTGCTCGACCAGGAGCACCGTGGTTCCGGCCTTATGCAGATCCTCGACAATTTGGAAGATCTGCTCAATCAGAATCGGTGCCAAGCCCATAGAGGGCTCATCGAGCATGAGCAGCTTAGGGTTACTCATAAGGGCGCGGCCCATAACGAGCATCTGCTGCTCGCCGCCCGAAAGGGTGCCGGCGACCTGGCGACGGCGCTCCTTCAGGCGCGGAAACTGCTCGTAGACGCGCTCGAGGCCCGGAGCCACCGTGGACTTGGGCTGCGTATAGGCGCCCATTTCCAGGTTCTCCTCGACCGTCATCTGCAAAAAGGCGCGACGACCCTCGGGAACCTGGGCTAGGCCCTTGCCGACAAGCTTGTCAGCAGGTGTATGGGTAATATCCTCGCCCAAAAACTTGATGGAGCCAGTCTTGGAGCGCAGCAGGCCCGAGACGGTCTTGAGCGTTGTGGACTTGCCGGCACCGTTGGCACCAATCAAGGCCACGATCTCGCCCTCGTTAACGTTAAAGGAGATGTCCTTGATGGCGTGGATGGCGCCGTACCAGACGTTGATGTTGTAGACGGAAAGCATCGGCTCTGCCATTTAGTTCTCCCCCTTATCCTGCTTACCCAGATATGCCTCGATAACGGCGTCGTTGTTCTGGATTTCCTCTGCCGTGCCCTTGGCGATGACCTTACCAAAGTTAAGCACGCAGATGCCCTCGCAGATGTTCATAACGAGCGACATATCATGCTCGATAAGCATGATGGCGATGCCGAAGGTGTCGCGAATCTTGACGATGTTCGCCATGAGCTCTGCGGTCTCGGACGGGTTCATGCCGGCGGCAGGTTCGTCGAGCAACAGCAGCTTGGGGTTGGTGGCAAGCGCGCGGACGATCTCCAGACGACGTTGGGCGCCGTAAGGCAGCGATCCGGCCTGTTCATTTGCCAGGTGCTCCATGTCAAAAATGGACAGCAGCTCCATGGCGCGCTCGTGGGCGGCCTTCTCGTGCTTCCAATACGTCGGCAGGCGCAGCACGCCCTCAAAACCGGAGTAGCGCTCCTGGTTATGCAGGCCGACCTTAACGTTGTCCTCCACCGTCATGGTGTTGAACAGGCGAATGTTCTGGAAGGTACGAGCAATACCCATACGGTTGACCTGATAGACCGACTTACCCGAGGTGTCCTCGCCGTCGAGCAGGATGGTGCCGTGCGTGGGCTGGTACACCTTGGTGAGCAGGTTGAAGACCGTGGTCTTGCCGGCACCGTTGGGGCCGATCAGACCGGCGATCTCGGTCTTGCCGATAGTCAGGCTAAAGTCGTCGACTGCCTTAAGGCCACCGAACTCAATGCCCAGGTGGATGCACTCGAGTGCCGGGCGCTCGCCCAGGTCACGATCGGGAACGATGGCGCCTGAAGGATACGGGACCATCTTGCCCTTGTTGAACTCAAATTTACTGGACATCGGCTGCCACCTCCTTCTTGGAAGCAAAGCGGTCCTTGACGCGACCGAAGAACGCCTTGAGCTGCGGGTTGTTAGTAAAGATCATGACCAGGATCAGCACGATGGCGTAGATGAGCATGCGGTAGTCCGAGAACTGACGGAGCAGCTCGGGGAGCACCGTGAGCAGCGCCGCGGCGATAACGGAGCCGCGCATGTTGCCCAGGCCGCCCAGGACCACGAACACCAGGATGAGGATGGACGTGTTGAAGTCGAACTTGGTGGCGGAGAGCTGCGAGAAGTTACCGCCGAAGAGAGCTCCGGCAGCACCGGCGAGGGCAGCGGAAACCACGAAGGCGATCATGCGGTACTCGGTGACGGAGATGCCTACGGACTCGGCTGCAATCTTGTTATCGCGCACGGCCATGATGGCACGGCCGGTACGGCTGCGAACCAGGTTGAGCACGATCACGAGTGCGACCATGACTAGGATGGCGCCGGCGAGGAAGGTCGAGTACGTCGACACGCCCGAGGCGCCCTGGGCGCCCTTGATGATGGCGGTGCCGTCCTCGAGCAGGTGCAGGTCGTCGATCGTAGAGTTGCCCGTGATGTTAAAGATCACATGCAGGCCGCGCGAGTCGACGCCCACGATAAGGCAAGTGACGATCTCTTTGATGATCTCGCCAAAAGCCAGCGTCACGATGGCCAGATAGTCGCCGCTCAGGCGCAGGACCGGGATACCGATCAAGAAGCCCAAGACGGCAGCGGCGATAGCGCCGACCACGATGCTGATGATAAGGCGCACCGGATCGGAGGGAACGGCACTCTCGAGGGCGACCGCGGTGACGATGCCCGTGTAGGCACCGACGCTCATAAAGCCCGCATGGCCCAGCGACAGGTCGCCCGCGATGCCGACGACAAGGTTGAGGGAAATGGCCATGACGATGTAGGCCGTAATAGGAACCAACTGACCGGCGATCATGCGCGGAATCATGTGGTTCGACTGCATAAAGAACACGATGGCGAAGGCCACGATGCACATGGCGTACGTAACAAAGTCGTGACGCGTCTGTTTATCTTTAAGAAACTTCATAGCGCTCACCTACACCTTCTCGGGGACGTACTTGCCCAAGAGGCCGGCAGGCTTGACGAGCAGGACGATGATCAAAACACCAAAGACGATGGAGTTGGCAAGGCTCGTGGAAATGTAGGCCTGCGCCATCGCCTCGATGATGCCGATGAGAATGCCACCGACAAAGGCACCGGGGATGGAACCGATGCCACCGAAGACGGCGGCGTCGAAGGCTTTGATGCCAGGCATGGCGCCCGTGGTGGGCTGCAGCACCGGCGAGTAGGAGCACAAGAGCACGCCGGCGATGGCGGCAAGGGCGGAGCCGATGGCGAACGTCATCGAGATGGTGCGGTTGACGTTGATGCCCATGAGCTGAGCGGCGGCCTTGTCCTCGGACACGGCGCGCATGGCCTTGCCCATCTTGGTCTTACCTGTAAAGAACATCAGGCCGGCCATGATAACCAGGCAGGCGACGATGGTCACGAGCGAGACGGCGCTTACGTTGAACTTAGCCAAGAACTCCGGCACCTGGAAGGTGACGAGCGAAGTGAAGTTCTTGGGCGTAGCGCCCCACAGAAGCTGCGCGGCGTTCTGCAGGAAGTAAGACACGCCGATAGCCGTGATCAGAACGGCCAGCGGGCCTGCCTGACGCAGCGGCTTATAGGCCAGACCCTCGATGAGAACACCGAGAACGGTACAGACCACACAAGAGAGAACTACAGATGCCCAGCCCGGGAGGCCGAGATACGACGTGGCGCAGAACGAGACATAGGCACCGACCATGATGACATCGCCGTGAGCGAAGTTGAGCATCTTGGCGATACCGTAGACCATGGTGTAGCCCAACGCGATGATGGCGTAGACGCTGCCCATGGACAGGCCGTTGACCAGGTATTGGATAAAGACCGTCATGTTCCACATCCCCCTTTCGAATAGGTTTCCAGTT
>CABUWA010000107.1 GCA_902495085.1 uncultured Collinsella sp. | reverse complement strand
GACCTCGGCTTTGTCGAGGGCAACGAAATCCACGTGGTGAGCTCGAGTGGCGCCAATATCATCGTCACGGTGCTGGGCGCACGCTTTGGCATCGATTCCAAGGTTGCCATGCACATCATGACCGTCGGTTAGTCTGCAGCATTTCATAAAAACCGAAAGGGGGACAAGAGGATGAAGACGTTGGGTGACGTTAAGGTGGGCGAGAGCTCCACCATCGTCAAGCTTCACGGTGAGGGTGCGCTTCGCCGCCACCTTATGGACCTGGGGCTCATCAAGGGCACTTCGTTCAAGGTCGTGAAGGTTGCGCCGCTCGGTGATCCGGTCGAGATCAACGTGCGCGGCTACGAGCTTTCCATCCGCAAGGAGGAGGCGGCCGTCGTCGAGGTCCAGTAAGGGCTCGCGACGTATATTTCTGCAGATAAAGTTAGGTTTTTCTAACTTAATGCTGCAACTTTGAAGCACATTATCCAGCCTGCGCGGAGAAAGCAGCGCGGGCATACAAGGAAGAAGGATTGAATGGCGGATTCTCAGATCCATGTCGCGCTGGCGGGTAACCCCAACTGCGGCAAGACCACGCTTTTCAACCTGATCACCGGCGCCAACGGCTACGTTGGCAACTGGCCCGGCGTCACGGTTGAGAAAAAGGAAGCCAAGCTCCTAAGCGACAAGAACGTTACCATCACGGACCTCCCTGGCATCTACTCGCTTTCTCCCTACAGCCCCGAGGAGCAGTGCTCACGCGACTACCTCATGAGCGGCGAGCCCGATGTTGTCGTCCAAGTCGTCGATGCCACCAACCTCGAGCGTAACCTGTACCTGGCGCTTCAGGTTATCGAGACCGGTCTGCCCGTGGTCGTTGCCCTCAACATGGCCGACCTGGTCGAGAAGAACGGCGATAAGATCGACACGGACAAGCTCTCCAAGAAGCTCGGTTGTCCGGTCATGATGATCTCGGCTCTTAAGAACAAGGGCATCAAGGAGCTCTTCGAGCAGGTCAAGAAGTCCGCTGCTTCTAAGGGCCAGGTGCCGGAGCACAAGTTCGATTCCTCCATCGAGGACGTTCTGGACCACATCGAGAACAACCTGCCGGCGAGCGTTCCCGCCAACAAGCGCCGCTACTACGCTGTCAAGCTGTTCGAGCGCGACGCGGACGCCTGCAAGCTCATCAACCTCACCAAGGAGAAGGCCGCTCGCGTGGAGCAGCTGGTCGCTCAGTGCGAGCAGGACTGCGACGACGACGCCGAGTCCATCATTACCGGCGAGCGTTACGGCGTGATTGCCCACATCATTGACGAGTGCCTCACCAAGGCTCCGGCCAAGATGAGCACCTCCGAGAAGATCGACCGCGTGGTTACCAACCGTATTTTGGGCCTGCCGATCTTTGTCGTCATCATGTTCTGCGTGTACTACATCGCCGTCTCCACTCTGGGCGGCACGGTGACCGACTTCACCAACGATCAGCTCTTCGGCACCGACGGTTGGTACGTGCTCGGCCAGGGCCGCGACGCCTACGATGAGGCTGTCGAGGCTGCGGGTGACGCCGCCGATTCGGTTGACCCGGCGGAGTATGGCCCGTATGTTCCGGGTATTACCACCATGGTCCACGACGCCCTTGTGGCGGGTGGCACCGAGGACGGTGGCCTGGTCGATTCGCTGGTCTGCGACGGTATCGTCGGCGGCCTGGGCGCTATCTTCGGCTTCGTCCCGCAGATGTTCCTGCTGTTCGTCATGCTGTCCTTCCTAGAGGACTGCGGCTATATGGCCCGCGTCGCCTTCATCATGGACCGCGTGTTCCGCCGCTTTGGCCTGTCCGGTAAGTCGTTCATCCCCATGCTCGTGTCCTCGGGCTGCGGCGTCCCCGGCGTCATGGCCACCAAGACCATCGAGAACGAGAAGGACCGCCGCATGACGGTCATGACCACCACGTTCATCCCCTGCGGCGCCAAGCTGCCGATCATCGCCCTGCTCATGGGCTCCATCATTGGCGATTCTTCCACCACGGCCGCATGGATCAGCCCGCTCTTCTACTTCCTGGGCGTCTTTGCCGTCATCGCCTCGGGCCTCATGCTCAAGAAGACCAAGCTCTTCGCCGGCCGTCCGACCCCGTTTGTCATGGAGCTTCCTGCCTACCACTTCCCGGCGATCCGTTCCTGGGCGCTGCACGTGTGGGAGCGCTGCTGGGCCTTTATCAAGAAGGCCGGTACGGTCATCTTCGCGTCCACTGTCGTGGTTTGGTTCCTGTCCAACTTTGGTAGCTACAACGGTTCCTTTGGCTTCCTGCCTGCGATGGACGGCATCCCCGAGGAGTTCATGGACTACTCCGTGCTCGCCATGCTCGGCAACCTGGTCGCTTGGATCTTCGCCCCGCTCGGCTTTAGCACCTGGCAGGCAACCGCACTGACCGTCTCTGGCCTCGTCGCCAAGGAGAACGTCGTCGCCACCGCCGGCTCGCTGCTGTCCGTCGCCGACGCGGGCGAGACCGACCCGAGCCTGTGGACCGCGTTTGCCGGCATGTTCCCCACCATGGGCGCTTGCGTGGCCTTCGGCGCCTTCAACCTGCTGTGCGCTCCGTGCTTTGCCGCCATTGGCACCATCCGCAACCAGATGGACTCTGGCAAGTGGACCGCGATTGCCATCGGCTACGAGTGCGCCTTCGCTTGGGTGATCGGCCTGTTCATCAACCAGTTCTACAACCTGCTTGTCCTTGGGCAGTTTGGTATCTGGACGGTTGTGGCCATTGTGCTGCTGGTTGCGATGCTCTTCCAGATCTTCCGTCCCATGCCCAAGCATGCATGGACCGACGAGGACGAGACCAACGCTGCTTCCGCCGCAGTTTCCGCTTAAGTCCGAATAAGGATTAACCCCTTTCCACGAGCCCGGGTGTCCCAGCGACACTCGGGCTTTTTGGTAGGGGAGATGTGGCGTTTCCGCAGATAAAACCGACCAAAATAAACCTGTCCCTTTTTGGTAGGTGGAGGATGGGGTAAAGTAAGTGATGGTTAACTAGAGGAGGCTTGCTATGGCACCTATCGATATTGTTGTTCTGGCATTGATTGGCATTGCTTTTGTCGCCGTGTGCGTGCGCATTTACCGCAAGGGCACGTGTGCCGACTGCGCTCAGGGTGGCGTTTGCACGGGGCATTGCTCCAACAAAAAGACGTGCGCCGCACTTAAGGGTGTAGACAAAATCGCCGAAGACTTGGGCCGCGGTATTCATTAGCCGACCGGCGTTTGGGTATGTTTGGCCGCGGATACGGCGGTTGCTGATACGATAAGTACGTTAGCAACTGCCGCCGAGCGGCTCAAACGAAAGGAACCCTGTATGGAGTCCTCCGCCTATCCGATGCTCTTTAGCCCGATCAAGGTCGGTACGACCGAGGTCAAGAACCGCGTCTTTATGCCGCCGGTGTCCACCAACCTGGCCGATCACGGATATGTGACCGACGACTTGGTCGATCATTACCGTGCCCGCGCCAAGGGCGGCGTGGGCCTCATCATCACCGAGGTCGTGACGGTCGAGCCCACCTATACCTATCTGCCGGGTGACATGTGCTGTTACGACGACACGTTTATCCCTGGCTGGGAAAAGCTCGCCGCGGCCGTCCACGAGTATGGCTGCAAGATCATGCCGCAGCTCTTCCACCCCGCCTACATGGCCTTTAACATTCCGGGCACGCCGCGCCTGATCGCTCCGTCCTTCGTGGGCCCGTCTTACGCCCGCGAGGCGCCGCGTCCTATCACGGTCGACGAGATCCACGAGCTCACACACCAGTTTGGCGACGCCGCCGTGCGCATGCAAAAGGCTGGCGTCGATGGCGTCGAGGTCCATGCGGCGCACGCCCACGGCATGCTCGGCGGCTTTTTGACCCCGCTCTACAACAAGCGTACCGACGAGTACGGCGGCTCGCTCGACGCTCGCATGCGCTTTTTGCTCGAGGTCATTGCCGAGATTCGCGAGCGCTGCGGCAAGGACTATATCATCGACGTCCGCATCTCGGGCGATGAGTACACCGATGGCGGCCTGACCCTCAACGACATGATCTACGTCTCGCGTCGCCTGGAGAAGGCCGGTGTCGACATGATTCACGTGTCGGGCGGCACCACCATCAAGCGCGGCTCCGCGATTCCCGCCGCCGGCACGCAGCAGGCCTCGCACGCCGCTTGCTCGCGTGAGATTAAGAAGCACGTGAACATTCCCGTTGCCACGGTCGGCCGCATTAACGAGGCCTGGATCGCCGAGGAGCTGATCGAGGACGGCGCTGCCGACATCTGCATGATGGGCCGCGCCAATCTGTGCGATGCCGAGTTCTGCAACAAGGCCGCTGCCGGCAACGCCGACGACATCCGTCCCTGCATCGGTTGCCTGCGCTGCCTGAACGGCATTATGTTCGGCAAGCGCATCTCCTGCACCGTCAACCCGGACGTGGAGCGCGACGAGGCTGGCTACGAACCTGCTGCCGAGGCCAAGAACGTGCTCGTTGTGGGCGCTGGTCCTGCGGGCATGGAGGCAGCCTACATTGCCGCCAAGCGCGGCCACAACGTGGTGCTCGTGGACAAGCAGGACGAGCCGGGTGGCGAGATGCGCATCGCAGCCGTTCCGCCGGCAAAGCAGGAACTCACCCGCGTGATCAAGTATCAGTATCGTCGCCTGGCCGAGGCCGGCGTGAAGTGCGTATTTGGCACCGAGCTTACTGCCGAGGACATTCAGCGTGACTACGCCGGCTACGAGGTCGTCCTAGCTTATGGCGCCGAGCCCATCGCTCCAGCCTTCATGCAGGGCTTTAAGCAGGTTATGACGGCTGACGACCTGCTGGGTGGCAAGGCTTTCCCGGGCAAGAAGATCGTCATCGTGGGCGGCGGCACCGTCGGTTGCGAGACGGCCGACTACCTGGCCCCGCTGGTCAACGACCTGTCGCCGGCCAATCGCGATGTCACTGTTATCGAGATGACCAAGACGCTTGCCGCCAACGAGGGCGGTGCCGGCCGCGCGGTGCTCATCACGCGTATGCTCTCCAAGGGCGTTCACGTGCTGACCGAGGCCAAGGTGACCGAGATCACCGAGGACACCATCAGTTACGAAAAGGACGGCGAGGTCCACACCATCACCGGTGCCGATACGCTGGTGCTTGCCATGGGCTATCGTCCCAATACCAAGTTGGCCGACGACCTTGCCGCTGCCGGCGTCGCTGTCCACGTGCTGGGCGATGCCCAGAAGTGTGGCAACATCCGCGATGCCATCGGCGATGGCTACAAGGTTGCCTGCGAGCTCTAGTCAACCCCTTGTTGCGTGGGGGCAGGTTACTTTGCACCAACTTGGCGCATGTAAACCTGGCCCCATTGACGAGGTTGCCGCCATCCCAGGGCGGCTTCATGGAGTAGCGCCCGTATGCATCGAATAATTCCTCTCATAGATGTGCGGCACAAAGAGCCCCGAGCTCACACGAACTCGGGGCCTTTTTCGTCTGGATTGGGGACGCATAGCCGGACGAAAGCGTGTTGCGTTTGGCGTAAAACCATACGAAAGTGCAATTTGCGTCTTATTTCCGAACGTAAAACAGACGAAAACCGTTTACGTCTGCTTTAAATCCGTATGAAAACGGTTTTCGTCTTGCAGGGCAGTTGCCGTTTCTACAGTTCAACTTCCAGTTCGGCTTTGTGTTCGCAGAGGTAGTCGCGCATGTAGGGGATGGCAAATGAGACCTTGCCGTACGAAGGAGCCTCGATAATCGATTCTCTTAACAGGCGGCTGCGGACGGAGCTCACCTGTTGAGGCGTTTTGTTTAGGGCATCGGCAACCATGCTGGTCGAGCTCGTCTGCCCCAAAGACGCCATGCTCAGCAGATAAGCGATGCACGTGGGCGGAATGCGCTGCAGCGCGGGCTCAATCACCATGGCGCAGAAGCGTTCGCGTGCCGTTGCAATGCCACGCTCGGCTTCTTCTTCTCCAATAATCGCTGTATGTGCGCGTCTTGCCAACTGCCATGCGTAGTATCCAACGAGTTGGATCATGAAAGGATAGCCTTGCGTTGCCTCGGCAAGTTGGCCGGCAATACCTGGCTGCAACTCCACGCCAGACGCTTCAATGGTTTCCTCGAGGGAGTACAACACTTCGGTTACTGCCACAGCCTTCAGGTCAAAGGGGAGGGCGCGGCGCAAAAACGCAAGTGTCTTTCCGTTGATGATGCTTTCAATCATCGAAGGCAGACCCGCAAAAACAAAGGCGATATCAAGGTCTTCGCCGATAACCTGCTGAATCGCAATGGAGAGCGTTCGGACCTCATCGAGCTCTGCGTCTTGAACCTCGTCGAGAGTGATGAGCAGGCCATTTTCATTCTTGGATATTGTCTGTCTCATGGCGTCGCGTAGCGATGGGCCGATTCGCTCAATATCTATGCTGCCGATGGATATGCCAGCTACGGTGGGCTCAAATCTGGCGTGTTTGGCCTGGAATTTGGGCTGCAGCTGTTCGAGAATGCGCTGGCAAAGTCCCTCGGTTGCGACCTCTTTTATGACCGTCCAGCCACGGCTTTGCGCCAAACGTGAGCACTCGTCAAGGAGGACCGTCTTGCCCGTTCCACGGACGCCGGCTATGCGCATTAGGCGCCCCGGGGCACCAGGCCCGTTGACGAGGCCCTCATTGAATTCTTCGAGCACATCTTCGCGGCCGATAATCGTGGGAGGTGTTTTACCTGCTGTGGGCTTAAAAGGGTTTGTTTGCATGTGAGCCACCTTTGCTCAAGATATAGCAAGATATAGCAAAGTATAG
>CABUWA010000106.1 GCA_902495085.1 uncultured Collinsella sp. | reverse complement strand
GTTGAGCCCGTTGAGTGCGAGATTGCCATCACCACCAACGGCGGCTACCCGCTCGACCAGAACATCTACCAGGCCGTGAAGGGCATGTGCTCTGCCGAGGCCACGCTTCCCGAGGGCGGTGTGATCATCGACGTCGCCGGCTGTGCCGACGGTCACGGTGGCGAGGGCTTCTATCACAACATCGCCGACAATGATCCGGCAGAGTTTGAGCGCGCCTGCATCGACCGTCCCAAGGACGAGACCCTGCCCGACCAGTGGACGAGCCAGATTTTCGCCCGCATCCTGGCACATCACCCTGTGATCATGGTTACCGACCTGTGCGATCACCAGATGATCAAGGATATGCACATGACGCCGGTCAACACTCTCGATGAGGCGCTCAAGCTCGCCTTTGAGATGAAGGGTGCCGATGCCAAGCTGGCCGTCATTCCCGATGGCCTGGGCGTTGTCGTCGCTCAGCACTAGTACGCGGCCTAAACGAATCGTTTATAACCGACAAGAAAGATAAGGTTTTATGCTTACCAAACTCCTCTGCGAATTCGGCGCAACGGCCCTCATGATCATCTTTGGCGTGGGCGTGCACTGCGATACCGTGCTCAAGGGCACCAAGTATCAGGGCTCCGGCCACATGTTTGCCATCACCACCTGGTCTTTTGGCATCTCGGTCTGCCTGTTTGTCTTTGGCGGCGCCGTGTGCATGAACCCCGCCATGGTGCTTGCCCAGTGCATCGTCGGCTTGGTGCCGTGGAGCAGCTGCATCCCCTTCATGATTGCCGATATGCTCGGCGGCTTTGTGGGCGCCGTAATCGCTTGGCTTATGTATGCCGATGAGTTCAAGGCTTCCGAGGGCGTCGTCGACCCCATTGCCCAGCGCAACATCTTCTCGACCAACCCCACCACCGAGGGTACGAACTATGCCCGTAACTTCTTCTGCGAGGCTATCTGCACCTTTGTGTTCATCAGCGCCATCCTTGCTGCCGCTAGTCGCGCCGGCGAGAACGTTTTGATGCTCGCCATCTGCGTCGGTCTGATCGTTTGGGCCGTTGGCATGGGCATGGGCGGCATCACCGGCTTCGCCATGAACCAGGCTCGTGACCTTGGTCCTCGCATGGCCTATCAGGTGCTGCCGATCAAGAACAAGGCCGACAACAACTGGAAGTACGGCCTGCTCGTTCCTGGCATTGCTCCGTTTATCGGTGCCGCTCTGGCTGCACTGTTTGTGCACGGTTTCTTGGGCATGTTCTAGTCTGAGGCTACATAGTTGTCCGCTGACCGCATGGGGTAACTTCCCAGCGCGTTCTCGGACATGCAAAAAGGCTCGCTGCGCACTTCGTGCGGCGAGCCTTTTTGCGTCCTGCGGAATGCGCTGGGAAGTTACCCCATGCGGTCAGCTGCGGGGTCTTTGTTGCGTCCGTACAAGCAACCTAACATATATATCTGAATTTGGATGGGAGGGGCTTGTTGCTGGTGGGGGGCATTGAAGCGCGAGTGATACTTTGGGATGCGTGGCGCCCCTGGGTTGGGGCGATGCTTTGGGGTGAGCTTCTTACTTAGCCGAAGAGGGGTTTTATGGCTGAGAGGTAGTCTTTGGCTACGTCGGCTTTGTCTGCTTGGAAGTTGTGCCAGGCCCACCATTGGACGGTGGCTACGAAGCTTGAGGCTATGTGGTGTTGTAAGAAGCTGCGGTCCATGGTGGCGGCGGGGCCGTTTGGGTCGGTAGGGACGGTTTCGGCTGCTCGTGAGATGATGGTCTTGCGTAAGCAGTCGGCGAAGACGCGTGAGCCGGCGCCGGCTACGAGGGCGCGTACGCCCTGACGGCGCTCCCAGAGGTTGTTGAGGATATGCTCGACCTGCACGAGTGGGTCGTCGAGCGGTGTGCCATCGTCGTCGAGGGCGTGGGTGCAGATGTCGCTCACGAGCTCGGCCAGCAGGTCGTCTTTGCTCTTGAAGAGGCCGTAGAACGTGGCCCGACCCACATGGGCGCGAGCGATGATGTCGCCGACGGTAATCTTGCCGTAGTCCTCTTCGCGTAGCAGCTCAGAGAACGCCGCAACGATGGCAGCGCGGCTTTTTTCTTTGCGGGCATCCATGGCTATGCATCCACGTGAACGAGCAGACAACGGAGCGTGCCGGAGCAACCCTCGTAGGGGCGCTTGCCGGCGCCGTAGCCGACGGCTTCGATGTGGTAGCGTGAGGGCAGTTGGTCGGACGTGCGCAGCGCGGTGACGATGGCAGCGCCCGTGGGCGTCACGAGCTCGCCAGCGACCGGTGCAGGCATGAGGGCGATATTGCCTGCCTGGCACAGGTTGATGACAGCGGGGACGGGAATGGGCATAAGGCCGTGGGCACAGTGGATGGTGCCGTGGCCCTCGGAAAGCGACTCGACGACAATATCCTCGATACCCAGGTCGTCGAGGCAGATGGCGACAGAGCAGACGTCGACGATGGAGTCGACGGCGCCCACCTCGTGGAACATGACGGTCTCGGGCGTTTTGCCGTGAGCCTTGGCCTCGGCGGCGGCGAGCGCGGTAAAGATGGCGAGGGCGCGACGCTTGGCGCCATCGCTTAGCCGCGAGCCGTCGATGATGGCGGTGACGTCCGCCAAAGAACGGTGGTGATGGCCGTGGGCGTGATGATGGTCCTCGTGGCCATGGTCGTGGGCCTCATGATCATGCTCGTGGCAGTGCACGTGTTCGTGCTCGTAATGATCATGATGCTGGCGCTCATGCTCGTGCGTGTGCTCGGCAGCTGCTTCGTTGCCGTAGAGCCAGGCCATATCGTGATCGTGGTTCTCGAGCTCCTCTGCAAGCTGGACATCGAAATCGCAGGCGTCGATGCCGTGCTTGTTTACGCGCGTCACGGCGATCGAAAAGCCGTCGATCGGCAGCGTGGCGAGCTGTTCGCGCAGGTGTTCCTCGCTGGCGCCCAGGTCGAGCAGGGCCGCGACGGTCATATCGCCGCTGATGCCCGAGGTGCCGTCGATGATAAGCGTATGCTGATGGTTGGACATGGAATGCTCCTTAACGGGTGCGGGGTGTGCCGGCGCTCAGATGATTGATAAGACTTGCCTGGTAGGCGGCACCAAAGCCGTTGTCGATATTGACGACCGAAACGCCGCTGGCGCAGGAGTTGAGCATGGCGAGCAGCGCGGCTACGCCACCAAAACTTGCGCCGTAGCCCACGCTGGTGGGAACGGCGATGACCGGACAGCTCACCAGGCCGCCGATAACGCTCGCCAGTGCGCCCTCCATGCCGGCGATGGCGATGACCACCTGCGCCTGGGCAAGTTCCTCAGCATGAGCGAGCAGGCGGTGCAAGCCGGCGACACCTACGTCGTAGAGGCGATCGACCTCGTTGCCGTAGAACTCGGCCGTCAGTGCCGCCTCTTCGGCGACGGGTAAGTCGCTCGTGCCGGCGCAGGCGACGACGATGCGCCCGTTGCCGGTGGGGGAGGGCTTGCCGCCCACGAGGGCGAGCTGTGCGTCCGGGACATATCCCAGGTCGATGCCGTTGTCGAGGAGCTCCGAGGTACGGGCCGCTTTTTCGCTGTCCAGGCGCGTGACCAGGATGCGCTCCTGGCCGGCATCGCGCAGCGCCTCGATAATGGCGCCAATCTGCTCGGCGGTTTTACCGGCACCGTAGACAACCTCGCCGGCTCCCTGGCGTACCCCGCGTGAAAGATCGAGCTGCGCAAAACCCAGATCGGCGGTTGGCGCCGTCTGGATGCGCGTGAGGGCATCGGCCGGCATAATGCTTCCGTCTGCCACGTCACTTAGCAATTGCTCAAGATCTCGTTTGTCCATATAAGTTCCCTTCGACGCAGAAAAGTTTAGCACGCGAAGGGTTGTTTCCGAACATTAGAGCATAATTGTTCGGAAATCTGACATGTCAGATTAGATGAAGTTGTGAGGCAAACTGACTAGTCGCGCAGGATGATGTCCATGGCGAGCATCAGGTTGCGCTCGTCGATGGCAAACGGGGCGGCTTCGCGCGTCTTGGGCTTGGCGCAAAACGCGATGCCCGTGCCCGCGGCCTGAATCATGGGGATGTCGTTGGCGCCGTCGCCGATTGCGACGGTATGGGCCATATCGACGCCGCACTCAACTGCCCAATCCAGCAGCTGGATAAGCTTGGACTCCTTGGTCACAATGTCGGCCGCCAACTTACCGGTGAGCTTGCCGTCTACGACCTCCAGGCGGTTCGCTAGACAAAAGTCGATACCCGCGGCAGCCACGATCTTGTCGGCGACCTCGTGGAAGCCGCCGCTTACCACGCCGACCTTCCAGCCCTTGCTGTGCGCTGAGCGCACAAGCTCCAGCGCGCCAGGGGTAAACGTCACGCGCTCAAAGGTGCGCTCGAACACGCTCTCGTCCAGGCCGGCGAGCAGCCCCACGCGCTCCTCGAGCGCTTGCTTAAAGTCGAGCTCGCCGCGCATGGCGCGCTCGGTGATCTGCGCTACCTGCTCGCCTACGCCGGCTTCCTCACCCAACAGGTCGATGACCTCCTGGTTGATGAGCGTGGAGTCGATATCCATAACGATGAGGCGTGCAGTCATGGCGGGCCTTTCCGAGTGCAGTTGTATTGGGGCACATTGTCGCACGTCGCAAGCCTGGGCGACGGCCACGGTGCGTCAATTGTTTCGTCTCCGTCAAGTCTTTGGGCAAGAGCTACTTTTTCGCGGCACATCGACGCGGGTGCGATAAGATAGAACGCCATGTCCGGCTGCGCGGTTTACGCAGGCTGGGCAAATCTGTACGACGCCGCCCGGAACGACACGGGGCGGCACAGATCCATAAAGGAGGATCACTGGTATGAGCCAGACCCGTCCCATTGACGAGCATTCCATGCACACCCGTACCTGCGGCGAGCTTCGCTTCGAGAACGTGGGCGAAGAGGTCACCCTCACCGGTTGGGTGAGCCGTCGCCGCGACCACGGCGGCCTTATCTTCTGCGACCTTCGCGACCGCGAGGGCATCACGCAGCTCACTTTCGACCCCGAGCACTCCGATGGCGATGCCTTTAAGATCGCCGAGACCATGCGTCCCGAGTGGCCCATCAAGATCCACGGCGTCGTGCGCGCTCGTGGTGAGGAGACCACCAACACCAAGCTCGCGACCGGCGAGATCGAGGTCCTGACCGACCACGCCGAGGTGCTCAACACGTCCGTCACTCCGCCGTTCCAGATCGAGGACGGCATCGAGACCAGCGAGGATACCCGCCTGCGCTATCGCTATTTGGACCTCCGCCGTCCCGAGATGATGGCCAACCTCAAGCTGCGCTCCGACTTTACCTTTGCCATTCGCGAGGCGCTGCACAACCGTGAGTTCATGGAGGTCGAGACGCCCTCCCTGTTTAAGTCCACGCCCGAGGGCGCCCGCGACTTCATTGTTCCCAGCCGTATCCAGCCGGGTAACTTCTACGCCCTGCCGCAGTCCCCGCAGCTTCTGAAGCAGCTGCTTATGGTCGGTGGCGTCGAGCGCTACTACCAGGTTGCCAAGTGCTTCCGCGACGAGGACCTGCGTGCCGACCGTCAGCCCGAGTTCACCCAGGTCGATATCGAGATGTCCTTCGTGGACCAGAACGATGTTATGAGCGCGCTCGAAGAGGTCCTGGCCGATGCCTTCGGCCGCATGGGTGTCGAGATGCCCACGCCGCTGCGTCGCATGAACTACTGGGATGCCATGGACACCTATGGCTCCGACAAGCCCGATACCCGCTATGGCATGCACCTGGTCGACCTGACCGACATCTTTGCCAACTCCAAGTTTAAGGTCTTTGCGACTGCCGCAAACGAGGAGGGCTCTGTCGTCAAGGCTATCAACGCCAAGGGCGCCGGTGCCTGGGCACGTGCCAAGATCGATAAGCTCGCCGGCGTGGCTTCCACGTTTGGCGCCAAGGGCCTGGCCTGGATCGCCTTCCGCGAGGACGGCTCCATCAACAGCCCCATCGTCAAGTTCTTCTCGGACGAGGAGATGGCGGCTCTGCGCGAGCGCATGGACGTCGAGCCCGGCGACCTTGTGATGTTCGCCGCCGGCCCGCGCCTGCTCTCTGACGAGATTCTGGGCGGCATGCGTTCGCACATGGCCAACGCGCTCGAGATCAAGCGCGAGGGCCACGACTTCCTGTGGGTCGTCAACTTCCCGCTGTTCCACTGGGATGAGGACCGCAAGGCCTATGCAGCCGAGCACCAGCCCTTTACCCTGCCGACCGAGACCGACATCGCCAAGATCGAGGCCGACCCGTTGGCAGCCGGTTCTTGCACCTACGACTTTGTCATGGACGGCTTTGAGGCCGGCGGCGGCGGTATGCGTATCCACAACGCCGAGATGCAGATGTCCATGCTCAAGCTCCTGGGCTTTACCGAGGAGCGTGCCGAGTCGCAGTTTGGCTTCCTCATGGAGGCTCTCAAGTTTGGTGCGCCCCCGATGGGCGGTTTCGCTCTGGGCCTGGACCGCGTGTGCATGCTGCTCACCGGCTCCGACTCCATCCGCGACGTCATGGCGTTCCCCAAGACGGCCAGCGGCTCCGACCTCATGTCGGGCGCTCCGAGTGCCGTTAGTGGCGCCCAGCTCAAGGACGTCAGCCTGCGCCTGATGTAGGGGAGTGGCTACATATTGCCCGCAACGAGGGAAGGACGCGCTCCTTCCCTCGTTTTTTGTGGGACGGGGGTGCGCCGGTAACGTACAATAACTACCACGTGGCTGGGTTTGCCGGCCGAATGTGCGATGCCGCGGGAGGGGACATGGTCGAGTTTACAAAGACGATTAAAGATCCGTTGGGATTACATGCCCGCCCGGTTGC
>CABUWA010000105.1 GCA_902495085.1 uncultured Collinsella sp. | reverse complement strand
GCGGCTGCGGGTCTGCGCGTGGTCGATTTGGACTGGTCGGCGGGAAAGCCCGAGCGCATCGCGGGCTCCGAGCACGAGGTACCGGCGCAGCTGGTGCTCATCGCCTGCGGCTTTACGGGCCCAGAGCACGGTGTGTTCGACGCCGTTGGCGTGCCCGTTGCCACTGCTGGTCGTCCGCTGCCTGTGATGGCCGCCGAGGGCTCGCATCTTGCGGCGCGTGTCGACGGCGTCGCCGCGGATGCCGCGCCGGTGTATGTTGCCGGTGACGCTCGTAACGGCAGCTCGCTCGTGGTGAACGCTATGGCCGACGCCCTGGCCTGCGCAGCCGAAGTCGCCGAGGCGCTGGAGCTGTAAAGTAGTTATTTAAGAACGTCCCCAATGACTAGTCATTTTTTGTCTAGTCGTTGGGGACACTCTTTGCGAGCGATTTGCCCGTTTGTCGACGCGCGAGTGTCCATTCGGCGTCTTCTTGAGCTGTGGCGCTCTGCTGTTTCTGTGATGGCCGGGGGCGCTTGGCTCAAAAGGACGGGTTTGCCGTCTATGTTTACCTGCGGTTTTGTTGCGGTGCGCATTTTCGGTCAAGCTTTTCGTCAAGTGCTTGGTCAGCATCTGGTTTGCAGCCGGAGGCCTATTTTGCCCGCGCTGGTCGTGGCCGACCACCCTCCTCGTAAGCTCAAATTGAGGTCTATCAGTTTGAGGAGGATGCCATGACTGACCACGCTTTAGACCGAGCGCAGCTAGCCGAAGCCGTCGGCAACGATATTGCCGACATGGCCCATTTTTGGATGCTGCGGAAGTTCCAGTTTTTGGAGCCGGCGCGCGAACAGTTCGAGACCATTGTCGACCCGTGGCTCAGCTATTGCACCGAGCCTTCGCAAAACGAAATCATGGCCTACAACATGGCATTTACCGATTGGCTGCTCTTCGAGCGCCCCTATCGCCATGGCAAGACGCTGCTCGAGCTGTATGTTGAAGAGCCGCCGGCATCGCTTTCGCCTGCCTCGCTCAAGCGGCTCGAGCAGGTACGCGACACGCAGTATTTCTCGCGCTTTGGCATTTTGGACAAGGATCCTGCGACTGGTATGGTCGCGCTGAAGGACACGCGCACCGACCGTCGCTTTGATGTCTACGACCCGCATATCGTGCAAAAGGAGCATTGGAACGACGGCGCGATTGCGGTGCGCCTCGCCTGCGTCGACGATGTCTGGCTTACGGCGGGACAGCTCTACCTGTATGACATCGCGCGGCTGAGCGATACGGCGGTCGACGGGCCGGGCGCGGTGCATCCGGAGGACCTGCAGGACGGCTTTGACACCTCGTGCATCAGCTTCTTTTTGCGCCTGGTCCGCGACATCATGGGCGCCCAGGGGCGGTACGTAAAGTCGCTCAACATCTACGAGCAGGAGTGGGAGTAGGGGATGTTGCTGGTGTCGCCCTGCTGCCCTGACTTTGTCTCAATCTGTAACGTTTGGCGGCTGTTTGGGCCCGTAACTGTTACAGATTGAGACGGAAGGTTGGCGGCTGCCGAAAGATCTTGTTCTGTAACAACTAGAGGCTCAAAGACTGTCTTCCTGTTACAGATCAAGACATTTGTCAGCGGAGGCAACGGTGACGATGGTCCATTTGTCTGACGTGGTGGTGATGAAAGTGTCTAATACCGTTCTCAAACACAAACATGCGACTCGCAACACGTTGGCGCGGAACAGGATGCTCGCGCGGCTCACGGAGACGGCCAGGCAAGGTGCGCTGTTCGCAACGCATGACAATACCGAGCTCATGTGGCTGCGACGCCATGTTGGAACCGACGATATCGCGGAGCCCGAGCCGTACCTGTTCTGTTTTCAGCATGATTGGGATGCATTGACGTCGGCGGAGCGAGCGCTGAGGACTATCAAAGGGCTTGCGGAATTTCATCCCGATTGGGCGTTTTGGGGCTATGACGCGGCGCTTTTGTGGGGTCTGGACGTGCCGAATGATCTGCTTGGGCCGCGTTTCCTTGTTAAGACTTGCTGTTCGGTGACGTTGAGCAGCGGGTGCAGGTTGTTGCGTCCACAGATGGCGGGTGCGCTTGAGCGCGTCGACGGCGTGCGAGTGACGCCGTTTTGGCGCACGGTGGAGGATTGCTTGCTGCGTGCGCCGTTCTCCTACGGGTTGGCGATCGCCGATTCTGCATTGCGGGCGAAGGGCATGTCGCGTGGCGACCTCTGCGAACGGCTCCAGGCCGATTGCGAGGGCAGGCGAGGATATCGCAGGGCACAGGTGATTGCGTCGCATGCGGACGGGCTGTCCGAAAACGGCGGCGAGTCTCGGTTCCGAGCGTTCTTTATTGCGTACGGCTTTCCGGTTCCGGAGCTGCAGGTGGAGTTTCGCGACCCGCTCGATCCGAGCCAGGTATTTCGCGTCGACTATTTTTGGCAGCTCGAGGACGGGACGTGTGTCATCGGCGAGCTCGACGGAAAGGGGAAGTATACCTTGCAGAACGGTGAGCGTCGGGAGTCGGTCGACCCGTTCGTGGCAGAGCGTCAGCGGGAATCTCATCTGACAATGCTCGGGCATAAGGTGCTTCGGTTTACGTTTAACGAACTCAAAGACCCGGGGAAGCTGGTCGAGAAAATGAGGTTGGCGGGTATTCCTTGGCAGGCTGAATTGGCTGAGGAGTGGAGACGCCAGTGGTATGGGCGCTGAAGCGGACTGTCTCAATCTGTAACAATAAGGGGCCGTTTGGCCTCGTAGCTGTTACAGATTGAGACAGAAGGTTGGCTGCCACTGAAAGATCTCAATCTGTAACGTTTGGCGGCTGTTTGGGCCCGTAACTGTTACAGATTGAGACGGAAGGTTGGCGGCTGCCGAAAGATCTCGATCTGTAACATCAAGGGGCCCAATAACCCTGTACCTGTTACAGATCGAGACATTTCCCTGGTGTCGCTGGGGTGGGACTGCAACGTATTCCGTCCCCCACATCCCCTCTTCCCTCCGTTAGCCGATGCGTCTGCAGCAATCCAGCGGGACTAGGTAATAATGAACAAATGTTCATGTTAATCGTGAGGGAGGAGCTCGATATGGCGTCTGCTGATCGTTCCACGTTGTTTATCAATGCGACCGTCCTGGATGGCTCGGAACATATGAAGCCGCAGCCCGACATGGCCGTGACTGTTGAGCGCGGTGTCATCACGTGGATGGGGCCCAGTGCTGTGGCGCAGGCGCCTGCAGGTGCCGAGGTCATCGACCTGGCAGGTGCGTATCTCATGCCAGGCCTCATCAATATGCATGTGCATCTGTGCGGTTCGGGCAAGCCGGTTTCGGCGGGCGATGCGGGCGCGCTGATGAAGAAGCTCGATAATCCCGTGGGGCGCGCCATCGTGCGCCACATTCTTAAGGGCAGCGCCCAGCAACAGCTGGCAAGCGGCGTGACCACGGTGCGCGGTGCGGGCGACCCGCTGTTTGCCGATCTTGCCGTGCGCGATGCTATCGATGCCGGTAAGTATCAGGGTCCGCGCCTGATGGCGCCGGGAACGGGCGTCACGGTGCCGGGCGGCCATGGTGCGGGCCTGTTCGCCCAGGTGGCCAACAGTCCCGCCGAGGCAGCCGAACAGGTGCGCGACCTGTATGCGCGCGGTGCCGACGTCATTAAGCTGTTCGTGACGGGCGGCGTGTTCGATGCGACCGAGGTGGGCGAGCCGGGCGTGCTGCGTATGCCGGTGGAGGTTGCCGCGGCGGCATGCAAGGCGGCGCACGAGGTTGGCCTTCCGGTCATGGCCCATGTCGAGAGCACCGAAGGTGTGAAGGCCGCGCTTGAGGCCGGCGTTGACACGATTGAGCACGGCGCTCCGATGACCCCCGAGATCCTGGAGCTGTACCGTGGCGCCGCGGGCACGCAGCTCGAGGGACGTGCGCCGAGTGTGACCTGCACGATTAGCCCGGCGTTGCCGTTTGTATTGCTCGACCCGGAAAAGACCCATTCGACCGATACACAAAAGAAGAACGGCGACATCGTGTGCTCGGGCATCATCGAGAGCGCCCGTGCCGCACTGGAAGCTGGCGTTAAGGTGGGCCTTGGCACGGACTCGAGCTGCCCGTTCGTGACGCAGTATGACATGTGGCGCGAGGTCGCCTATTTTGCCAAGTATGTCGGCGTGAGCAACGCCTTCGCACTGCATACAGCCACGCAGGTTAATGCCGAGCTGCTGGGGCTGGGCGGCGATACTGGCACGATCGAGTGCGGCAAGGCCGCCGATATCCTGGTGACGCGCAAGAATCCGCTCGATGACCTGTGCGCACTGCGTGAGCCGATGCACGTGATGTGCCGTGGTGATCTGGTGCGCAAACTCAAGGTGAAGCGTATTCCCGAGGTGGACGCCGAGCTCGACACGATTATGGCCATGCCTGCCGAGGCGTTGGCCGAGGAGCTTGCCCGCGACGGCGTGGCGTAAGCGCGCGATATGGCGATGCGACAAGGGGGCAATCCTTTTGTCATAATTAGAAAAAGCCGAGGTCTCAACACGAGGCCTCGGCTTTTATTTTGTCCCATGGTATGGCGGCTAGGAGCGCGTCTCCATCTTGGCGTGGCACTTGGGGCAGGTGACGCGGATCTTGCCTTTGCCCTTGGGGACGGAGAGCATCTGGCCGCAGTTGGGGCACTTGAGGTATGCCGTGGTTTTGCGACCCTTCCACATCTTCTTGGCCGTGCGCTTGGCACGCTCAAAGTCTTCCTTACTGGTGCCGGCCGCGCGTGAGGTGCTGGCCGCAGCAGCGCCGCCGCCCAAGCTGGCGACGAACTTGCCCAAGCCAGGGACGTTCGCGGTCGCGGCGACAAAGGCCTCGTTCTCCTTGCGACGTGCATCGATATTTTTGGACAGGCCGCGCAGCACGCCAATCACGATTACGGCGATGGCGATCCAGCTGAGCCACTGGATACGAGCCATCGAACCGATCATGGCGATGATAATGCCTGCGAAGCCCATCACGATGGTGAGTTCGTCAGCGCCATTGCGGCCCTTCATAAAGTCATTCATGCAAATTGCCTTTCATTCGATATGCCGCACGCCTTTATACCCGATTTAGAGCAAGGGGGACAGGTTAATCTGCACCAAGGTGGTGCAAACGTACCTGTCCCCAATGCCCCGATTACTTGGAGAGCTTGTCGACGACGCGTTCGATCTCGGCGAGCTTGGCGGCTTTGAGGTCTTCGTCGCCCGATTCGATTGCCGAAGTCACGCAGCCCTCGATATGCGCCTTGAGCACGTCGGCGTTAATGCGCGCGAGGAGCGCCTGTGTAGCCATGAGCTGTGTGGAAATATCGACGCAATAGCGGTCCTCATCGACCATCCGCAAGATGCCGTCGATCTGGCCGCGTGCCGTCTTGAGCATGCGGGTCACCGATTTGTGGTCTGCCATCATGGCGGGTCCTCGTTTCTGGTCGATCTTCCGGTTGCCCCCGTCAGTTGCGGTGAAATACGGACTGTTTAAAGGCCTAGGGCGGCTCAACAGTCCGTATTTCACCGCAATTTCTGAGGATTGAGTAGGCGGCGTCTGCTACGCGGCGGTCACGGACAGGGCGTGGAACTTCTCCCCGGCGCCCTCGACGGCGGCGGCGAGCTGCTCGGCGGTTACGGTGTCGGCGCACTCCACCTGGACGGTCTGGGTCTCGTGATCGGCGTCGGCGTCGGTCACGCCGGCAACGTTGAGCAGTGCCGTCTCGACAGTGGCGTCGCAGTGGCCGCACATAAGGCCGGAAGTCTTAATCGTGTAACGCATGGGTGTACTCCTTATCGATTGAGATTATCTGACAGTTTAGTCGTGGACAGCGTCATCTTAAAGGCGCGCTGAGGTGCCCGAGATTGCCCCGAAAGAGGAGCGAAGCGTACTTGGGTACGCGAGCGACGGTTTGAGGGGCAAGGTCGGGTGCTTCAGCGCGCCGTCTTAGGCTTAAAGGATTTCAGGCGCAGTGCGTTGCTTACGACACATACGCTCGACAGACTCATCGCCGCAGCGCCAAACATCGGCGAGAGCTGCCATCCGGTGAGCGGGAAGAACACGCCCGCCGCCAGCGGAATGCCGATGCCGTTGTAGAACAGTGCCCAGAACAGGTCCTGCTTGATGTTGCGGATCGTGGCGCGCGACAGCTCGATGGCGCGGGCGACGTCCACGAGGTCGCTGCGCATGAGTACCACATCGGCGCCCTCCTTGGCGATGTCGGCGCCGGTGCCGATGGCAAGACCAACGTCGGCGCGCGCCAGGGCGGGGGAGTCGTTGATGCCGTCGCCCACCATGGCGACCTTGCCGCCTGCATCCTGCAGCTCGCGCACGTGGCGTTCCTTGTCGGCGGGCAGGACGTCGGCGATAACCTGTTCGCTGGTGAGTCCCACGCGGCGAGCGATGGCCTCGGCCGTCACGCGGTTGTCGCCGGTGAGCATGCGCACGTCGACGCCGAGCTTGCGGAGCGCGGCGATTGCCTCGGCGCTCGTCTCTTTGACCTCGTCAGCCACGGCGATGGTACCAACGAGTTCGCCGTTCTTGGCAAAGAACAGCGGCGTTTTGCCCTCGGTAGCAAATTGCTCGGCAAGACCGGCGGGCACCCCTGCGCCCAGCTCGTTCATCAGACGAACGTTGCCGGCTGCGATGACATTCTGCCCCTCGCGCGCCGTGACGCCGCGACCGGGCACGGCGGCAAAGTCCTCGACCATGCGTGCGACGATTCCGCGCGTCTCGCACTCGGCCATAATCGCCTCGGCCAGTGGGTGCTCACTCTGGCGCTCTAGTGCGGCGGCAAGCTTGAGCAGCGCCTTTTCACTCATGGTGGGCGAACCGTCGGCACGCACGGCTGCTACGATGTCGGTCACAGCCGG
>CABUWA010000104.1 GCA_902495085.1 uncultured Collinsella sp. | reverse complement strand
CCGTCGCCCAGGTCGTTGAGGCTATCGTTACCGGACACGTTGGCCGTCATCGTGGCGACCGAACCGGAGGAAGTGTACGGATTCATTTAGCAGCCCTCCTTTGCGCAGACGGATGCGGGGGCGGTCGGAGCGGACGCGGGCGTCGTGCTCCCCTGCTGACCCTCGAGCTCCTCGCGGCGAAGCTGCGACTGGCAAATCTCGCGGTAGAGCTGGCAGGTCGTGTAGAGCTCATCGTGCGCGCCCAGGCCCGCGACCGAACCGTGGTCAAGTACGCAGATCATATCGGCGTCGCGCACGGTCGAGACACGTTGGCTCACGATGACGGTCGTGAGCGGCAGCCCGCCCTCGGCGGCACCGCGCACACTGCGCTCGCGGATGGCATGGCGAAGCGCCGCGTCGGTCTTAAAGTCGAGCGCCGAGGCAGAATCGTCCATGATCAATATCTGAGGCGAGCCCACCAGGGCGCGCGCGATGGTCAGGCGCTGGCGTTGGCCACCGCTGAAGTTCTTACCGCCCGCCTCGACCGGGGTATCGAGCCCCTGCGGCTTGTTGCGCACGAACTCGCTCGCCTGCGCCATGTCGAGCGCCGCCCAGAGATCCTCGTCGGTCGCAGCCTCGTCGCGCCAGGTCAGGTTGCTGCGGATGGTGCCGCTCACCAGCGACGCACGCTGTGGAACGGTCGCGACCACACGGCGCAGCTGGTCGAGCGGCCAGGTGCGCACGTCGGCGCCCATCACACTCACGCTGCCGGCGCTCGCATCGTACAGGCGCGGGATAAGCGAGACGAGCGTGGACTTGCCGCTACCCGTACCGCCGATAATGCCAAGCGTCTTGCCCAGCGGGAGCTCCAGGGTCACATCGTTGACGGCATTTGCCGCGCCGGCGCCAAACGAGAAGCTCGCATGGTCAAAGCTCAGCGCAGGGACCGGAACAGCGCCACCCGTCAGGTCGCTCGGCTCAGGCAGCGCGACCGGCTGGTTGCCCTCGTCAGCGATGCTCGGCACGCAATTGAGCACCTCGTTGATACGCGACGCGCTGGCGCTCGCCTTGGTAAAGACCACGACCAGGTTGGCGACGTACACGATGGAGGTGAGCGTCTGCGTCATGTAGTTCACAAACGCCATGACCTGACCCTGCGTGAGCTCGCCCACGTTGACCTGGATGCCGCCCACCCACAGGATGGCGCACACGCCCAGGTTCATCACAAGAAACGTGACGGGATTAAGGATCGACGAGAGCTTGCCCACAGCGATGGCAGTATTGGCCTGGTCATCGGCGGCTTGGGCAAAACGCTCGCGCTCGTGGTCCTCACGCACAAAGGCGCGAACAACGCGGGCGCCCGAAAGCCCCTCGCGGCAGATAAGCGCGATGCGGTCGAGCTTTGCCTGCAGCTGCCTGTAATACGGGATACAGCGCGCCATGACAAACCAAAACACCAGGCCGATAGCGGGCGTGCAGATCAAGAAGATCATGCCGAGCTTAAGGTCGATGGCAAGGGCCGCGCACATAGAGCCCACCGCCAAGAAGGGCCAGCGGATGAGCATGCGTACGCCCAGCGCCACAGCGAGCTGCACCTGGTTGACGTCGTTGGTGATGCGGGTGATAAGCGACGGCGTGCCAAAGCGGTCGAGTTCGGCATAGCTCAACTTGTTGATGTGCTGGTAGAGCGCACCGCGGATATCGGTGCCCATGCCCTGCGAGGTGAGCGCCGCCATCTTTTGGCAGACGAGCGTAAACGAGATGCCGATCACAGCCATGGCGCCAAGCAGCATACCGTAGTGGACGACGGCGTTGACATCGTGTGCGCCAATACCCTTATCGATCATCTGGGCAATCACCAGCGGCGTCAGCAGGTCAAAGATCACTTCGATCAGCTTACACGCAGGGCCGATCACCATATACCGGCGAAACTTACCACCAAAACGCCTGAGCAGCTCAATCATGTATAGGCGCTCCCTATCATCATTCACACTCAATCCGAATCATGATAGTACGGTGAGCCCAAAAGAAGCGTAAACAACTCGTCATTTCTAATAGGATTCGGTTTCCAAAGAAGCGGAGAGGCGCGCACCCAGCCAGTGTCGGGTCGACCACTTGGTATACTTACATTAGTGCTACCAAGTTAGTCGCCGACCCTTGAAATGAGGTGCCGAGATGAACGACATTCTCGCAAGAAGAGCAAGACGAGCAACTGTGGGCATCGCCCTTTCCGCGGCACTTGTCGCGGGAATCGCCCCCGTAACGGCAATCGCGGCAGAAACCAGCGCCCCCACCGGTGCGGCCGTTTCGCAGACGAGCGCCGCCAACGGCAATTCGGGCGCCCCGCAGACAGAAGACGCGGCCGCCGCAAAAGAAAAAGCGTATGCAGCCATGCAGGAAGCGCTCAAAAACCTCGAGGCCGCAAAAACGCCGCAAGTCCCGAGAAAATTGCGAGATTCAATGATGACATTACCCGTTTTCAAGAGTACCGCGAAAAGATGGCGGCGCAAGCCGCCGAAGGGAGGGAACTCCTTCCCACCATGCAAGCGGACGTCGATGCTGCCCAAGCCAAATACGACGGGGCCATCAACCGGGTAAGCGAGCTCCAGGCAGAATTAGAGAAGAAACATGAGATGCTTAAGACACTCGAAGCACTCGGCTACGAGGAGTTTGTCGAAACTACTAAACAGCAAATAAAGCAGTTGCACAGTGAGATCATATCGGCAAAAACGCACGTAAACTATTGCGAAACGGAGCTCCGCGAGTTCCAGTACCGCCTCAGAAGAGAGGAAAGACGAGTTAATGACTGTGAACGTGCTGTAGAGAAATATAAAGCCGATATCGACCGGTTCACAGCCTGGCGAGATGCGCTCCTCGACAATTTGAAAAAAGCGCAAACGGCCTATGACGACGCCTGCAAGGCATACGAAGAGGCAAAGGCCGCGGCAGACAAGGCCGCCTCGCCCGAGATAACGAAACCGACCGAGACAGTGCCTCCCTCCGGCTCGACGCAACCCGCCGAGGCGACACCGCCCGTTGCCTCACCTGCAACCGGCAAAGACGCCCCATCGAGCTCCACCAAGCAGGCGAACACGAGCAGCGGCAAGCAAGCAGATACGACCGCCGGCAAGCTCGCGAACACGGGCGACACAGCGCCGAGCGCAATCGCACTCGCAGGAATCGCCGCCGCAGGCCTCGGAATAACCGCCACGGGCGTACGCCGCATCAAGAACTCAAAATAGCTGCCAGCGGTTATTGTCTTCGCCAATCCACAAGCCCAGAGACAAAAAGAGGTCCGTTTCCCCACCTAGGGAAACGGGCCTCTTTAACTGCAAAAATTCAAGCAACAGCACCGCCGACTCTTGAAGCACATCGCCACCGCGCTCCAAACAACGCCAACGAGCAGCATTCCTTAAGGGATAGATTTAATTAGGCTAACGCGCCTTTACGGGTGATTTTTGGACGATGCGGTTCCGGTGCCGGCGGGCTGTTTGGTAGTCGAGCGATCCCGCAGGCAAAGCCGAGGACCAGCGAGACACCAAACACTTCGCCGCCTCCTGGACCGCGTAGCCATCGATGTTTTGGCAAAGCCAGCGAGCGCCACCCAGAGCGAACAAGTTGGCATGAAAAAGGCAAGGCATAGACCTTCTGGTCATGCCTTGCCTTTTGAATGACAAATTGTCGCTCTGGGTGGCGCGCAGCGTCGAGCATTGCGCGGTTTGGTAAAACCGCGCAAAAAGAAAGCCCGTGCGCTCGATGGATCCGGATGCCCGACAGAGGCTCCTTATGGCTGCTTCCTTCCGGACCTGACCAGATTCGGAACATGTCGTCATCCGAACCCATCGAACGCGCTAGGCGCTCGGTATATCTTACCTGCTCCCGCCCGCCACGGCAAGTGGGGCGAACCCATCGGATGGATTCGCCCCACTCGTCCATATCGCTAGCGGCGCCTACGGTACAGGGCCGCGCCGCCCGCGACGGCCAGCGCGCCGATGCCGGCCATGGCCGCGAGCGCCTCGACCGGCAGGCTGCGGTCGCCGGTGTCGGGCATGCCGCCCTTGGAGCCGTCGCCGCCGGAGCCGCTGCCGGAGCCGTTATCTGAACCGCCGCCTGAGCCGCCGCCCGGCGTGCCGGGGTTCTCGGGGGTGCCGGGGGTCCCGGGATTCTCGGCGTAGCTGTTGGTGAAGACCGGCGGCAGGTTGGCGTCGCCCTCGTAGGAGACCCTCGCCGACAGGTAGCCCGTCCTGGTGCCGTCTGCCGCCTCGTCGCTCACCGTGACGACGATCTTGCGCACCGCCTTGTCGTAGGTCACGTGCGCCTGGCCATCATCGGCCTCGCTCACCGTAAAGGTGTAGGTGCCGACCTGCTTGAAGGTCAGCACATCGAACGTGACGCTGCCGTCCGCGGCGTTCTTGGCGGTCGACATGACCTTGCCGTCCCGGCTCTTGAGCTCAAAGCTAAACTGGCCCGCCTTGAGCTCGGCGCCCTTGAGCACCTTGGCGGCGCCCAGCTTGAGGGTGACGGGTGCGGCCTTGTAGCCGTTGGTGAAGGTCACCGAGGTGTCGTTTGCGGCATTGCCCTCGGCATCCATGAGCTCGTGCTTGACAGCGAGTGTGCCGTTGCCGGCATCGGTGACCGTCGTGCGCACGCGGTACGTCGTCTTGTCGTACGTCACGCCGCCCGCCGTGCCGGCGACCTCGCGCAGCTCGTAGCCGTGCGCGCCGGGCGCGGTGTAGGTGACGGGGCTGAGCACGACCGTGCCGTCGGCGGCGTTCTTGCCCGTCGCCGCAACGCTCTCGCTGCCGTCGGCGGCGATCTCGACCAGCTGGAACTCGAACTCGCCTTCGGCCAGGTCGCGGCCCTCGAGCTTCTTGTTCACCGTGATCTGGTCGGTGACGGAGCTCGGCGTCGGGTTCACGCCGTAGGTGTTGGTGAACTCGAACGCGCCCTTGCCCTCGGGCGTGCCCTCTGCGGGCAGGACCTCCGCGGAGAGCGTGCCCGCGTTGGTGTCCTCGACCACCTTGACCGTGAAGGTCCTGGTCGCCGTCGCGTCGTTGGCCACGCCGTCGACCGAGCCGGACTCGCTCACCCGGTAGGCGAACGTCTTGGTGCGCAGGCCGTCGCGGTCGATCTCGACGTCATCGAGGTCGCTCGGCTGCTTAAACGTGACGTGGCCCAGCTCGACGTTGCCGGCGGCGTCGTTGGTCGCCTCGGTCACCGTCTTGCCGGAGGCGTCGGCCGGCGCGGGCGCGCCGTCCAGCGGCGCGATCTTAAAGGTGTACTTGCCCTCGATGTCGGCCTGCGTGAGGCCGAGCCCGGCCTGGCCGAGCGCCAGCGTCTTGGTGCCCGCGAGGTCGACTGTCGCCTCGTTGGTGCCGTAGCCGTTCACGAACGACAGCGTGCCGCCGGAGCCCTCGGGGTAGACCACGGCAGTGTCCAGCCCGCCCTTGCCGTTATCGGTCACCTTGACCGTGATGTCGAAGCTCGAGGCGGTCGCCGTCACGCCCGCGGGCAGCCGGTCCGTGCCGTCCTCGGATACGGTATAGGGAATGGCCCATGAGCCGTCGGCGGCCCTGGTGGCGGTGCCGTCCGCCACCATCTGCTCGAGAGTGTCGGTGGTGTAGGCGATGGGCGAGAACGCGAGCCCCGCGGCCTCGCCGTCGCCGGAGGCCCGGTTGGTCGCGGTCGCGACCACGTCGCCCTGGGCATCGCGGACGGAGAACGAGAACTCGCCTGCCGCCGCGGCGCGGCCCGTCAGCGTCTTGGTGGCGTTAATTGCCACGTTGCCCTCGCCGCCGAGCGTTCCGGTGGCCTCGTAGGAGTTCTCGAACGCGACCGTCACAAGCGCGGGCGTCTCCGTGGCGTCATCTGCCGTGGAGACCTCGCTGCGGGCGACCTCGACACCGTCCTTGGCAACCGTGGTCGTGACCGTGAGCTTGCCCGTCGCGGCGTCGTAGCCGGGCGCGATGGCCACCGTGCGCGGCGCGGTGTCGTTGGTGTAGCCCTCGCCGCCGAGCTTGGTCTCGGTGACGGTGAAGCTGTAGGTCTTGCCCGCGTCGGCGTCGGTGAACTTCACGTCGCTCTCCGCGGCACCGCCGACGAGGTCGACCAGGTCGGCCTCTCCGTCATCGGCAGCGGCCACGGCGTAGGCGTCCTTGCCGGTCTTGAGGCCGAGCTTGGCGGCCGTCTCGGCGTCGGCGGTCACGGTGAAGGCGAACTGCCCCGCCTCCATGGCGCGGCCGGAGAGCGTCTTGGACAGGCGCACGCCCGCGCGGGCCGAATAGTCGAGCTCAGTCGTGTAGGTGTTGACGAAGTCGCCACCGCTCACCTGCGCGATCGCGGGCGTCGTGGCCGTGAGGTTGCCGGAACCGTCGTCGGTCACGGTCACCGTCATCGTGGCGACGTGGCCGTCGTAGGCCACGCCGGCGATGGCGGAGCCGTCATCGGGCCTGACCTCGCGCACCGTGTAGGTGAAGGTCTTGGCGCGCACGCGCTTGCCGCCGACCTCGGCGAACCCGGCGTCCTTGATGTCATCGAGCGTGTAGCGGATGGGGCCGAAGTCGAAGGCGACCCTATCGCCCGCCCTGGTGCCGGCGGCGGCCGTCACGCTGACGGTCTTGGAGCCGTCGGCAGACCCCTCGGGCATGGGGGCGCCGCCCTCGCCCGCGAGCGCGAACTGGAAGCTGTCGCCCTCCGCCCAGTCGCGGCCCTCGAGCGTCTTGGTGAAGAGTCCCGCGGTGGAGATGTCCCTGCCCTCGGTGGCCGTTCCGTACGTGTTGGTGAACGCGACGGTCGCGCCGTCCTCGGTCACGGCGCCTTCGGCCTTGGAGCCGTCAGCCCCGTTGACCGCAGTCGTGTAGCCCTCGGCGGCGTCCTCGGTCACGGTGTAGTG
>CABUWA010000103.1 GCA_902495085.1 uncultured Collinsella sp. | reverse complement strand
GTTTTCTCTTAGGCCTCGGTGGCGAGCACGCGGCCCGTCATCTCGGCGGAAGGCTCAATACCAGCCATGGTGAGCATGGTCGGAGCGATATCGGAAAGACGGCCGTCCTCGATACCGGTGAGCTTGGCCTTCTCATCAACGATGATGAACGGCACACGGTTGGTGGTGTGAGCCGTGAACGGATGCTTGGAACCGTCGGAAGCAACGTCAAACATGTGGTCGGCGTTGCCGTGGTCGGCGGTGATCAGCGCAAAGCCACCCTTGGCGAGAATCGCCGGGACAACCTTGGACAAGGCATCGTCAACAGCCTCGACGGCCTTAACGGCGGCGTCGAAGACACCGGTGTGACCAACCATGTCGCAGTTCGCGAAGTTCACGATGTAGAAATCAGCGCGATCCTCGTTGATGGCGGCGACAAGCTTCTCGGTAACCTCGGGAGCGCTCATCTCAGGCTGCAGATCGTAGGTAGCGACCTTGGGGGAAGCGACGAGCACGCGCTCCTCGCCCTCCTTGGGCTCCTCGATGCCGCCGTTGAGGAAGAACGTCACGTGGGCGTACTTCTCGGTCTCGGCGGTGTGCAGCTGCTTCAGGCCGTTGGCGGCGATAACGTCGGCCAGGACGTTCTCGGGGAACGTCTTGGGGAAGGCAACCTCGACGTCAAACGTCGGATCGTACTCGGTCATCGTCACAAAGTGCGAAAGCTTGATCTGCTCGCGCTCAAAGCCGTCGAACTCCTTGTCCGTGAACACGCGGGTCATCTGACGAGCGCGGTCGGGACGGAAGTTGAAGAAGATGGCCGCGTCGCCCTCGTGGATGCCCTCGTTGTGGGCAGCGAAGGGCTCGACGAACTCGTCGCCGCGCGGATCCTTCTCGTAGTAGGCCTTGATACCGGCAACGGGGTCGGTATCAGCATCGGACGCGTTGACCATGACGTCGTAGGCGCGCTGGATGCGCTCCCAACGATTATCGCGGTCCATGGCCCAATAACGGCCCGAGACGGTGGCAACGCGAGCGTCGCAACCGGTCTCCTCGGAGATCTTGGCCAGGAAGGCGCAGAACTCACTCATGTAGCCAGCGCCGGACTGCGGGTCAACGTCGCGGCCATCCATGAAGGCGTGGACGCGAACGGTCTTGACACCGTGCTCGGCAGCCATCTTGACCAGAGCCTCGACGTGGTTCATGTGAGAATGAACACCGCCAGGGCTCATAAGGCCCATGAGGTGGAGAGTCTTGCCGTCAGCCTTGACGTCGTCCATAGCCTTGACGAAGACCTCGTTCTTGGCGATGGAGCCGTCCTTGATGGCGTTGTTGATGCGCGAAAGCTCCTGGAACACGATGCGGCCGGCACCGATGTTGAGGTGACCCACCTCGGAGTTGCCCATCTGGCCATCGGGAAGACCCACGTCCTCGCCCGAAGCGCCGAGCGTGGTGTGGGGGTACTTCTCGTACAGGCTATCAAGGAAGGGCGTCTTGGCAGCGGCGACGGCGTTCTCGCCATCGGCCGGAGCCAGGCCGCAGCCGTCCATAATGATCAGGAGTGCGGGAAGATGACGCTGTGCCATATGTCCTACTCGCCTGCCTTGACGACCATAGAGGCGAAGTCGGCAGCCTTGAGCGAAGCGCCGCCCACGAGGGCGCCGTCAACGTCGGGCTTGGCGACGAGCTCGGCAATGTTGCCGGGCTTGGCAGAGCCACCATAGAGAACGCGGATGCCGTTGGCGAGCTCCTCGCCGAACATCTCCTTGAGGGTCTCACGGATAGCGCCGCAGACCTCCTGAGCGTCCTCGGCGGTAGCGGTCTTGCCGGTGCCGATGGCCCAGATGGGCTCGTAGGCGACGACGACCTGCTTGGGGCAGGTGATCTCAAGACCAGCAAGGCCAGCCTTGACCTGGTTCACGACGTGCTCGACATAGGTGCCAGCCTCGCGGACCTCGAGGGACTCGCCGCAGCAGAAGACGGGAACAAGACCGGCGGCAACGAGGGCCTTGGCCTTCTTGTTCTGGTCCTCATCGGTCTCGTGGAAGTAGTCACGACGCTCGGAGTGGCCAATGATGCAGTAGGTGCAGCCAGCGGACTTGAGCATGTCGCAAGAGGACTCACCGGTGAAGGCACCCTTGGCCTCCCAGTACACGTTCTGTGCACCGAGGGCGATGGGGGCAGCCTGAATGCGATCATGAACCGTGGTGATGTCGATGGTCGGAGGGCAGACGAGCACCTCGACGCCAGCCGGAACCTCGGGCAGAGCCTGAGCCAGCTCGTCGGCGAGCTTGGCGGCCTCGGCGACGTCGTTGTTCATCTTCCAGTTACCAGCGATAAGAAGGGTGCGATTAGGCATCGAGAAGCGCCTCCACTCCGGGCAGGGCCTTACCCTCGACGAGCTCCATGGAAGCGCCACCGCCGGTGGAAATCCAGCTCATCTTGTCGGCCAGGTTAAACTTGTTGACGGCTGCGACGGAATCGCCACCACCGATGATCGAGGTGCAGTCGGCCTCGGCAACAGCCTCGGCGATAGCCTGGGTGCCGTGAGCGAAGTTGTCGAACTCGAAGACGCCCATGGGGCCATTCCAGAACACGGTCTTGGCACCCTTGACAGCCTCGGCGTAGAGCTCCTCGGTCTTGGGGCCGATGTCCATGCCCTCACGGTCATCGGGGATAGCGTCGGAAGCGACAACCTCGGGGACAGCGTCCTCGCCAAAGTGATCGGCAACGCGGTTGTCGATGGGGAGCAGGATCTTGACACCCTTCTCCTCGGCCTTCTTGAGCATCTCACCGGCGCGCTCGACCCAGTCCTCTTCCTTGAGGGACTGACCGACGGACAGGCCCTGAGCCAGGAAGAAAGTGTAGGCCATGCCGCCACCGATGATCAGGGTATCAGCGGAGTCGATGAGGTGATCGAGAACGCCGATCTTGGAGGAAACCTTGGAACCGCCGACGATGGCGACGAAGGGGCGCTCGGGCTCGGCGAAGATGCCGGTCAGCGTGTCGACCTCCTTCTCGAGCAGGAAGCCGGCGACGGCAGGCAGGTAAGCGGCGGGGCCCACGACGGAACCCTGGGCGCGGTGAGCGGTGCCGAAGGCATCGAGAACGAAGACGTCACCATAGGAAGCGAGCTTCTTGGCGATCTCGGGATCGTTCTTCTTCTCACGCTTGTCAAAACGGACGTTCTCGAGAACGAGGACCTTGCCCGGCTCGACGGCGGCGACAGCCTCGGCGGCCTTCTCGCCATACGTGTCGGCAACAAAAGCAACGTCAAGGCCAGAGAGCTCAGCGAGCTTCTTGGCGACAGGCTCGAGGGAAAGCTCGGGCTGGAAGCCAGTGCCCTCAGGACGGCCGAGGTGGCTCATGAGGATGACGCGAGCGTTGTGCTCAACGAGGTAGTTGATGGTGGGCAGGGCAGCCTTAATACGGGTGGTGTCGCCAACGACGCCATCCTTGATAGGCACGTTGAAGTCAACGCGGACGAGAACGCGCTTGCCGTCGACATCGATGTCGCGGACGGTCTTCTTGGTAAAGGCCATGTTTGCTTCTACCTTTCGTACGTGTCTGCCTTCCATTACGGCAGACGATTTCTTATAAAAAGGACGCGACCCTAGGGTGTAAGCCCTATAAGGCCGCGCCCTTCTTTAGACGCTCAACGAGCTATTCGCTAAAAGCTAAATTAAGCAACGAACTTCTCGAAGTACTTGATGGTGCGGACCATCTGAGAGGTGTAGGAGTTCTCGTTGTCGTACCAAGAGGTGACCTGAACGAGGGTCTGGCCGTTGCCGAGGTCAGAGCACATGGTCTGCGTGGCGTCGAAGATGGAGCCGTGGGTCTCGCCGACGATGTCGCGGGAGACGATCTGGTCCTCGTTGTAGGCGAAGGTATCGGGGATGGTCTCGGCGTAGGCCTTCATGGCAGCGTTGACCTCGTCGACGGTGACCTTCTTGTCAACGACGGCGTAGAGGTTGGTCAGCGAGCCGGTCGGCGTCGGGACGCGCTGGGCGGCACCGATGAGCTTGCCGTTGAGCTCGGGGAGAACCAGGCCGATGGCCTTGGCAGCGCCCGTGGTGTTGGGGACGATGTTCTCGGAGCAGGCGCGGGAGCGACGGAAGTTGCCCTTGCGCTGCGGGCCGTCGAGCGGCATCTGGTCGCCGGTGAAGGCGTGGATGGTGGTCATGATGCCGGACACGATGGGAGCGAAGTCGTTGAGACCCTTGGCCATCGGGGCAAGGCAGTTGGTGGTGCAGGAAGCAGCGGAGATGATGTTGTCCTCAGCGGTCAGCGTCTCATGGTTGACGTTGTACACGATGGTGGGCAGATCGCTGCCGGCCGGAGCGGAGATGACGACCTTCTTGGCGCCAGCGTTGATGTGGGCCTGAGCCTTAGCCTTGCTGGTGTAGAAGCCGGTGCACTCGAGAACGACGTCGACGTCGAGGTCGCCCCAAGGCAGGTTGTTGGCGTCGGCCTCCTTGTAGATCTTGATCTCCTTGCCGTCAACGGTGATGGAATCCTCGCCAGCAACGACCTCGTGATCGCGAGCGTAGTTGCCCTGCGTGGAGTCGTACTTCAGCAGGTAAGCGAGCATATCGGGAGAGGTGAGGTCGTTGATAGCGACGATCTCGGAGCCCTCATGACCGAACATCTGACGGAAAGCCAGACGACCGATGCGACCGAAGCCGTTAATAGCAACCTTTACTGCCATTGTGTCTCCTTTCGTAAGGCCCCCGCGAGCTACAGCGCCCGCCGTTGAGGCCCACAAACTAACCACTCGCCTAATATACCTTTTTTTTGACTTGAATTTCACGAGAATGCTCGAAATTGAAAATCAAATTTACGTTAAAACGTTTTAAAGAATAAAATAGCAGCTAAATCCGTATATAAGTCGATACTTCAAACTACTTGTTTGCTTCAATGAGCTTTTCAAGCCTCAAAACGCGATGGTACAGGGCAGACTTCGACAAGGGAGGGTCAGCCATCTCGCCCAGATCGCGCAGCGACAGATCGGGATAGCGCTCGCGCAGGTCGCAAAAGACTGCCAAGGCGTCCGGAAGCGTGTCGCGCAAACCCCGCTGTTCGAGCTCATCGATCAACGCAAGCTGATGCTGGGCGGCACCCGCACTTCTGGTCTGATTGGCCAGTTCGGCATTCACGCGACGGTTTACGTCGTTCTTAACCAATTTGACCGCGCGCGCCTCCTCAATCTCGGCAACGGTGCGCTTGGCACCAATCAGCTTTAGGAGCTGCTCGATCTCCTCGGCGCTCTTAATGTAGACAGCAAAGGATCCGCGCCGTGCGTTAACGCGCGCATGGACTCCAATCTGCTCCAATAGATCGCAAAGTCCCCGAGCATACTGCTCGCCCTGCACCGCGATCTCCAAATGAAAGTCGCCGCGTGGATCGGCCACGAAACCGCCGGCGATGAGCGCGCCGCGGATGTAGGCAAGCCTGCAGCAGGGACGAGCAACGATGTGCCGGGGAACACCAGCGACGAGCCCTCCCCTGCGGTCGAGAATGCCCAGCAGCACCAGAGCCTTGTCCAGGTCGGGTTGATCGGGCAGGGTAATGAGATAGTTACGAACCTTATGCAAGACCGATTTACGAACGGTGAATTCCGTTTTGAGCTTAAGGATGCGATGCGTCAGCGTGATCATCGTGCGCGCGACGGCACCCGTCTCGGTCGCGACCGTCAAACGATACCGCCCGGAGCCGGCCAGCGAAAGTGTACCGCTCACACGCGTCAGGGCGGCAAGCGTCGACAAATCGCAGTATTCACATTCGGGTTCGCAGCGCGCGAGCTCGTCACGCACCTCGGCGGTAAACGACATGCAGACCTATGCTTTCGTGTTGGCGCGCGACAGGTCGCGATGGGAAATGCTCACGTGATATTGGGCGCCTTCCAAATAACGTGCCGTGGCCTCGGCGATGGCAACGCTGCGGTGTTGACCGCCCGTGCAGCCGATGGCAATAGAAAGCTGCGGCTTGCCCTCCGCGATATAGCCGGGCATGACCGTATCGAGCAGCTGCGTCCAGGCTTTCCAGAACTCCTGGGTCTTGGGATGGTCCAGAACAAAGTCAGAGACTTTCTTATCGAGACCGGTCATGGTGCGCATCTCGGGATCGTAGAACGGATTGGGCAGGAAGCGAACGTCGATCATAATGTCCGCCTCGACGGGCATGCCGTGCTTAAAGCCAAACGAGAACACGTGAACGTCCATGAGCTGCTGGTCGGACAGCTCGGAGAACGCCATGCGCAATTTGTTGCGCAGGGCAGAGGTGCGCAGACGGCTCGTGTCGATGATCATATCGGCTCGATCGCGCACACCCTGCAGCTGCAGGCGCTCGCGCTGAATCGCATCTGCCGTAGTCTCCCCCGGCTTGGCAATGGGATGGCGGCGGCGGTTTTCGCTATAACGACGGATCAGCACCTCGTCAGAGGCCTCGAGAAACACGATGTCACAGCTCATCTCGCGCTCCTCGAGCGCGGCAACGGCATCGAGCAGCTCATCGAACAAGCCCTGGCTGCGCAGGTCGCAGGTGACGGCAAGATGCCTGCCCACGCCCGTATTGATGCCGACGAGTTCGGCAAGCTGGGCGATCAGACGCGGAGGCAAGTTGTCGATGCAAAAATAGCCCATGTCCTCGAACACATGCATGGCCTGCGTTCGGCCCGATCCGGACATTCCGGTGATGATGACGATATCGGGGATGCGCTCCGAGCGCTCCGCCGCATCCATGGCATCTCCCTTTTGCATGTGTGCCTCCTAAAACAAGCGCGGGACCCGGCCAGCGGATCCCGCGCGATCAATTGCCTTTATTGAGTATACCGCCCCAAGCGGATACGAGGCCTGTCTTACGCCTCAAGCGCAGCCTTGAACCAACTTGTAATACTCGTGGGGTGCGT
>CABUWA010000102.1 GCA_902495085.1 uncultured Collinsella sp. | reverse complement strand
GACCTTGAAACCGCCCATCCACTTAGCGGCACCAGCGGTGCACTGAAGGATCAGCGGAGACTTGGCCTCCTCGGCGGCCTGGAGAATAGCCAGGGTCCACTCGAGGTTGTTGGTGTTGAAGGCACCGAGAGCGTACTTGCCGGCCTCGGCCTTCTTGAGCATGTCTGCTGCGTTGACGAGCATAAAAGAAACCTCCTGTAAGGTTGCTCCGATAACGCCTGAGATTTTACCACGACATACCCGAGCATAAACGTTCGTTTGTTCACGAATACCATCCGATTGGACAAATTTTGACCGTTTGCCCCACAGAATCGACCCACTGGGGAAAATAGCTTGACGATTGAGCGGTCTTCGTGGTTCGAAAGACGGCTTCGAGCCTACATCTGCATAAACGGGTTCTGCATAAGTTCGCGCGCCATCGTGGTCGAATCGCCATGGCCCGTCAAGCAAACGGTATCGGGCGGAAGCGTCTTGGCAAGTTTGGAAAGCGAGCGCATAATCGCCGCCTCGTCACCGCCGGAAAGATCGGTACGACCGTGGCTGCCCGGGAAAAGCGTGTCGCCCACAAAGGCGATGTTCCCCTGCTCGGTCGCGGCGAACAGGACGATGCCGCCCGGCGTATGCCCCGGCGTCTCGATCACCTGCAGGCAGACGTCGCCCACCTCGATTGTATCGCCCTCGGCAAGCAAGCGCGTCGGCTCACCCGGATCGGGCGTCTCGATGCCCCACATGGCGCGCTGCTCCTCGATATTTGCGCGAGGTACCGTCACGTCCTTAGCGCACAACTCATATAGTGCGCTGTCGCCAACGACAGCTCGAACCCCGGCAACCCCGCCAACATGGTCGGCATGACCGTGCGTGCAGACAGAGCCGAGTACGCGCACCTCGGGATGCGCGGTGCGGATATGCTCCACAAGACGCTCGCCCTCCCACGCCGGATCGACGATTAAGCACTCGTCATTCGAAATCACGGCGTAGCTGTTGGTCTGAATCGGGCCGTTGACGAGTGCCTCAATCGAAGCCGCACCTCGGGGTGTCAGGTCCAAAGTCATATCGCCCATGCGCATACCCTCCTTCTAAAATACGTTCGAGGCACCAAACGATGCCTCGAACGTAACCAATATCTATGATGCTGAGAGGCTCTCGCACCTACACACGGCGCTTAAGCTGGGCTCCACCCTCGCCGGGCATAAGACGACGAGCGTCGTAGACCGAGTCAACGCTGCTGATAGAGGCCAGCAGCGGATCCAAGCCACTCGCGTCCGAGATCTCGACCATAAAGCGCAGGGTTGCAATGCCCTCGCGGTTGGTCGACGTGGCGGCAGAAAGGATATTACCGCCCGCATCGCCAATGGCAATGGTGACATCCTTGAGCAGGCCCATGCGGTCCAGGCACTCGACCACGATCTCGATCTGGAAGAGGGTGTCGGCAGCGCCGTCCCACTCCACATCGATCATGCGCTCGGGATGTTCCATAAGACCCTTGACGTTAGGGCAGTTGGCGCGATGCACCGAAACGCCGCGACCGCGCGTGATGAAGCCGACGATGTCGTCGCCCGTCACGGGGTTGCAGCAATGAGCCAGACGGACCAGCAGGCCGCTGTTGCTCTCGCCCTTGACGATAATGCCGTTACTGGCGCTCTTGCCGCGCTTTTGCGGCTTGCGGTTGGAGCCGCGAGCGGGCTGCTTCACGACCTCGGCGATAGCCTCGGCCTTGGTGAGCTGTTCCTCGGGCTTGGGGTCCAAGATTTGCTCGACCTTATTGCCCACAGCGCGCGGGGCAACCTTGCCGGCACCGACGGCGGCAAACAGGTCCTCGAGCTGCTTGAAGTTAAACTGCTCCGCCACGGCGTTGAGTGCACGCGTCGAACGCGGCGTAGAAATGCCATAGCCACGCTTACGCAGGTCCTTGGCCAGCATATCGCGACCGGCGGCAGCGTCGTCGTCCTTGGTCGCAGCGGCAAAATAGCGGCGGATCTTTGACTTGGCGGAAGGTGTCTTAACGATCTTGAGCCAATCGCGCGACGGCTTGGAACTCTTGTTAGTCAGGATTTCAACGCGGTCGCCCGTCTTGATCTCGTGCGTGAGCGGAGCCACCGCACCGTTGATTTTGGCGCCGACGCAGTGGTTTCCCACCTCGGTGTGAACGGCATAGGCAAAGTCGAGCGGCGTGGAGCCGGCACGAAGCGCCATGACCTCGCCTTTGGGCGTGAAGACAAAGATCTCCTGATCGAACAGATCGACCTTCAGCGAGTGCAGGTATTCCTTGGCATCGGTGATCTCGTCGGAAGCTGCCCAATCGAGCGAATGCTTGAGCCAGTTGATCTGGTCGTCCAAACGTTGAGCGTCATTGGTCTTGGAAGCAGACGATCCGCCCGACTTCTTATATAGCCAGTGGGCGGCAATGCCGTACTCGGCCTGCTCATGCATCTCGTAGGTTCGAATCTGAATCTCGAGCGGACGAGCCGTAGGGCCGATGACCGTCGTGTGGAGCGACTGGTAGTTATTGACCTTAGGCATGGCGATATAGTCTTTAAAGCGACCAGGCATAGGGTGCCACAGCGTATGCACCGCACCGAGCGTGGAGTAGCAATCGCGCACCGAATGGGTAATAACGCGCAGCGCCACCAGGTCGTAGATCTCGGAGAACTCCTTGCCCTTGCGCTTCATCTTTTGGTAGATGGACCAATAGTGCTTGGAGCGGCCGTTGATCTGGAAGTCCTCCAGACCAATGCGGTTGAGCTCATCGGTAAGCGTCTTGATGGTCTCGGCAAGGTAGCGTTCGCGGACCTCGCGCGACTCAGCTACCATACGCGCGATGCGCTGGTAGGCATCGGGCTCCAGGTAGAAGAAGGACAGGTCCTCGAGCTCCCACTTAATAGAGCTCATGCCCAGGCGGTCGGCCAAGGGCGCGTACACGTCCATGGTCTCGCGAGCCTTAAACAGGCGACGATCCTCGCGCAGGGCTGCCAGCGTTCGCATGTTGTGCAGACGATCGGCAAGTTTAACGATGATGACGCGGATGTCCTTGGACATGGCGAGGAACATCTTGCGCAGCGTGAGCGCCTGCTTCTCGTCCATGCTGTCGACTTCGATGTTGGTGAGCTTGGTCACGCCATCGACGAGCTCGGCCACCGTATCGCCAAACAGGCCGGAAACATCGGTGAGCGAGGTCTCGGTATCCTCGACGGTATCGTGCAGCAGCGCGGCACACACCACATCGCAGTCCATCTTGAGATCGGCCAAAATGATGGCAACCTCGACGGGATGGTTAATGTACATCTCGCCCGAGCGGCGCTTTTGGTTGCAGTGCTTCTCGGCGGCAAAGCAGTAGGCCTGCTCAACCTTAGAAAAGTCGTCCTCATTCATATATTTGAGGCACAGGCGCTCCAGCTTGTCGTAGCTGTCCGCCATAATCTCGGGCGGCAGCTCATCGGCATGCTTATAGTGCTCCATCTCCGAAAACGGCTGGAGGGTGGAATCATGGGCGGTACGGGCTGCGGCATCCATCGAGGTCCCCTTCCCCTAGGCCCGCGGTACGATCGGGCGGTTAACTTTGGCTAGCATATCAGAAGCGCACGAATCGAGCGCCCAGCTCCGGAAAGCCGAAAACTCCATGCGCGAGCGCAAGCCCTCCAAATAGCGAATTGACCTGCTCAATTGCACGCGGCCGGGGTTTTCGGCCATCGCGATGCGACGAGTGTCGTCAAACCCCGAAACTCGACAGAAACCAAGCTCTTCGAAGATTCCCAGGCCGCTTTCCACCGAACGCTCGTCGACCGGCGTGCGAGCATCGATGGCAAGGCACATCTGCGCGATGTCGATATCGCTCGCACTAAAGGAATCGTCCCCGGTTTTGCCGCGGTTGGAGCGCCACATGGTCTGCAGCGCGCGATAGAGCGTGACGAGCTCGTCGCGCTCGGGCGCATAGCAGTCGAGCAGGCGCTCGTTAATGCGGGCGTCGCGCGACGAATAGAGCAGATGGATCACGGCGGGCTGGCCATCGCGGCCGGCACGTCCGCTCATCTGGTTGAACTCGATGGCGCCAAACGGCATGTGGTAGAGCACGACATGGCGGATATCGGGCAGGTTGACACCCTCGCCAAAGGCGGAGGTCGAAACGATGCAGCTGAGGCTTCCGTCTCGGAATGCTTCCTCCACGCGGCGGCGATCGGAACGCGCAAGCCCCGCGTTATAGAACGCGATATGGGTTGCGCAATCGGGCACACGCTTGCGCAACGTCTTGGCGAGCGCCACGGACTGGTCGCGCGAATTGACGTAAATGACGGTCTTCTCCCCCGTCGCCACGATCGACACTAAACGGTTCTCGCGGCTCGCAAGGTCGCGGTCGTCCTCGAGCTGCAGGTTCTCGCGCACCGTCTCGTCGACCACCGTGCGAGTGATCGGCAACATGCGGGCAAGCTCGGCCACGACCGGAGCCGTCGCGGTGGCCGTCGCAGCCATAACGACCGGGTCGCCCAGGGCTTTGAGGATATCGGGCATGTCGAGATAGGCGCTACGGTCGCCGCCCTTGGCAAGGCCGGCGTGGTGCGCCTCATCGATAACGACAAAGCCGATGCGGCCCGAACGCGCAAAGCGGTCACGGTGGATAGACAGGAACTCGGGCGTCGTGAGCACGATACCGGTGCGACCCGAAGCCAAGCCGGCAAACACGTCATCGCGCGCCGCCTCCACGGTCTCGCCGGTCAACACGCCGACGCCAATGCCGAGCGCGGCCATCGTCGACGAGAGGTGATAGGCCTGGTCGGCAACGAGCGCACGCAGCGGATAGACAAAGATGCTCGCACGCCCGCGAAGAACCGCCTCGCGCGCGGCATGCACATGGAAGATGAGCGACTTGCCGCGCCCCGTTCCCATAACGGCCAGAACACTTTGGTGATCGGCCAGGGCATCGAGCGCCTCGACCTGCGCGCGGTGCGGCTGGTTCGAGCCGATAAAGCTATGGATAAGCGAGCGCGTGAGCTCAGCATAAGAAAGCTGGGCGAGCGTCTCGCGTTTACGCGACTCCAGGCGCAGGCCAGAATCCGCCGGTTGCACGCCGCGGCGAAGTTCACATGCCGGATCGTCGATATTGGACGCCGTGGTATCGCGCACCAAGACATCTTTGATCATGAGCTTGGGCTTCACACGTCCCTGCCAATGCTCGGCCACGGCCTCGAACACCAAGTCGACGGCGCTGTCGCAATTGATGAGCCTATCGATTTGCGGCACGCGGAACATAATGGCCGGCACGCTCGCGGCACCATCGGTCGCCACAAAGCGCATGTGCTCGCCGGTTTTGCCCACCACGGCGCGATCGCACATCGTCACGCCCTCGGCGGCCAGCAGCGGCACCTTGTTGCCCTGGCCAAACGGCTCAAGACGGGAAATCTGCTCTATAGTCTCGATATTCAGCTCGGAAAGGTCGACCGTGGCGGCAACCTCGTCGATGTCTTCAAAGTCCTCGGCGGGAATCTCCGATAGCACGGCGGAAAGGCGACGACGGAATTCATCGAGCTTGGATGCCTCGATGGTCACACCCACCGCACCGGCATGTCCGCCGCGACGAATCAGCAGGTCGGAACAGCGCTCGACGGCGTCAAACAGGTTAACTTTGCCCACCGAGCGACCAGAGCCGCGCGCGATACCGTCCTCGATCGAGAACAGCAGCGCCGGCACGTGATAGCGGTTGGTCAGACGGCTTGCCACGATGCCCTTGACACCCTCGTGCCAGCCTTCGCCGCCCACGACGATCGCGCGTCCGCCGTCATAGGTCTCCTCGACCTTTGCCATGGCATCGCGCGTGAGCTCCGCCTCGATCTCACGGCGCTGGCGGTTGATTTCCTCGAGCTCAGCCGCCAGCGCGCTTGCTTCGATGGGATTGCGGGCAAGCAGCAGGTCGAGCGCCAGCTTGGGATCGGCCATGCGGCCGGCAGCGTTTAAGCGGGGAATGAGCGAGAATGACAGGCCATCCGCCGTAATGCTCGAAAGGTCCGCCTTGGCAAGCGCGGCAAGCGCGATATAGCCGGGGCGAGCGGTTACGCGCATCTGCTGGATGCCCTCGGCAACCAGCGCGCGGTTCTCGGGCGTGAGCGGCATCATATCGGACACGGTGCCCAGCGCCGCGACCTCGATTAGCGAACGCCAATACGACGGCTTGCCCAGGCGCTCACCTAGGACTTGCACCAGCTTGAGCGCCACACCAGCACCGGCAAGCTCGCGCGAGGGGCCCTCGTCCTCGAGCTTGGGGTCGGTCAGGGGCATACCCTGCGGCACCTGGTCGGAGGGCTCGTGATGGTCCGTGACCACCAAATCGATCCCCAGGCTCTCCAGATAGGAAACCTCTTCCTTGGCGGCAATGCCGTTATCGACGGTCACGATCAGCTGGGGGCGAGCGAGCTCGTTAACGCGGTCGAGTGCCGCGCGCGAAAGACCGTAGCCCTCATCAAAGCGATGCGGAATAAACGGCGTGACATCGGCGCCAAACGTGCGCAGTGCCTCGGTCAACAGGCAGGTCGACGTAATGCCGTCAACGTCAAAATCGCCAAAGACTGCAATGTGCTCGTGGTTGCGAATAGCACGCTCGACGCGGTCGGCAACGACCGACATGCCCGGGATAATGAGTGGGTCGGCCCAGTCGCGATCGAGCGAAGGCGTCAAAAACAATTGGCCCTCTTTGATGGAGCCGATGCCGTGCGCGACCATAATGCGCGCCACCAGTCCGGGAATGCCCAGACCAGCCGAAAGCTCCTTTTCGAGCCCGGGGTTTTGCTGAGCGACCGCCCAGCGATGCGTCGTCTTAAGCGATGACATAGGCGCCCACCCCCGATAGGGGCAGGTCGCCGCGATACCTCTCACGGTTCATAGCGATGAGTCCTCTGTGTATGCCCGCTTCGGCAGGCAGAT
>CABUWA010000101.1 GCA_902495085.1 uncultured Collinsella sp. | reverse complement strand
GGTTTTTAAGAAAGTCGAAACCCTTGCTGATCTCGATAATGTCATCAAACAGATCGTGTTCCTGCGCCATGCGCGGCCCCTCCCTGAGCAGTGCAAACAAGCAAGAGATAATGATACGCCATCGGCCCACACCTCGGGCAAATTACACGCGGCGCACCTTTGAGGCAAATAGACCTACAATTTATTGCCAGCCTAATCGCCTAGGTTTATTGAGGAGTCACAAGATGAAGATTGCCCTGATCGAGCCGCTGGGAGTTCCCGAGCAGACCATCGACGAGCTCTCTGCACCCCTTAAGGACGCCGGACACGAGTTTGTCTATTTCGATACCAAAACCACCGATCCGGCCGAGCTCGCTCGACGCAGCGAGGGCGCCGAGGTCGTCATGATCGCCAACAACCCCTACCCCGCCGAGGTCGTCGCCGGCGCCGACGCGCTCAAGATGATCGCCGTCGCCTTTACGGGCATCGACCACGTGGGGCTTTCCGCCTGCCGTGAGCGCGGTGTTGAAGTTCGCAACTGCGCCGGCTACTCCGACGTTTCGGTCGCCGAGCTTACCCTCGGCCTGGCCATCGACGTGTTGCGCAAGGTGAGCGCCGCCGATGCCGCCGTCCGCACCGGCAAGACGAGCGCCGGCCTTATGGGCACCGAGATCTGCGGCAAGACCGTGGGTATTGTGGGTTGCGGCAAGATCGGCTGCGCCACGGCTCGACTCTTTAAGGCCTTTGGTGCCCGTGTGCTAGGCTATGCCCGTCACGAACATCCCGAGGCTGCCGAGGCGGGCATTGAGCAAGTCTCGCTCGAGCAGCTGCTTGCCGAGTCCGACATCGTGAGTCTGCACCTGCCCAACAACGACACCACGCGCAAGAGCTTTGGCGCCGAGCAGTTCGCTCAGATGAAGGACGGCGCCGTGTTTATCAACTGCGCCCGTGGCGCCATCGTGGACAATAACGCCCTTGCCCAGGCACTCAGCGACGACAAGCTCGCCGGTGCCGGCATCGACGTCTTTGATATGGAGCCGCCCATCCCCGCCGACTACGCGCTCATCAACGCCAAGAACTGCATCTTCACGCCGCATGTGGGCTTCCTTACGCACGATGCCATGCAGCGCCGCGCCAGGATCGAGTTCGACAACGTCGTCTCCTACGTTGAAGGCCGCGCGCAGAACGTTTGCGAGCTGTAGGCAAACGAGGGCGGGGCAAAACCTCATCGCAGGCCTACCCCGCCCTCTTTGGTGCAAAGTAACCTGATCCCTTTGCACCATAGCAAAAAGGGCAAAGCCATCTGTCGGCTTTGTCCCTTCCTTAGCTTGATTTACTCATCCATGAGATAGTAGTGGCCCAGCGCGTCGGCGCCCAGGATGGCATTTGCGACCATCTCGGGCGTCACCTCAAACGGCATGTTGCACATGGTGTCCTCGGGCGCGCAAGCGGCCTCGGCAACGACCATGGCCTGCTCGCGCGTAAGCTCGGCAACGCCAAGTTCCTTCATCGTGACCGGTAGGCCCAGCTCAATGCAGAAGCCCAAGACTTCCTCGAGTTTCTCAGTCGGAGCATCCTCGAGTACCAGCTGGACGATGGTGCCAAAGGCAACCTTCTCGCCGTGATACATTCCATGGCACTCAGGCAGCATCGTCAGGCCATTGTGGATGGCATGAGCAGCAGCAAGGCCCGAGCTCTCAAAGCCAATGCCGGAGAGCAGCGTGTTTGCCTCGATGATGTGCTCCACGGCAGGCGTCAGCGCGCCCTTCTCCAACGCGACCTTGGCCTTGACGCCATCGGCCATAAGCGTCTCGTAGCAGAGCTTGGCAAGTGCCAGACCAGCCATACCGCCCTTGCCGCCGGCACAAGTGCCACCGTCGGCATCATGCGTCGCCTGGGCCTCAAAGTAGGTTGCGAGTGCATCGCCCATACCGGAAACCGTCAGGCGCACCGGGCTCGCCGCGATAACCGTCGTATCCATCAGGACAATGTTGGGGTTTGCCTTAAGGAACAGGTACTTATCGAACTGGCCGTCGTCGGTGTAGAGCACCGAAAGTGCCGAGCACGGCGCATCGGTCGAGGCGATGGTGGGGCAAATGATAACCGGGGACTCCAGGTAGTAGGCAACGGCCTTGGCGGTATCGAGGATCTTGCCGCCACCGACGCCGACGATGATGTCGCAACCGTTGTCTCGGGCGAGCGCAACCAGGCGATCGACCTCGCCCTTGGAGCACTCGCCGTTAAAGTCCTCAAACAGCAGCTCGGCCTTGGCCTCGGCAAAGCCGCCCTCGATCTTGGCACCGACGCGCTTCTTGCCCGAAGGCGTCACGATGACGAGGGCCTTAGCGCCGAGCGGCTCAACGTAAGAGCCGAGCTTGGCGAGCTCGTCCGGACCCTGGATGTACTTGCTGGGGCTATTGAAAATTGCAGCCATAACTATCCCATTCTCTAAAAGAAAAAAGAAAGGGGCTCCGTACAGATACGTGCGGAGCCCCTCGTTACGATAACAAGAGTCGATTAGAAATCGATGTCGGTGTCGTAGTAGCAGGCCTTGAGGATCTTCTCGAAGTCGGCAGCCTTGGTCTCACGCGGGTTCTCGGGCGTGCAGGCGTCCTGCTCGGCGTTCGCGGCGATCTCGGGCAGCTTGGCGAGGAACTCCTCCTCGGAAACCATCTGCGGGTTCTCGGCGTCGACCTTCACGCCACCATTCGCGTAATCCTTGATGGACTGCGGAATGTTGAGCTGGTCGTTGAGGTCGCGAATCTTCTGGACGAGCGCGGCGATGAGCTCCTCGTTGGTCTCGCCGGGAAGGTGCAGGATCTCCTTGGCCACGTAAGAGTAACGCTCGGCAGCACGCGGGTCCTTGGAGTTCCACTGGATGACCTTGCCCAGGTACATGGCGTTAGCAGCACCGTGGATGATGTGGCCGTTCTCAAAGGCTGCACCGGTCTTGTGAGCCATGGAGTGAACGATGCCGAGCAGGCCCGAGGAGAAGGCGATACCGGCGATGCACTGAGCCTCGTGCATGTGCTGACGGGCCTCATGGTCGCCAGCATAGGACTTGGGCAGCCACTCGACGATCTCGCGGATGCCGTGCAGAGCGTTGGCGTCGGTGAACATAGAGGCGCAGGTGGAAACGTAGGCCTCCATGCAGTGGGTCAGAGCGTCCATGCCGGTATGAGCGCACAGCTTGGCGGGCATGGTGTAGGTGAGCTCGGGGTCGACGATGGCGACATCAGGGGTGATGTTGAAGTCGGCCAGCGGGTACTTGATGCCCTTGGCGTAGTCGGTGATGACGGAGAAGGCAGTGACCTCGGTAGCGGTGCCGGAGGTAGAGGAGATGGCGCAGAAGTGAGCCTTCTGACGCAGCTCGGGGAAGCTGAACGGCTGGATGATGTTATCGAAGGACTCCTCGGGATACTCGTAGAAGACCCACATGGCCTTAGCGGCATCGATGGGCGAGCCGCCGCCAATGGCGATAATCCAGTCGGGCTCGAACTCGCGCATGGCCTCGGCGCCCTTCATGACCGTCTCGATGGACGGGTCGGACTCGACGCCCTCGAACAGCTTGACCTCGAAACCGCCTTCCTTAAGGTCGTTCTCGACGTCCTGCAGGAACCCGCCGCGGCGCATAGAGCTGCCGCCAGAAACGATGATGGCCTTCTTGCCCTTGAGGTTCTTCACCTCGTGGCGAGCGCCCTCACCAAAGTACAGATCGCGAGGATTGGTAAAACGTCCCATACTGTGCCTCCTAAACAAGCCCCTCTTAGACTTGCGTATATAACGGAGCACCCGATTGGCTCCGTTAGGACCGTTTTGCGCGTTGCCGGCGATGACAATGCGCGATGTCTGAACGTCTCAACGCTCAGACAAACACTATTTTACCGTTCTGGTTGGTCAGTTATTCACCTAAAGCCGATAATGATGAAACGTTTTTTCTATCCCTGAAGACCCTTGTGGGGCATTCATACTCCCAAGCTGGGCAAACGTTTTATCAGAATTAACCACATATCCCGGGCAGGGCTGTGCCCCTCCAAAATGTGCCCCGTTCGCCGCCAAAAATCGACCGTTTACGGCACTGTGATACCACCCGTGCAACCGAGGTGCCGACATTTGTGCGACATCCGTCTTCGTGGTGCAAAGGTGCAAGTCCAAGTGCGGCACCCCCGGTGTGCCACATGCGGGTAAACTAGAACTTTATATAGAGATATTTGAACCCTAACCGCAGCAAAGGAGGCCCCATGGCATTCGATCCCATTCAAGAGGATTGCCATCGCCTCGTTCTTGAGGCCTTGCGCCGCGACAATATCCCGCTCACCGACGGCCCCGCCGTCGAGCGTCTGATGGAGCAATTCACCCGCAACCCCGCGCCGCTCATCGTGCACGATCGCGACCGAGCTGGGCATCTGATCGCCAAGGTCGTCGAGGCTGTCGACTACCGCATCCCCTTTATCCCTGACGATACCCAGGCAGAGCAAGAAGAGACCGCAGCCGAGGACATGCTCCGCGAGGCAGCCGCGCTCGACCCGAGCAACTGGGATGCCCAGCGCATGCTGACGGCGCTCACCGCCGAATCCAACGAGGAATACGTACAGTATCTGGTGTCCAAGTGCGACGAGGTGGAGCACGATCTGACGCTCAAGATTGCCTCGGCGCAGGACCCCTACGAGCGTGAGGCCGCAGGCGACCTGACCCGCCGTCCCTACCTGCGCTGGCTTGCCGCCTTGGCATCGCGCGCGCTCATTAGCGGCCGCTACCGCATGTCGCTCGAAGCCGCGAATCGCAGCCTGGACTTTGCGCCCAACGACCCCGCTGGCGTCCGCCATACCGCGATGCTTGCCATGGCAAAGCTCGAATACCCAGCCGAGGAGCTCAAGCGTTTTCGTTCCGCCCACTCCGTGCCCTATCTTGCCAACACGCCGCTGCGCCGCCGTCCCAAGGACGCGGAGCGCGACCTGGACCCGTGGACGCTCATCGCGCTGATGAGCGCAGCCTGGCGCGAGCTGGACTACGAAGGCGCCGAACACTACCTGCGCATCCTGGTGCGCTCATGCCCACACGCGGCCGAGGCGCTCTACTTCCAAACCGAGTTTCCCGATGGCGTCTATGCCCGCGTCAACGTAGGTCCGGGCTCCACCGACGAGCTTGTCCTTGCCCTGTCCGAGGCGACACCGGTGCTGCAGGAGGGCCTAGGCGCGCCCGACAACGCCAGCTTTGCCGCCTGGATCGCCACCAACGACATCGTGCGCTCCCAAATCGACGAGCGCATCCTGCGCGCGGCCGAACAGGGATTGCCGTTTAAGGGAGGAGACCTCTAATGGATCCGAGCGTCTACATCCCCGCCTATCTGGAGCGCACCTATCTGGCGTCGCACCCCGAACTCACCGATGCAGCACGCGAGCTTGTCCATAACGACATCAGCGCAAACCCTCACAAGTATGCGCAGACCGAGCATGCCCAAGCGCTGCTGTCCTATGCCGGCGTTCATCGTCATTTGCTTGACGAGCTTCGCCGCATCGAGGACATGGGCAGCGACGAGGAGTTTGAGCAGACGCGCAACCGCCTGTTCGACGACATGCGTGACGAGCTGCTCAAGATCGTCCGCGTCGATGCGCATGTCCTCGACGCCCAGTTGCTCGCCATCATCCTGGCGGACACGCCCGTCGATGCCTGCCTGGGTGACTTGATGAAGCTCGAGACGAGTACGGCCGACTACCTGCAGCAGAGCGTGCCTGGGTTCGACATGGAGGCCCCGCACTACTGGGCCAATAATGTTTTGGCCGACGGTGTCACCGCAGCAGACCTTACCCTGAGCGAGCCGGCGCTTATTGGCTGGCTTCACACGCTCGAGGCCATCTCGCAGTTGTGCATGGCGAGCGCTCGTTACCGTGCTGCCGCCAACTATTCTCGCCGCGTCCTTAAGGCGGAGGGCTATCCCACCCGGGCCGCCGGCACCGTGTTGCTTGCCCTCGCCCGCTTGGAAGACCAGGACGGTTTTTTTGCCCTGGCACATCAGCTCGAGGAACAGATGGGGGCAGACGCACTCGAGAACTCTCCCTGGTACCTGCTCGCCCGCACGATTCTGCTGTTCAAAACAAACAAGATGCGCCCGGCGACGCGCGCGCTGCGTGAGTTCGCTAACCGTTGCGAGGGCGGCGCGTTCTTCTTGCTGAACCCCATGTACCAGACGCCGTATCTTCCCTGCCGACCCGAGCCGCGCGACCCCTGGGACCTCTCGCACCAGGCGGTTTGGGAAGCCGACGGCATTATCTCGGACACCCCCAACTTTGCCCCCTGGGCCAACGCCTGCGAAGACGTATCGCAGCTTGCCCAGGAATTTGCGCGCCGCTACGGCTTTTAGCGACGCGATCGCCCCGACCATGTCATCTATGTTAGGAACGGCTTCATGAACCTCCGCTCATCTCTCGCCTGCACCTCGAGCGATATCGCCCGCTGGGGACTGCGCTCTGTCCTCAAACGCCAGGGTGGCGTGCTTCCCGGCCGCATCGCCATGAAGATCGACCCCGAGCTGCTAAGCGACCTCGCAAGCCTAGTCGACCGCAGCGTGGTGATCACCGGCACCAACGGCAAGACCACGACCTCCAACCTCATCGCCGACGCAGTTGCTGCCAGCGGCGCTACCGTGGTGTGCAACCGTGCCGGCAACAATATGGAGCCTGGTGTGGTGGGTGCTCTGCTTGAGGCCCGCGGCGGCCTTAAGCACACCAGCAGCGGCAAGCGCGTGGGCGTTTTTGAGTGCGACGAGCTCTACACCGTACGCGTTCTGCCCAAGCTCAAGCCGACGTACTTTGTGCTGCTCAACCTGTTCCGCGACCAGCTAGACCGCTACGGCGAGATCGACCATACCCAAGACGTCATCGCCCATGCGTTGGAGCTCTCTCCGGCAACGACGCTCATCTACAACGCAGACGACCC
>CABUWA010000100.1 GCA_902495085.1 uncultured Collinsella sp. | reverse complement strand
ATGCCATCGAGGCGGTCGACGATATCTTGAATGCTCGTCCCCTCATAACCCTGTGCGCAGAATAGCTCCAGCGCCGCGTCGAGAATCTTCGCGACTGTCTCCTCGGGATATTTATTACGACCCATAATCTGTCCATCCGCAATGCAAGTCTTGTGCCTCATTGCGGTATTTTAACGTTGCGGATGGCAGGTGGTCGATCCTACACCGCGGCGGGGCCGTGTTCGCCGGTACGGATGCGGATGACTTCCTCGACCGGCTCGACCCAGATCTTGCCATCACCGACGGCTCCGGTGCGAGCGGCGTTGCAGATGATGTCGACAACGCCATCGACGTGCTCATCGGCGCAGATAAGGGTGAACTGCACCTTAGGGATCGTGTTGACAAGCAACTCGTTGCCGCGCACGTATTCCTTCCAGCCATGCTGCGAGCCGCAGCCCTGCACCTGGTTGATAGTCATACCGCGAACATCAGCAGCAAACAGCGCGTCTTTAAGAACCTCAAGCTTTTCCTGGCGCACGATGGCCGTGATCTTTTTCATAATGAATTCCTCTCAATAATCAACGTATCCCTTTACATGAGACGCGGGTTTCCCAGGTGCCGCAGATTGGGTTGAAAGAGGAGCGCCGCGTACTTTTGTACGCAAGCGACGGTTTGAAACCCAAGGTGCGGTGCCTGGGGAAGCCGCTAGTCAAGTCCCGAGAAGGAGGGATAAGCGCTCTCGCCGTGCTGACTCGCATCCAAGCCCAGCGCCTCGTCGGCCTCGTCCACGCGCAAGCTGCCGTGGAACAGCGCCTTGACCACCGCGGCGATCGCCAAGTCGAGCACCAGCACAATAGCGACCGTTACCACAATGCCCAAAATCTGCGAGATGAGCAGCGAGACGTCGCCCGTGTAGAACAGACCACCCTTACCGGTCCACGAAAGCTCCGGCACGCAGAACAGGCCCGTGAGCACGCCGCCCAAGATGCCGCCGATGCCGTGGCAGCCAAACGCGTCGAGCGCATCGTCGTAGCCGAACTTGGTCTTAAGATGACTGATGGCCAAGTAGCAAACGGGAGAGACGATCAGGCCCATGACCAGCGCCGCCCACGGCTCGACAAAGCCTGCGCCGGGCGTGACCACCACAAGGCCCGCGACCAAACCGGTGCTGGCGCCCACCAGCGTGGGGCGGCCGGTATGCACGCGCTCGACGGCAAGCCACGAGACCATGCCCGCCGCGCTGGCCGTCACGGTGTTGAGAATGGCGAGTGCCGCCACGGCGTCGGCCTTGAACTCGCTGCCGCCGTTAAAGCCAAACCAGCCAAACCAAAGCAAGCCGGCGCCCAACGCCACAAACGGCACGTTATGCGGGCGATAGCTCACCATGCCAAAGCCTCGACGACGGCCGAGCATTAAGCAGAGAATCAGGCCCGTGAGACCGGACGAAATGTGCACCACGTCGCCGCCGGCAAAGTCGAGCGCTCCGATGATGTCACCGATAAAGGAGCCCTCGCCGCCCCATACCATATGGGCGAGCGGCGCGTAGACCACGAGCAGCCAAATGCCCAGGAAGGCCGTCATGGCACCAAACTTAACGCGGCCGGCCAGGCTGCCCGTGACGATAGCAGCCGTGATCATGGCAAACGCCATCTGGAAGGCGATGTTGATAATCTCCGGGTAGACGGCGCCGTCCGACGCGGTGCCCTCAGCCGCCTGCAGCACCTGGTTGAGCACCGGCAGGCACAGCAGCTGGTCAAGGCCTCCAATAAACGGGCTGGAACCGTCGCCGCCGTAGGCCAGCGACCAGCCGGCAACAATCCACAGCACGCCGACCAGGCCAATGGCGCCAAAGCACATGAGCATGGTGTTGATGACATTTTTGCGCCTGGACAGGCCGCCGTAGAAAAACGCCAGACCCGGTGTCATTAAAAACACGAGCATGGTGCAGATGAGCATAAACGTTGTCGATCCCGTATCGTACATTCGCTCCCCCTTGATCGCATGAACGTTGTCGGCGCCCATAATGCGGCCGAGAGGCAACTGGTGTAGACCAGATACGGCGTTGTTAAACGCTGCGTTGTCGAATGGAAACGGTGCCGCAATCTTGGAAACGGCGCGGCAACGGGCGCGAAACGAACGGGAAATACGCGAGCAAGGAAGCCGTGAGCGTGCCCGTCCCGGCTAGCGGCGGAACAGCTCGCGGGCTCGGTCGCGGAGGTCGGTAGCCCGAATGACACCTTCGTAGCGATTGATGCGCAGACGCGGGAAGGCGTTAAAGAAGCGTAGGTCGCGGCGGCTGAGTGACACGCTCGGCACCGGGCGGCTCATGTGCTTGCCGGCAAGGCGACGACTGAGCGACGGATGCGGCATGTTCGGCGCGGCATCGGCCACGCGGCGGGCGGCAAGCGCCAGGCCGCGAGCACCATCCGCGATAAACGTCGGCATCGAAGCCTTCTCGCGCAGGGCATCGAGCGTCGCGTCGCCCAGCTCGGCCAGCCACGCGTTAACGGCACGGCTGCGGATATGCGTCTGTGTCACCGAGTCGATTGCCGAATCGGGAATACGTTCGAGCATGGAGTCAGACGCATCGGCAAGCGACTCGTTGATGCGGTCGGCAAGGTCGGCGCGCACACGCTCCAGCTGATCGGACAGACGCCGCCAGCTTGCCAACGAGCACACCGCATCGACCATCATCGCGACAGCGACGATAAAGGCGGACAGCCGCACAATCAGCACCGGTAGATGGCCAAGCAGCCCCAGCAATGCCGGCTCCACTAAACGGCAAATACACAACGCACCCAAGCCAAACGCGCAGGCCCAGTACAGGCAGATGCGTCCGTGCAAGTTAAACGGCAGGTGTGAGTAATCCCAAAAGCGTGCGCCTGTTGTTTTTTCCAATAGAAGGCCCACACTGTACTCGATTACGCTGCACACAAGCGCCGCGGCGACAAACTGGCTCGAGGCATTCGGAATTCCGCGCAGCAAAATCCAGCAGGCTATGCCGCCCACACCATAGATAGGACAACACGGCCCCAGCAAAAAACCGCTGTTGGCGAATCGTCCTTGGTTGAGCATGGCGCATGCTGTCGACTCCCACGCCCAGCCGCAAAACCCGTAAAAGGCAAACGAGAGCACCAGTGCCGAGAGCGGGCAGGCGGCAAGCGTCGCGCCGCCAAACGCCATATCAATCGCGGTTCCCACCGTCTACCCTCTCCTCTTTTCGCTCGATTCGCCACTCACGCCATCGTCCGCCTTGTCCTTGCGCGGCAGGCGGCCGTTGACCGTCTCGCGCAACGCGCACCATTTATCTGCCAGGCATACAATCCAAGCCTCACGACACGTCGGCGGCACCGGTACCAGCGGAAACATATGGCGCGCGATGATATTCCGCTCGCGCGGCGTCAGCTCAAAATCCTCTTCGGCACGCGCTAGGGCAAAAAACGGATGGCGAAAGCCATGCAGCCGATGGCTCGGGTCGGGGTCGTGCCAATCGTAGAGAAAGTAATCGTGTAACAAGGCTCCGCGCAGCAACGAGGCGCGGTCGACCGAAACACCGACGCGGCCCAGGCGCTCGGCAAAGGACAGACTCGCCCGCGCCACCGAGGTCACATGTGCATAGACCGTCACGTCGCCATGCTGGATAAACTCGCGCGTCAGGTCCAAGCGGCCCGCCTGGGCCAGCTGGCGGGCGGCATCGTCGACCTCGTGCGCGATTTTCTCGGCACGAACGGCATCGGACATGCTGCCTCCTTCCGGCGGCTCATGGCGGCAAGCCACGGCCTGTGCACAATCGATAAAAACATCATTGAACACATCAGTATGGCATCGGACAAAACGTTTTGCCCCACCAGTTGGCGAATTACCGCGCCGCCGTCACATATCAAACGCCAAAATGTGCGAGACTGTCTTGTGCAATTGTGTCGGCCGAGGGAGCGCCGGCGCACGATTCGCATGGAGTAACCCACAACGATGCTGCTTACGCAAACGACAACGCCCGAGGACGTCAAGGCTCTCGACCGCACCGAGCTTCCGCTGCTCTGCGGCGAGATCCGTCAGGCAATCCTCGAAAGCTCCGCCGCCGTCGGCGGGCACGTTGCCCCCAACTTGGGCGTCGTTGAGCTTACGGTTGCGCTTCATCGCGTATTTAACTCCCCCATCGACAAGATTGTCTTTGACGTTTCGCACCAGACCTACGCCCACAAGGCGCTGACCGGGCGCGCGTACACTTATATCGATCCGGAGCGTTATGGCGAGGCTTCTGGCTTTGCCAATCCCGACGAGTCCGAGCACGACCTGTTCGCCATGGGCCACACCTCCACGTCGGTGAGCCTGGGCTGCGGCCTGGCGCACGCTCGTGACCTGGCGGACGACACGTATAACGTCATTACTGTTATTGGCGACGGCTCGCTTTCTGGCGGCCTGGCGTTTGAGGGCTTTAACAATGCCGCCGAACTCGACAGCAACCTGATCATCATCGTCAACGATAACGACCAGTCCATCGCCGAGAACCACGGTGGCCTCTATCGCAATCTGGCCGAGCTGCGCGCCAGCAACGGCACCTGTGAGCGCAACGTTTTCCGCGCGATGGGACTCGACTACCGTTATTTGGACGCCGGCAACGACGTGTTGGCCCTAGTCGACGCGCTGCAGGAACTGCGCAATATCGATCATCCCATCGTGCTGCACGTCTCCACCGCCAAGGGCAAGGGCTTTGAGCCGGCCCAGAGCGACCCCGAACGCTGGCACCACGTGGGTCCGTTTGACATGGCGACCGGGCGCAAGCTCTGCCCGGGCCATCCGAGCGAGCCTGCGCCGCGCACCTATGCCGACATTACGGGCGAAGCGCTCAGCGCCGCCATCGAGCGCGATCCGCAGGTCGTGGGCATCACGGCCGCCACGCCCTACATCATGGGCTTTACACCCGAGCTTCGCGCTGCCGCCGGCAAACAGTTCGTCGATGTGGGCATTGCCGAGGAGCACGCCGTGACCTTTGCCACCGCGCTTGCGCGCTCGGGCGCCAAGCCAGTCTTTGGTGTGTACGGCACGTTTTTGCAGCGCGCCTACGACGAGCTGTGGCACGACCTGTGCCTCAACGACGCCCCCGCAACCATTTTGGTGTTTGGTGCGTCAATCTTTGGCACCACGTCCGAGACGCATCTTTCGTTCTTTGATATTTCCATGCTGGGCGGTCTTCCCAACATGCACTACTTGGCGCCTGCCTGCATGGAGGAATATCTGTCCATGCTGAGCTGGTCGCTCGACCACCGCGAGCATCCCGTGGCAATCCGCGTACCGGGCATCGGCCTGGTAAGCCGCCCCGACCTTGCGCCCGCCGAAGACACCGACTACAGCGCCGTTCGCTACAACGTGGTGCGTCAGGGCCGCGACGTTGCCGTGCTCGCGCTTGGCGATTTCTTTGAGCTGGGTGAGCGCGTGGCAAACCGTCTGACTGCCGAGTACGGCATCGAGGCCACGCTCGTCAACCCGCGCTTTGCAACCGAGCTCGACCGCGAGTTCCTCGACAGTCTTGCCGCCGAGCATCGCGTTGTCGTCACCCTCGAGGACGGCATCTTGGACGGCGGCTGGGGCGAGCGCGTGGCATGCTATCTGGCATGCACGCCGTTGCGCACGCGCACCTTTGGCATCGCCAAGGGCTTTCCCGACCGCTACGATCCCAACGAACTGCTCGCGCAGAACGGCATGACGGTCGAGAACATGGCCGCCGAAGCCGTAAGGCTACTCAACGAGTAAGAAAACCTCCGCAAGGAAAGCATCCCTGCGGAGGTTTTTATTTTCCCAACTCAATTATCTCGATCTGTAACATCTAGGGCCCGAATTCCCGTCTAACTGTTACAGATCTAGACAAGACGTCTTAGTCCCTGACCTTTGTCTCAATCTGTAACAGTTAGAACCCATTTCCTCGTCTACCTGTTACTGATTGAGACAAAACAGCGAGGCGGGCCGTCCGAAAAGCACTATCTCAGCAGCAACAACCGACGTTTGTCCAGATAAAACCTGCCAAAATAAACCTGTCCCTTTTTGGTAGGTAGAATTACCCATAAGGTAAGTATGTTTCTGAGTTATTTCGTGTTGACCCATTTGAGCGCGATAGGGTATAACTCTACTCAACCGCTAGGGATTTTATTGAGAAAGGTGTTCTACCATGAGCAAGAACCTCTCCCAGCAGGTCGTTCTCGACCGCCGCGGCTTCGTTGCCGCCACCTTCGCAACCGTCGCCGGCCTTGGTCTTGCCGGCTGCTCCGACACCAGCGCCGAGGCCGACAAGGGTTCCGCCGCCGACTCCTCCAAAAGCTCCGAGGATACCGAGGCTTCCACCACGCTCGACGCCAAAGCGTTCGACAAGCTCGTCGACAACGGCCCCAAGGCCGATGACGACGCCATCGCCGCCAGCACCTGGGCGACGGCCGTCAAGGACGCCGGCGTCTTTAAGATCGGTGGCGTTCAGACTTCCACGCTCTTCTCCCTCCTCAACGAGAAAGACGGTCAGACCCGTGGCTTCGATGCCGGTATCGCGCAGCTCCTGTCCAACTACATCCTGGGCGAGAACAAGGTCGAGATCACCCAGGTGACCTCCGACACCCGTGAGTCTGTCCTGCAGAATGGCCAGGTCGACGCTGTCTTTGCCACCTACACCATCACCGACGAGCGCAAGAAGCTCGTCTCCTTCGCCGGTCCCTACTACTACACCCAGCAGGCCATCCTGGTGCTCGCCGATAACGACGACATCAAGAGCGTCGACGACCTGGCCGACAAGAGCGTCGCCGTCCAGTCCGGCTCCAACGGCCCCGCCATCCTGGAGGAGCTCGCTCCCAAGGCCAGCCAGCAGGAGTTCAAGACCGACGAGGAGGCCCGCCAGGCACTCCAGCAGGGCCGCGTTGACGCCTACGTCATCGATAACAACATGCAGCAGAGCGCCCTGGTT